>NZ_CP109812.1:0-370000 GCF_020428325.2 Stenotrophomonas sp. SBJS02 | reverse complement strand
CAGGCCTTCCAGCAGCGGCATGGTCAGCACCACCTGCGGCTTCTGGCCATGGTGCTCCTGCAGGCCACGGCCCATCAGCAGATTGAACTTCTGGTCGGTACCGCCCAGCTCGACGTCGGCCTCCAGGGCCACCGAGTCGTAGCCCTGCACCAGCGGGTACAGGAACTCGTGAATGGCGATGGACTGCTGGGCGGCGTAGCGCTTGGCGAAGTCGTCGCGCTCGAGCATGCGCGCCACGGTGTGCTGGCCGGCCAGGCGGATCATGTCGGCCGCGCCCATCTTGCCGAACCACTCCGAGTTGAAGCGGACTTCGGTACGGCTGCGGTCCAGCACCTTGAACACCTGCTCTTCATAGGTGCGGGCGTTGGCCAGCACGTCCTCGCGGCTGAGCGGCTTGCGGGTGAGGCTCTTGCCGGACGGGTCGCCGATCATGCCGGTGAAGTCGCCGATCAGGAAAATGACCTGGTGGCCGAGGTCCTGGAACTGGCGCATCTTGTTCAGCAGCACCGTATGGCCAAGGTGCAGGTCGGGCGCGGTGGGGTCGAAGCCGGCCTTGATCCGCAACGGACGGCCTTCCTGCAGGCGCGCACGCAGATCCTCAAGCTTGAGGATCTCGTCGGCACCGCGGCCGATCAGGGCAAGGGCTTCTTCAATCGAGGACACGTGACTACTCCCGGCAACGCCGATTCTTGTGTGGGGTGTTAAAGCAAAGTTAACCCGATTGGCTTCACAAAAGCCAATGGGCACAAGGGTTTGACGCGGTTTTCTCAGGTGTCTATGGTAACCGGCGATCAGGCCCGCGCTCCCGGGCTGCCAGGAAAAAACCGCCGATGCACAATTCCGAACAAGGGCGCGCACGCAAGCAGCGCTTCCAGGAACGCCTCCACGTCCTGCACGACAACGCCCTGCATCGGAAGCTCAGGCAACATCTTCCCGCCGCCTTCAATGAACGCTGGACCCGGCGCCATTGGATGCACGCCAGCCTGTTCGCGACCATCGGCGCCCTGGTGGCGACCATCGTGCCCGGCTTCTCGCACACCATCGACGCGCCCTTCGCCGACAGCCATACCAGCCTGGCGCTGCCGTTGCCGCCGCTGACCATGGCCCGCCAGCAGCAGGTACCCGGTGACAGCTGGCAGGTGCTGCGGGTGCAGCGCGGCCAGACCCTGAGCGATCTGTTCGACAAGGCTGGCATCCCGGCCACCACCCTGCACCGGGTACTGGACCATCCGGGCGCGCGTGAGGCGCTGACCAAGCTGCGCCCGGGTGCCGAGATCGCCTTCGACATGCCGCTGTCCGGTGACCTGCGCAGCATCCGCTTCGACCGCGATGCCGACAACCGGGTGGAACTGAGCCTGGCCGGCGACGACATCAAGGAGAAGGTGACCCAGCGCGAGACCTCTACGCGCACCGTGGTCACCAGCGGCGAGATCACCAGTTCGCTGTATGCCGCGGCCCGACGGGCCGGCCTGTCACCGTCGGCGATCGCGACGATGACCGACGACATCTTCAAGTACGACATCGACTTCTCGAAGGACCTGCAGCCGGGTGACCGCTTCAGCGTGGTGATGGATGAAACCTGGCGCGAAGGCGAGAAGGTGGACACCAGCAAGATCCTGGCGGCGACTTTCACCACCGGTGGCAAGACCTATTCCGGCTTCCGCTTCGACCGCAACGGCAAGTCCGAGTACTACGACATCAACGGCCGTTCGCTGAAGAAGAGCTTCATCCGCATGCCGATCCCCTTCGCACGCTTGAGCTCGACCTTCGGCGCGCGCAAGCACCCGGTGCTGGGCAAGATGCGCATGCACAAGGGCGTGGACTACGCCGCGCGCACCGGCACCCCGATCATGGCCGCCGGCGATGCCCGCGTGCAGTTCGCCGGCGTGCAGCGCGGCTACGGCAATGTGGTGATCCTCGACCACGGCCGCGGCCACACCACCCTGTACGGGCACATGTCGCGCTTTGCGAACATCAAGACCGGCCAGCGGGTGGCCCAGGGCACGGTGATCGGTTATGTCGGCTCGACCGGCCTGGCCACCGGCCCGCACCTGCACTACGAATTCCGCGTCAACGGCGAGCACCGCAACCCGCTGACCGTGACCATGCCGCCGCCGGAGCCGCTGAAGGGCGCCGAGCTGGTCGCCTTCCGCGCGCAGACCGCGCCGGCGATGGCCCGCATCCAGGGCATGGAGAAGCTGATCTACGCCGATGCCAGCCCGGCACCGACCAGCCGCGACGAGGCCGCCCCCGAGGTTGCCAGCGCCAAGGACAGGCAGGCGACCGGCCGCAAGCGCGGCTGAGCGCCCTGCGTTGACGAAGAAGGACGCGGCAGCCCAAGCTTGCCGCGTCCTTTTTTTTATGCCTGCCATGAACACGACTGCCGACGCTGACGCCCCCCTGTACCTTGGCCTGATGTCGGGCACCAGCGCCGATGGCATCGATGCCGCGCTGGTGCAGTTCCCCGCCGGCGGCGGCTGCCGCTTCGTGCACGGGCTGACCGCCCGCTGGGAGCCGGTGCTGCGTGCGCGGCTGGTGGCGCTGGGTGAGGGCGGCCCGCTGGACTCGCTGGAGGAGCTGGGCGAGCTGGATGCGCGGATCGCGATCAACTTCGCCGAAGCCGCCAACCAGCTGCTGGCCGAGGCCGGCGTGGATCGCAGCCAGGTGCGCGCGATCGGCTCGCACGGCCAGACCGTGCGCCATCGCCCGCTGGCCAACCCCGCCTTCACCGTGCAGTTGGGCGATGGCAACCGCATCGCGGAGCTGACCGGAATCACCACGGTGTCCGACTTCCGCCGCCGCGACGTGGCAGCCGGTGGCCATGGCGCACCGCTGATGCCGGCCTTTCACCTGGGCATGCTGGGCACCGCCGATGAGGACCGCGCGGTGCTCAACCTGGGCGGCATCGCCAACCTGACCCTGATCCCGCGCGAAGGTGCGGTGCGTGGCTTCGATACCGGCCCGGCCAACGCGTTGATGGATGCCTGGTGCCAGCGCCACACCGGCCGCACCTTCGATGCCGACGGCGCCTACGCCGCCAGCGGCGCGGTGGACGAAAGCCTGCTCGCCGGCTGGGGTTCGGACCCGTGGTTCGCGCTGCCGCCGCCGAAGAGCACCGGGCGCGAGCAGTTCCATCTGGCCTGGGCTGAGGCGCACATGGGCGAAGGCCAGTACGCTGCCGCCGATGTGCAGGCCACCCTGCTGGAGCTGACCGTGGCGACGGTGGCCGATGCGCTGCTGGCGCAGCAGCCGCAGACCCGGCGCCTGCTGGTCTGTGGCGGCGGGGTGCGCAACCGGCAACTGATGAAGCGCCTGGCGGCGCGGCTGCCGGGGGTGCAGGTGGAGTCCAGCGCGGTGCACGGGCTGGACCCGGAGTACGTGGAGGCGATGGGCTTTGCGTGGTTGGCGCAACGGACGATGGACGGGCTGGCCGGCAATCTGCCGAGCGTGACCGGGGCGAAGGGCCCGCGGATCCTGGGTGCGATCCACCTAGCGTGAGTGGCGCCATCCACGCAGGTGAGGCGCCTTTGTAGAGCCGAGCCATGCTCGGCTGCTCTTGGCCCGGCCGCGCAAAGCCGAGCATGGCTCGGCTCTACAAAGGCGCTAATCGAAGCCCTGCCCTGCGGGCAGGGCCTGCAGGGCGGCGATGGCGTCGGAGAGGGCGTCCACTTCGGGATCGCCGAAGCCGGAGCGAACCTCCAGTTCACTGCTGAACAGACCCTGCTCCAGCAAGGCAGCGCAGGTCTGTTCGTGGGTCCAGCCGCGGGCGACCGCGACACGTCGGATGCGTTCCAGCAGCAGCGGGTCCAAGTCCCGCAGCACAACGTCGGCCATGCTCACTTCCCCGTTCGCAAGGCACCGCCCCCTCGGCGCGTCGGGGGCGATGATCCCGCAGACCGGGCGGGCAGGCAATCAGGTCGAGCTGGCGGCCTGGCGACGACGCTGCTGCAGGATCAGCAGGGCGCAGAGGATCACCACCGGGATCGCCACCAGCGCGGTACCGACGAAGAACAGCGCGTAGCCTTCCAGCAGCGTCCGACCCTGTGCGAGCGTCTGTACCGACCACCCGGAGAGCCCCTTGAGCGCCTTGCCGGGCATTGCGTAGAACGAACTCAGCAGCGCGTACTGGGTTGCGGTATATCCGATGCTGGTCAGGCTCGACATATAGGCGATCAGCGCCGTACCGGCGAAACCGCTGGCGAAGTTGTCGATTGCCATGGCCACGGCGAAATGGGTCGTGTCCGGGCCCGAATAGGCCAACCAGGCAAACGCCAGGTTGGAGGCCGGACCCAGCACGGCACCCACCATCAGCGCCGCCAGCACCCCCCAGCGAACCGAGACCAGGCCCGCCGCAGCAATGCCGACGAAGGTCGCGACCAGGCCCACCGAGCCCCGCACAGCGCCAACGGTGTCCTCGTCCAGGCCAAGATCGACGTAGAACGGATTGGCCATCGGCCCCATGACGAAGTCGGCCATGCGATAGACGCTGATGGCCACCAGGATCAGGATCGCGCCACTGCGATGCTCGCGGACGAAGGCGATGAACGGCCCCGCCACGGCGTCGAACAGTCCGCGCGGCGTCCACAGGGAGGTCGCCTGTGCCTGCACGGCAGCCACTTCCCGCGCGGGTTCACGGGCCATGACCACGGCCACCACGCCAAGCGCCATCAGCACAGCCATGATCTCGTAGGAGACCTGCCAGCCAACACGGGCCGCGATGATCAGGATCAACGCATCTGTGACCAGCAATGCAGTGCGGTAGCCCAGTGCGGAGGATGAGGTCAGCAGTCCAAGCTGCTCGCTGTTGTCAGCACTTTCAATGCGCCAGGCATCGATGACGATGTCCTGGGTGGCCGAGGCAAACGCCACGATCACAGCCATCACGCCGAACACGACGATGTGCTGCCAGGCGATACCCAGGAACTGGATCTGGCCCCCCTTCGGCTGGACCAGCGCCATGCCGACCAGGCCCACCACCACAACCAGCTGCGACAGCAGCATCCAGCCACGGCGGCGGCCAAAGCGGCCGAACAGAGGCACGTCGGTCTTGTCGACGATCGGTGCCCACAGGAACTTCATGGTGTAGGCCAGCCCGACCCATGACAGGAAGCCGATCGTGCTCAGCTCGATGCCTTCCTTGCGCATCCAGAAGCCGAGCGTGTTGCCCACCAGATAGATCGGCAGGCCGGAACTGAAGCCGAGCAGCAGCATCGCCAGCACCTTGCGCTGGCTCAGGTTGGAAACCACCTGCTGCCACGGCCGGCGCGGCTTGGCAGCCTCGGTCACAGGTCGTAGTCCACGGTGAACGGCGCGTGGTCGGAGAAGCGCTCGTCGCGGTAGATCGAGCAGCTGCGCAGGCGGTCACGCAGGCCCGGGGTGATGAACTGGTAGTCGATGCGCCAACCGACGTTGTTGGCACGGGCGGCGCCGCGGTTGCTCCACCAGGTGTAGTCCTCGCCGGTGGGATTGAGCAGGCGGTAGGCATCGGCCCAGCCACGGCCGGCGGCGACATCAGTGGCCTGGCCGTGGTCGGCGCACAGGGCGTTGAGCCAGTCGCGCTCTTCCGGCAGGCAGCCGGAGTTCTTCTGGTTGGACTTCCAGTTCTTGATGTCCAGCGCCGAACGCACGATGTTCCAGTCGCCACACAGCACGTAGTCGCGGCCGCTGCGCGCCCACTCCTCGAGGATCGGCCGCAGCCATTCCATCACTTCGAACTTGAAGCCCTGGCGCAGGTCGCCCGAGCTGCCGGACGGGATATAGAAGGAGACCACGCTGAGGTTGCCGTAGCGCGCCTCGATGTAGCGGCCTTCGTCGTCGAACGGGGCCCAGCCCAGCGAGTGATGACCTGGTCCGGCTCGCGCTTGCTGTAGATCGCCACGCCGCTGTAGCCCTTCTTGGTGATGGCGTCGCGGTAGAAGCAGTGGTGGCCGTCCGGGCGGAACATCGGGTCGGTCAGCTGGTCTTCCTGGGCCTTGGTCTCTTGGATGCACAGGACGTCGGCGTCCTGGGCACGGAACCAGTCGAGGAAGCCCTTGGTCGCGGCGGAACGGATGCCATTGGCGTTGAAACTGATGATGCGCATGCGGGGGACCTGCGGCGGGAAACCGGGCAAGCATACCGGTTGCCTGCCGGGCTGCGCAGTCCGCCGGGCACCGCCCGGGCACCCTTCACAAGGCGCTGGACGAGCGCGAAACGCCCAGCTGGATTAGGATTTGTGCTCCAAATGAAGATGAATCGAGTTTTGATGAGCGACCACCGTCACCGTTTCCTGCAGCTGGCCCTGACCGCCGATGCCCTCCGCTTCGGCCAGTTCACCCTCAAGTCCGGCCGGCTGAGCCCCTATTTCTTCAACGCCGGTCGCTTCGACTCCGGCTCCCTGCTGTCGCAGCTGGGCGCGTGCTATTCCGACGCCATCGACGCCACCGGGATCAAGTACGACGTGGTGTTCGGCCCGGCCTACAAGGGCATTCCGCTGGCCACCGCGATGGCCTGCGAGCTGGCCCAGCGTGGCCGCGACCTGCCGCTGTCGTTCAACCGCAAGGAAGCCAAGGCCCATGGCGAAGGCGGCCAGCTGATCGGCGCCGACATGAATGGCAAGCGCGTGCTGATCGTCGATGACGTGATCACCGCCGGCACTGCGATCCGCGAAGCGCTGGGCATCATCCGCGACGCCGGTGGCATCCCGGCCGGCATCGTGGTCGCGCTGGACCGCCAGGAGATCGCCTCGGACACCGACCATCGCTCCGCCGCACAGGCCGTGGCCGAGGAAGCCGGCATTCCGGTGATCGCCGTGGCGACGCTGGCCGATCTGCTTGATTTCGCCTCCGGCAACCCGGAACTTGTGGGTTACCGGCAGCCGCTGGAAGCCTACCGGGCCCAGTACGGCGTCCGTTCGATCCGCTGACCGACCCAGGGGAAAGGTCATGTCCCGAGTTCCTGCTGTGCTCTTTGCCGGCCTGCTGCTGGCCGTACCGTTCACCGTGCCGGCGCAGCCGCGGGGCGGCGACAAGACGGAAAAGAAGCTGTACTGCTGGAACGAGGGCAAGGAGCGGATCTGCAGTGATTCGCTGCCGGCCGATGCGGTCAACCATGCCCGCGAGGAATTCAACGCGAAGAGTGGCCTGCGCAATGCGCAGGTCCAGCGCGCGTTGACCGACGAAGAGCGCGCCGCCGCCAGCACGGTGGCCGCGCAGCAGCAACTGGATCTGATGGCCGAGCAGACCCGCCAGCGCACCGAGCAGGCGATGCTGACCACCTATGGCAGCGAGGACGACCTGCGCCGGGTGTTCGCCGAGCGCCAGGAAGTGCTGGACAACAACCTGAAGACGGCCGAGTACAACGTCACCAGCCTGCGTGAGTCGCTGGTGGCTCTATTGTCGGCGGCCGGTGACCGCGAACTGGCCGGTGCCAAGGTGGCCGACAAGCAAGCCGAGGCGATCCGCCAGCGGCACGTGCAGCTGCAGTCGCAGCAGCGCCTGCAGGCCGGGTTCCTGCAGCAGCAGCAGGCGCTGAAGGCGGAAATTGAAAGCACCCTGCAGCGCTATCGCGAGCTGAAGGGGCTGGTGCCGGCGAGCCAGGCCCCGTGATTCCCGGGTAGAGTCGAGCTTGCTCGACTGTTCCTGCCCGAGAATCAGTCGAGCAAGCTCGACTCTACGGAAAGCATCACCCGGCATGGCGGGGGATACAGAAGGCGGCGCCTGGTTACGGGTTGGCCCACGGAATTTATGCACTCTTTACGCGTCGGCCCGGTCCGGCGCGTAGTGCGTTTATGGGGGGCAGGACGACGATGACGGCCTGAGGTGGAGGGGTTCCACCAGGACGCTATTGCAATGTCCCCCTGGCTGTCGTTGTTGTGTGGCGTGCTGGTGCTGGTCGCCGCCGCCTATCTTCTTTATGTCGTGCTGCGGCCCGAGTCGTTCTGAGCGGAGCCGGCCATGACTGAGATGCTTGTGATTATTGCCGCCAGCCTGCTGCTGGCGTGGCCGCTGGGCCTGTACCTGGCCCGCGTGATGCGTGGCACGCCGATGAAGGTCGACGTGCTGTTCCACTGGATCGAGAAGCCGCTGTACAGGGTGTTCGGTGTCGATCCATCGCGCTCGATGTCCTGGCGCGGCTACGTGCTGGCCTTCGTACTGAGCAACGTGGTGGTCGCGGTACTGACCCAGGCGGTGTTCATGACCCAGGCCTGGCTGCCGCTGAATCCGGATCAGATCCCGAACATGCGCTGGGACACCGCGCTGCACACGATGATCTCGTTCCTGACCAACACCAACCAGCAGCACTATTCGGGCCAGGCGCAGCTGTCCTACCTCTCGCAGATGACCGGCATCACCGGCCTGCAGGTGGTGACGCCGATGATGGGCCTGGCGCTGGCGGTGGCGACGCTGCGCGCGTTGTTCTCGCGTGCGCCGCAGACTGCGGCGGCCACCGGCAGCGGCGATGACCGCCAGGTGGCGGTGGGCAACTACTACGTGGACGTGGTGCGCCTGTGCGTGCGCTTCCTGCTGCCGCTGTGCCTGGTGTGGACGCTGGTGCTGACCAGCCAGGGCGTGCCATCGACGATGGCCGGTGGCCCACAGGCCACACCGATCGATGCCAGTGCCGGCATGGCCGCACAGAAGCTGCCGTTGGGCCCGGTAGCGGCGATGGTCGCGGCCAAGCAGCTGGGCGCCAACGGTGGCGGCTGGTACGGCCCGAACAGCAGCTTCCCGCTGGAAAACCCGACCCCGGTATCGAACATGCTGGAAGTGGTCGGCATCCTGCTGGTGCCGATGGCGGTGATCTTCATGATCGGTGCGTTCACTGGCCGGCGTCGCTTCGGCGCCCTGGTGTTCAGCTGCATGCTGGGCATGTCGCTGCTGTCCACCGGCGCGATGATGTGGAGCGAAGGGCATAGCGCCAGCGCCGCCACCCCGCTGCTGATGGAAGGCAAGGAAGTGCGCTTCGGTGCCGACGGCACTGCGCTGTGGGCGGCGGTGACCACCCAGGTCTCCAACGGTTCGGTCAACGGCATGCACGACTCGCTGGCACCGCTGAGTGGCGGCATCGCGATGGTCAACATGCTGGTCAGCGCGATCTGGGGCGGCATCGGTTGTGGCCTGCAGCAGTTCATCGTGTACCTGCTGCTGGGTGTGTTCCTGGCCGGGTTGATGACCGGACGTACGCCGGAACTGTTCGGCCGCAAGCTGGAGACGCCACAGGTGCGCCTGCTGGCCCTGCTGGTGCTGCTGCAGCCGATCACCCTGCTGGTGTTCACCGCGATCACCCTGGCCGTACCCGGCCTGGCGGGCACCTCCAACCCCGGTTTCCATGGCATCAGCCAGGTGTTCTACGAGTACGTCTCGGCCTACGCCAACAACGGCTCGGGCTTCGAAGGGCTGGGTGACGCCACGCTGTGGTGGAACCTGAGCTGCTCGCTGGTGCTGCTGCTGGGCCGCTTCCCGCTGCTGATCATCCCGCTGGTGGTGGCCGCACAGCTGGCCGCCAAGCGCCAGGCGCCGGAGTCTGCCGGCAGCCTGCAGATCGAAACCCCGACCTTCGCCCTGACCCTGGTCTCGGTGATCGTCATCCTGACCGTGCTGCAGTTCATGCCGGCGCTGGTACTCGGCCCGATCGCCGACCACCTGAGCCTGGGACTGCACTAAGGACACCCCGATGAGTACCCACGCAAGTTCAACCCGTAGTTCCCCTGCAGCGCGCCCTGCCCTGCTCGATGCCGCCGGCCTGCGCCGTGCGCTGGTCGAGGCGGTGCTGAAGCTGTCCCCGATGCACCTGGTGCGCAGCCCGGTGATGGCGGTGGTGATGGCCGGCACGATCGTCGCCGCCATCGTCACCCTGACCGGCAATGCGCCGCTGGGCTTCGGCCTGGCGGTGACCGCGATCCTGCTGGTGACCGTGTTGTTCGGCAACTTCGCCGAAGCGGTGGCCGAGGCGCGTGGCCGTGGCCAGGCCGCGTCGCTGCGCCGTGCCCGCCAGGATCTGGTGGCACGCCGGCTGGCTGCGCCGCAACCGGGCGCGGCCGAAGCCCAGGTACCGGCCGCCGAACTGCGCCCGGGGGACCATGTGATCGTCAGTGCCGGTGAGCTGGTACCGGCCGATGGCGAGATCGTGCAGGGCCTGGCCACCATCAACGAAGCGGCAGTGACCGGCGAATCGGCACCGGTGCTGCGCGAGGCCGGTACCGACCGCTCCGGCGTGATCGGCGGCACCAAGGTGCTGTCCGACCAGATCATCGTGCGGGTGACCGC
Organism: Stenotrophomonas sp. SBJS02; assembly: GCF_020428325.2. Taxonomy (NCBI): domain Bacteria; kingdom Pseudomonadati; phylum Pseudomonadota; class Gammaproteobacteria; order Lysobacterales; family Lysobacteraceae; genus Stenotrophomonas; species Stenotrophomonas sp. SBJS02. The sequence goes on along the minus strand of NZ_CP109812.1, from coordinate 359,753 downwards.
CGAGCCGGGCCACAGCTTCCTGGACCGGATGATCGCGCTGGTGGAAGGTGCCAACCGCCAGAAGACGCCGAACGAGATCGCGCTGACCCTGCTGCTGGCAGCGATGACGCTGACCTTCCTGGTGGTGGTGGCAACGCTGCCGGCGATCGGTGCCTCGGTGGGCGTCAAGGTCGACCCGCTGTTGCTGATCGCGCTGCTGGTGTGCCTGATCCCGACCACCATCGGCGGGCTGCTGCCGGCGATCGGCATCGCGGGCATGAACCGTGCGCTGGCCGCCAATGTGCTGGCCAAGTCGGGCAAGGCGGTGGAAGTGGCCGGCGACGTCGACGTGCTGCTGCTGGACAAGACCGGCACCATCACCTACGGCGACCGCCAGGCCAGCCATTTCCACCCGCTGGCCGGCATCGACGCCAGCCAGCTGCGCGAAGCAGCCCTGCTCTCTTCGCTGGCCGACCCGACCCCGGAAGGCAAGTCGATCGTGCGCCTGGCGCGCGAACAGGGTTGTGCCACCGCCGAACCGGACCATGCCGAGTACCTGGCCTTCAGTGCGCAGACCCGCATGTCGGGCGTGGATCTGGAACATGGGCGGCAGATCCGCAAGGGTGCCGCCGATGCGATCCGTGCCCATGTACAGTCGCTGGGCGGCAATGTGCCGGCTGAACTGACCGGTCGCGTCGAGCAGGTCGCACGCAACGGTGCCACCCCGCTGGTGGTGGCCGAGGGCCGCCACGTGCTGGGCGTGATCGAGCTGTCGGACGTGGTCAAGCACGGCATGCGCGAGAAGTTCGCGCAGCTGCGGGCGATGGGCATCCGCACGGTGATGATCACCGGCGACAATCCGCTGACCGCCGCCGCCATCGCCGCCGAAGCCGGTGTCGACGACTACATCGCCGAGGCCCGCCCGGAAGACAAGCTGGCGCGCATCCGCCAGGAGCAGGCCGGTGGCCGTCTGGTGGCGATGGTCGGCGACGGCACCAACGACGCCCCGGCGCTGGCGCAGGCCGACATCGGCCTGGCGATGAACTCCGGCACGCAGGCGGCGAAGGAAGCCGGCAACATGGTCGACCTCGATTCGGACCCGGCCAAGCTGCTGGCAGTGGTGGAAGTGGGCAAGCAGCAGCTGATCACGCGCGGTGCGCTGACTACCTTCTCGCTGGCCAACGACGTCTCCAAGTACTTCGCGATCCTGCCGGCGCTGTTTGCCGCTGCCGTTCCCACCATGGCCGCATTGAACGTGATGCAGCTGTCGAGCCCGCGCAACGCGGTGCTGGCGGCACTGATCTTCAATGCCCTGGTGATTCCCGCCCTGATTCCGCTCGCCCTGCGTGGCGTGCGCTTCCGCCCGGCCACCGCAACGGCGCTGCTGCGCCGGAACATGCTGGTGTACGGCCTCGGCGGCGTGCTGCTGCCGTTCGCAGCGATCAAGGCAATCGACCTCCTTCTTGTCCTGGTATTCGGCGCATGAACCGTTCTGCTTCCACCTCCACCTCCCTGGCCCGCGAACCGAAGGCCGAGGCCCGCGTGGCCAGCCTGCAGGATGGCGCCAGCTGGCGCCCGGCGATCGGCCTGGGCCTGGCCACCCTGCTGCTGGCCGGTGCGGTCTACGCCGGTATCGCCACCGGTTTCGCCGGCCTGGCCTACCCGACCCAGGCTGAGGGCAGCCTGCTGCGCGATGGCAACGGCCAGGTGCGCGGCTCGGCCTGGCTGTCGCAGCCGTTCACCGGTGACGGCTACTTCCAGGCACGTCCGTCGGCCGCCAACTACGACCCGATGGCGGCGGCCGGTTCCAACATGGCGCGCAGCAACCCCGCGCTGGCCGAGCGCGTCGCTGCCAGCACCGCTGCGGTGGCTGCGCGCGAGGGCGTTGCGCCGGCGCAGGTGCCGGCGGATCTGGTCACCCAGTCTGGTGGTGGCCTGGATCCGCAGCTGTCGCCGGCCGCCGCGCAGCTGCAGGTGGCACGCGTGGCGCGTGCCCGTGGCTTGCCGGTGGAACGCGTGCAGGCGCTGGTGCAGGCGCATACCGAAGGCCGCCAGTGGGGCCTGTTCGGCCAGCCGCGGGTGAACGTGGTGACGCTGAACTTCGCGCTGGATCACGCGGCGAAGGCGCCGTGATGCCGGCCTGCACCGGCTGCGCGCACAATGGCGGCCATGACAGCGGCACCCATGACTGATGCGCGTACCCGCCAGGCCGATGCCCTGGTCGAAGGCCTGCAACGCGAGGCCGGCGGCAAGCTGACCGTGTTCCTCGGCGCGGCGCCGGGCGTGGGCAAGACCTATACCATGCTGACCCGCGCGCAGGAACAGCTGCGCCGCGGCGTCGACCTGGTGGTCGGGTTGGTGGAAACCCATGGCCGTGCCGATACCCAGGCGCTGCTGGAGGGGCTGCCACAGCTACCCCTGAAGGCAGTGGCCTACCACGGCCACACCCTGCAGGAGATGGACCTGGATGCCGTGCTCGCGCGGCATCCAGCGCTGGTGCTGGTGGACGAACTGGCCCATCGCAATGCACCCGGCAGCCGCCACGAGCGGCGCTGGCAGGATGTGATGGAGCTGCTGGACGCCGGCATCGATGTCTGGACCACGGTCAACATCCAGCATCTGGAAAGCCTCAATGACGTGGTGATGCGCATCACCGGTGTGCGGGTCAGCGAGACCGTGCCGGACGGTGTGCTCGACCGCCTGCACGACATCGTGCTGGTCGACCTGCCGCCGCGCGAACTGATCGCGCGCCTGCAGCAGGGCAAGGTCTATGTGCCGGAGCAGGCCGCGCAGGCACTTCAGGCGTTCTTCTCGCCGGCCAACCTGACCGCGCTGCGCGAACTGGCCATGCAGGAAGCGGCAGACCGCGTCGACAGCAGCCTGCGCGAAGCACGCGCCGCGCGTGGCGAGAGCAACCTGCCGCTGCGTCGCGGCGTGCTGGTGGCCATTGATGGCGGCGGTCAGAGTGAATACCTGGTGCGCGTGGCGCGGCGCATCGCCGAGCGCCGCGACGCACCGTGGACGGTAGTGACCGTGCAGGGCCGTCGCCAGGACGAGGCAACCCGGCGCGAGATCGATGCTGCCTTCGCGCTGGCACGGCGGCTGGGCGGCGACGCCGAACTGCTGCACGGATCGAGCATCGCCGATGCCCTGCTCGACCATGCCGCACACAACGGCGTATCGACCCTGGTGCTGGGCCGCACCCGCGAGCGTCCGCTGGCGCGGATGTTCAACCGGACCCTGACCCAGCAGCTGATCCAGCGCGGCGCGCACTACGAGATCACCATCATCAGCACCCCGCAGGCGCGAGCACGCTCGCGCCGCGAGGGTCTGCTGCCACCCATGCGCGGCATCAGCTACGAGCCGGCGCAGGCGCTGATCGCCACCGCACTGGCCTGTGCGGTGGCCTGGCTGGCCGAACGCTGGGTGGGCATGGCCGACCTGTCCATGGTGTTCATCGTGGCGGTGGTGCTGGTGGCCGCACGTACGCGCGCCAGCGTGGCGGTGATGGCGGCGATCCTGTGCTTCCTCGCCTACAACTTCCTGTTCATCGCGCCGCGCTTCACCTTCGCCATCGGCGCGCGCCAGGGCGTGATCACCGTGTTCCTGTTCCTGGCCGCCGCGCTGGTGGCCGGACGCCTGGCCTCGCGCCTGCGCATGCAGGTGATCGCGCTGCGTGCGGCCAACCGCCATGCGCGCGCGCGCCAGCAGCTGGGACGCCAGCTGGCCAGTGCCGCCGGCAACGGCGAAGTGGCGCAGGCGGGTCGGCATGCACTGGAACAGGCCATGGACGTGCCGGCGTGGCTGCGGATCGGCGCCGATACCGCCACCGGTGGCCGCAGCCAACCGGGCGATACCGACCTGGCCGCCGCCGACTGGGCACTGCGCCACGGCCAGCCCAGCGGCCGCTTCACCGACACCCTCGCCGGCGCGCAATGGTGGTTCCTGCCGCTGCTGGATGGCGAGGATCGTGCGGTCGGCGTGGCCGGCCTGTACCTGCCCGGCGCACAGGCGCGCCTGCTGCCCGAACAACGGCAGCTGGCAGAGGCGATGGTGGATGACATCGCGCAGGCCGCGCTGCGCACCCGGCTGGTGGCCGAACTGGAACAGGCCCACGTCAGCAACGAGACCGAGCGATTGCGCTCGGCCCTGCTCTCTTCGGTATCGCACGACTTGCGCTCGCCGCTGGCGGCGATGATCGGTTCGGCCGACAGCCTGGCCAGCTACGGTGCGGCGATGGATACAGCCGATCGCCGTGCCCTGCTGGACACCATCCTGGTGGAAGGCGAACGGCTGGACCGCTACATCCAGAACCTGCTGGACATGACCCGCCTCGGCCACGAAGGATTGAAGATCAACCGCGACTGGATCGGCGTGGACGAACTGATCGGCTCGGCGGCGCGGCGCCTGCAGCGCTACCAGCCCAAGGTACGGCTGGAGCTGGATATTCCGGCCACGCTGGCGCCGATCTGGGTGCATCCGGCACTGGTCGAACAGGCGGTGTTCAACGTGATGGAGAACGCGGCCAAGTTCTCGCCGCCCGATGCTGCCGTACAGGTACAGGCGCGTGAACTGGACGGCCAGCTGCGCATCGACGTGATCGATGCCGGCCCCGGCATTCCCGATGACGAGCGCGCACGCATCTTCGACATGTTCTACAGCGTTGAACGCGGCGACCGCGGCCGCCACGGCACCGGCCTGGGCCTGACCATCTGCCAGGGCATGATCGGCGCACATGGCGGCAGCGTGCAGGCGCTGCCCGGACGCGACGGTCGCGGTACCCTGATCCGCATCACCCTGCCCCTGCTCAAGCCAGCCTCCCACGATGAGCCCGACCCCGATTGACGCCAGCGTGCCGCCCGCACGCGTGCTGGTGATCGATGATGAAACCCAGATCCGCCGGTTCCTGGATATCAGCCTGCGCGCGCAGGGCTACCAGGTTCGGCAGGCCGCCACCGGCCAGGAAGGCCTGCAGCTGGCGGCCAGTGAAGACATGGACCTGGTGATCCTGGACATCGGCCTGCCGGACATGGAAGGCCATGAGGTGCTGGAGCAGCTGCGGCAGTGGAGCCAGGTGCCGGTGATCATGCTGACCGTGCGTGCGGGTGAAGCCGAGAAGGTGCGCGCACTGGATACAGGTGCGAACGACTACGTGACCAAGCCGTTCGGCACGCAGGAGCTGATGGCACGGGTACGGGCGCTGCTGCGCACCCGCAGCGTGCCCAGTGATGGCACGCCACCGGTGTTCGACGATGGCCACCTGCATGTGGACCTGGTGCGCCGTGAAGTGGCGCTGGACGGCGAGCCGGTGGCGTTGACCCGCAAGGAATACGCGTTGCTGTCGCTGCTGCTGCGCAACGCGGGGCGCGTGGTGACCCAGCCGCAGATCCTGCAGGAAATCTGGGGCCCGACCCACCAGCACGACACCCACTACCTGCGCATTCTGGTCGGCAAGCTGCGGCACAAGCTGGGCGATTCAGCGCTGGATTCGCGCTACCTGTTCACCGAACCGGGCGTGGGGTTGCGGTTCAAGGGGTGAAAGTGTGCCGACCAACGGTCGGCACCCACCAGACAAACGAATTCGGAAGAACATCCACGCATGGCGTGGATCTACCGTGTCGACCAAGGTCGACACCTACCAACAGCTCCAGGACATTGTCAGGGGTGGGGCGGTGTCCCACGGATAGCCGGCCTTTGACGTTGACGTTGACGTTGCTTCGGCGGGTGCCGGGCGCAGCCCGGCCCGACCTCAGAACCCCAGCGGGGTGTCGCCCAGCACCGGCTGCAACTGGCTGCGGAACAACGCCTGGATGCGTTCCAGTGCCGCCTCGTCGTTGCCCTCGAAGCGCAGCACCAGCACCGGCGTGGTATTGGAAGCACGCACCAGGCCCCAGCCATCGGGGAAATCCACGCGCAAGCCGTCGATGGTCGACAGGCGGCCGCCCACATACGGGTTGTCCGGCGACTGCGCCGCCGCCACCAGCATCGCCACCAGCGCATGCGGCGTGCCTTCGGCCACCGGCACCTTCAGTTCCGGCGTGGCCACCATCTCCGGCAGCTCTGCCAGGACCTCATCCGGGGTTTCCTCGCGCTGGGCCAGGATCTCCAGCAGGCGCGCCGCCGCATACAGGCCATCGTCGAAACCGAACCAGCGCTCCTTGAAGAAGAAGTGGCCGCTCATCTCGCCGGCCAGCTCGGCATCGGTCTCGCGCATCTTCGCCTTCATCAGCGAGTGCCCGGTCTTCCACATCAACGGGCTGCCACCATTGCGCAACACGTGGTCGGACAGCTTGCCGGTGCACTTCACGTCGTAGATCACCATCGCGCCCGGATTGCGCATCAGCACGTCGGCGGCGAACAGCATCAGCAGGCGGTCGGCATAGATGATCTTGCCTTCACCGGTGACCACGCCCAGCCGGTCACCGTCGCCATCAAAGGCTACGCCGAGGTCGGCACCGAAGCGCTTGACCGTCGCTACCAGATCTTCCAGGTTGGCCGGCTCGCTGGGGTCCGGATGATGGTTGGGGAAGGTACCGTCGACATCGCAGTACAAGGGAATGACTTCGGCGCCGATCGCTTCCAGCAGCTGCGGTGCGAGCGCACCGGCGACGCCGTTGCCGGCATCGGCCACCACCTTCAGCGGGCGGTCCAGCTGCACGTCGTCGGCGATGCGCTGGATGTAATCGGCACTGACATCGCGCTGCTGGTAATCGCCCGGCTCGGCGGCCTGCACCAGGCGGCCCTCGACAATGCGCTGGTAGAGATCGGTGATGGCATCGCCGGACAGCGTCTCGCCGCCGATCACCACCTTGAAGCCGTTGTACTCGGGCGGGTTATGACTGCCGGTGACCGCCACGCAGGTGCCGGTACGCAGGTGGAAGCCGGCGTAGTACACCACTGGGGTCGGCGCCAGGCCGATGTCGATCACCGCGCAACCGGCACGCCGCAGGCCCTCGGCCAGGCCTGCGGCCAGCTCCGGGCCGGACAGGCGGCCATCGCGACCGATCACCACCTCGCGCAGGCCCTGCTCCAACGCTGCGGTGCCGATGGCCTGGCCGATCAGCGCCGCCGTCTTCGGCGTCAGTTGGCTGCCGACCACGCCGCGGATGTCGTAGGCGCGGAAGATGCCTGCCGCCAGTTCCTCGGCCGGAACCGGCGGCGGAGGCGGCGGTGCGCTTTCAGTTGCGCTGGCCTCGGCCACCGGCGGCGGCGCCATCTGCAGGCTCTCGCTCAGGGTCGGGCCATGATCCGCTTCCGTCACGGCCGCACGGCGCGGCAGCGGCAACGTCTTCGGCAGGCGACCGCGACCGACCACCAGCAGCACGGCGATGAACGCCAGCAGCAGCGCGACGATGGCGCTGGCCAACGAACCCAGGCCCAGCGGACCGGGTTCGACATTGGGTACCGCGGCCACCAGCCGCAGCGGTGTACCGGTGACCGGCCGTGCCAGTGCCTCGGCGCTTTCCGCCAGGCCGGAATCGCCCTGGGCGACGAGGTCGTGCGCGCCCTGGCGCAATCCGAGGAAACCCGCCGAGGGCGCGCTCACCTGATCCAGCGGTGAGGTCAGCCGCAACAACGGCTGGCGCACATACAGCACCGCCGGGCCAAGACTGCCCAGTTGGACCGGCGCTGCCAGGCCCAGGCGATTGCCACCGCCATCGCGGACCACGCGCAGGCTGGGCTTGCCTTCGGCCAATGCCGCTTCCAGCAGCGCCAATCGGGCATAGCCGAACGTGGCCGGGTCGGCGTAGGCGTTGGCCAAATCGGCGGTCAGCACGTCAGCCTGCTCCACGCCGGTCCAGCTCTCGCGCACGGCCAGCGCCGCTGCCGCGGCATCACCGGCCTGCAGCGCCTGCTGCACGCGTTCGTTCTTCAGCTGCTGCTGCAGCTGCTTCAGCTGGCCGGCGGCCGCCTCCTGCAGGCCCTGCACGGCCTGGTCACGTGCTTCTTCCAGCGCCTGGCCGTTGGCCTCCTGGCGCCATTGCTGCACCGCGCTCCATCCGAACCAGCCAGCCAGCAGGACCAGCAGCACCCCCAATAGTGGCGCGCTGCGTCCCAACGACCGTCCCCGCTGTCCTTCCCCGATGCCGCTCATCGATGTCCCCCGTCAACGCACCCCGGTATGGCCGAATCCACCCGTTCCCCGCACGCTGTCGGTGAAAGTATCCACCACCTGCAGGCTGACGCGGGCAATCGGCACCACCACCAGCTGCGCGATGCGATCGCCCGGCTCGATGGTGAAGGCCTCGCGACCACGGTTCCAGACGCTGATCAGCAGCGGGCCCTGGTAGTCGGCGTCGATCAGACCGGTGCCGTTGCCGAGCACGATGCCATGGCGATGGCCCAGCCCCGAGCGCGGCAGGATCACCGCGCACAGGTTCGGATCGGCGATGTGGATGGCCAGGCCGCTGGGCACCAGCGCAGTGTCGCCCGGCTGCAGGGTCAGCGCGGTATCCAGCGCGGCGCGCAGGTCCATGCCGGCGCTGGCTTCGGTGGCGTAGGCCGGCAGAGGCCAGCTGTCGCCGAAGCGCGGATCGAGCAGCTTGACCTGCAGCGGTTGGGAAGTGGAAGCCTGGGTCATGCCTGGAGTCTCCGCGCGATCAGCGCCAGCAGTTGTTCGGCCAGCTCGCGCTTGGAGGTGGCCGGGAATACCTGTTCACCATCCTGCCAGAAGGCAGTGGCGGCATTGTTGTCGCTCTCGAAACCGCCGCCGCTGATGCCGACCTGGTTGGCGATCACCAGGTCCAGGCGCTTGTCGACCAGCTTGCCACGCGCATATTTCTCCACGTCGTGGGTTTCGGCGGCAAAGCCGACCACCAGCTTCAGCGACTGCGTCTGCGCGGCAACTTCGGCAAGGATGTCCGGCGTGCGCACCAGCTCGATCACCAGCGACTGGCTCTCGGCGGTCTTCTTCAGCTTCTGCGGAGCCACCTGGCGCGGCGTGTAGTCGGACACCGCGGCGGCGCCGATATAGATGTCGGCCGGCAGCGACTTCAGCACGGCATCGCGCATCTGCGCGGCCGAGCGCACGTCGACCCGCTGCACGCCGGGTGGCGTCGGCAGCTGTACCGGGCCGCTGACCAGCACCACCTGGGCGCCCATCGTCGCGGCAGCCGCGGCCAGGGCGAAGCCCATCTTGCCGCTGCTGCGGTTGCCAACGTAGCGCACCGGATCGATATCTTCATAGGTCGGACCGGCGCTGATCAGCAGGCGCAGGCCCTGCAGCGCGCGGATTTCCGGCGCGGCAACGGTCGCGGCGCTGCTGCCATTGGCGGCCAGCGCGGCCACGATGTCGCCGGGCTCGGCCAGACGACCCGGACCGGACTCACCTTCGGCCAGCGGACCGTCGACCGGACCGATCACCTGCGCGCCGCGCTGGCGCAGCAGGGCGATGTTGGCCTGGGTGGCCGGATGCAGCCACATGCGGTGGTTCATCGCCGGGCAGATCGTCAACGGCGCAGTGCTGGCCAGGCACAGGGTGCTGACCAGGTCATCGGCATGGCCCTGGGCCAGCCGTGCCAGCAGATCGGCGGTGCCTGGGGCGACCACGATGCGGTCGGCCCAGCGGGCCAGCTCGATGTGGCCCATGGCCTGTTCGGCGGCGCTGTCCCACAACGTGGTGCGGGTCGGCTGCCCGGACAGGGCCTGGAAGCTGAGCGGAGTGACGAACTGCTGGGCACCGGCGGTCATCGCCACCTGCACCTGGGCACCGGCGTCGCGCAGGCGCCGCACCAGCTCCAAAGCCTTGTAGGCCGCGATCCCGCCTCCGACGCACAACAGCAGTTTCTGACCTTCCAGCGCGCGGGCCGGCGCGGGAGAAGCATTGGGGGAGTCAGCCACCTGGAATTCCTGTGCAAACGAGGGCGGTAGCTTACCCGATGGTCGGTAATGTCCCGGTACACGGCATACATAGCGGGCGGCTATCAGCAGATGGAGTCCGCCCGTATTGACCTGGCAGACGCCGGGCATCGGTTTCGGACCTTTCCTATACCGTTACGACCCCGCCCTTTTGCAGAATCAGGCGTTGGCCGCCGCTCACCGTGGCCTGTTCGATCCTCAAGGAGCCGCGTGCATCCACGCATCATCATCGCCGACGACCATCCCGTGGTCCTGCATGGCATCCGTATCGTGCTGCAGACCCATCTGATGGACATCGTCGGCAGTGCACGTGACGGTGCCCAGCTGCTGGAGCTGGTGGACCACCACGACTGCGATGCAGTGCTGACCGACCTGTCGATGCCGGGTGCCGGCCCGGATGGTCCAGAGCTGATCGACGCGCTGCGCATGCGCCGCCCTGGCCTGCCGGTGGTGGTGCTGACCGGCGCCCGACATCCCGGCCTGCTGGACGGACTGCTGCGGGAGGGCATCAGCGGCCTGGTCGACAAGTGTGCCGATTTCGCCGAACTGCCCCAGGCGCTGAACGCCGCGCTGGCCGGGCAGGTATTCGTCTCCCAGCAGCTGCGCCACCACCTGCAGGCGCGCGACCTGCTGTTTCCGCGCGAACCGGCGCCGCTGTCGGCACGTGAACAGGAAGTGCTGGAGCTGCTGGCGGCCGGTCTCAACGTGAACGAAGTCGCCGAGCGCTGTGGGCGCAGCCCGAAGACCATCAGCCGGCAGAAGGCCGAAGCCAAGCGCAAGCTGGGCCTGCAGAACAACCAGGAACTGTTCGACTACCTGCAGACCCGGCGCGACTGAGGCATCGACCGACCCGGGCCTGCGGCAAGCCCTGATGGGAGACGCCGCCTGGGCTGGCGATGATGCAGGCATGCCCATCCACGACTGGCCCGAACAGGAACGCCCCCGCGAGAAGTTGATCGCGCGCGGGCCCACGTCACTTTCCGACGCCGAACTGCTGGCCCTGTTTCTCGGCTCCGGGTTCGGCGGCCGCGATGCCGTGCAGACCGCGCGCGACCTGCTGCAGGCGCATGGCCCGTTGCGGGTGCTGCTCGATCGGCCCGCGCGGGAGCTGGCCCGCCTGCCCGGGCTGGGCCCGGCGCGCAGCTGTACGCTGGCTGCCGGGCTGGAACTGGCCCACCGTTACCTGGCCGCCGAGCTGGAACACGGCGAAGCGGTCGGCAACAACCCGGCCGCGGTCGGCCGCTATCTGCAGCACCGCCTGCGGGGGCAGGCCCGGGAGATCTTCATGGCCCTGTTCCTGGACAACCGCCACCGCCTGATCGCCTGCGAGGAGCTGTTCCACGGCACCATCAACGCCGCACCGGTCTACCCCCGCGAAGTGGTCCGGCGCGCCCTGCTGCACAACGCGGCGGCGGTGATCCTCAGCCACAACCACCCTTCCGGCGACCCGGAACCCTCCAGCGCCGATACCCGCATCACCGACGAACTGCAGCAGGCGCTGGCAATGGTGGACGTGCGCCTGCTGGACCACTTCGTGGTCGGCGAGGGCCGTCCCGTTTCATTTGCTGAACGGGGCCTGCTATCCCCGCCCCAGCCACGCCTGTTCGGCTGAGCGCGGCCCCTTCGGGCGCTATCGGCCGCCCCCACAGGCATGTTCTGGTCAGCGTGGGCGCGGGCATCTGCGCTAAAATGGGCGATTCCGCCGCTCATTCTCACAGCAGGCCTCGTGAAAAATCTCCTCCGCGCCCTGATCAGCCAAGGCATCGAAGCCTTGCGCGCCAATGGCACCCTGCCCGCCGACTCCCTGCCGCCGGACTTCGTGGTCGAGCGCCCGAAGACCCGCGACCACGGCGACTTCGCCACCAACGCCGCGATGCTGCTGGCCAAGGCCGCGCGCAGCAATCCGCGCGCACTGGCACAGGCATTGGTCGAGGCGCTGCCGCGCAGCGAGGACGTCAGCAAGGTCGAGATCGCCGGCCCCGGCTTCATCAACTTCCACCTGGCCCCGGCCGCGTACCAGCGCGAAGCCGCCTCGGTCATCAAGGAAGCCCACGACTACGGCCGCAACCTGTCCGGCAACGGCCGCACGGTGGGCGTGGAGTACGTGTCGGCCAACCCGACCGGTCCGCTGCATGTCGGCCATGGCCGCGCGGCGGCGATCGGCGACTGCGTGGCGCGCGTGCTCGATGCCAACGGCTGGAACGCCAAGCGTGAGTTCTACTACAACGACGCCGGCGTACAGATCGAAAACCTGGCGCTGTCCACCCAGGCGCGGATCAAGGGCATCGCGCCGGACCAGGACGGCTGGCCGGAAGGTGGCTACCGCGGTGAATACATCGCCGACGTCGCCCGCGCCTACATGGCCGGCGCCAGCGTCGACCTGGAAGGCAGCACCGTGGTCGGCGCCAAGGACCCGGACGACATGCAGGCAATCCGCCGCTTCGCCGTGGCCTACCTGCGCAACGAGCAGAATCTGGACCTGGCCGCGTTCGGCGTCGACTTCGACATCTATTTCCTGGAAAGCTCGCTGTACGCCGACGGCAAGGTAGCCGAAGCGGTGGCCAAGCTGCAGGCCTCGGGCCATACCTATGAAGAAGGTGGCGCGCTGTGGCTGCGCAGCACCGACTTCGGTGACGACAAGGACCGCGTGATGCGCAAGTCCGACGGCACCTTCACCTACTTCGTGCCGGACGTGGCCTACCACCTGTCCAAGTGGCAGCGCGGCTACGAGCGCGCGATCACCGAACTGGGTGCCGACCACCATGGCTCGCTGGCACGCGTGCGCGCCGGCCTGCAGGCGATGGAAGTGGGCATCCCGCAGGGCTGGCCGGAATACGTGCTGCACCAGATGGTCACCGTCATGCGTGGCGGCGAGGAAGTGAAGCTGTCCAAGCGTGCCGGCAGCTACTTCACCCTGCGCGACCTGATCGAGGAAGCCGGCCGCGATGCCACCCGCTGGTTCCTGATCGCGCGCAAGCCCGATTCGCAGCTGACCTTCGACATCGACCTGGCCCGCCAGCAGAGCAACGACAACCCGGTGTTCTACGTACAGTACGCCCATGCCCGCGTCTGCAGCCTGCTGCGCCAGGCGCAGGAGAAGGGCCTGGTGTACGAACAGGGCAACGGCCTGGCCAACCTTGGCCGCTTGGCTGACGACGCTTCGCTGCTGCTGATGAACGAGATCTCGCGGTACCCGGAAGTGGTGGAGGCGGCCGGCGTGGCGCTGGAACCGCACCTGGTGGCGCAGTACCTGCGTGAATTGGCGCACGCCTTCCACACGTGGTATCACGGGACGCCGGTGCTGGTGGAAGACGCCGCCGATCGCAACGCCAAGCTGACCCTGGCCTGCGCCGCGCGGCAGGTGCTGGCCAACGGCCTCGAACTCCTGGGCGTCAGCGCCCCGGAAAAAATGTAAGCATCAGGAGACGCAGTACCCATGGCAGCACGACGCGGCAAAAACCAGGCACGACGCAACAGCAGCAGCCAGGGCACACCCGGATGGGTGTGGCTGGTCGCTGGCGTGGCGATTGCGGCCGTGGTGTTCCTGGCGGCGCCGAACCTGTTCAAGGGCGAAGGCGATGGCTTCCTTCGCGCCGGTCCGCAGCCGAACCCGAACGCGCAGCCGGCCCCGGTCGCGGATGCCGACAGCGATGTGGGCACCCAGCCGGCCGCGCAGCCGGCCACGCCGAAGCCGGCCGAACCGGAAAAGCCGGCCGCCACCCAGTACGACTTCTACACCCTGCTGCCGGGCAAGGAAGTTGAAATGTCCGACGCCGAACTGGCCGCCAGCGCGCGTGCCGAAGACCAGCGCCGGGGCCAAGGCCGAAAGCGCAGCGCGCGCAGGCGGCACTGGAAGGCAAGCCGGTTCCGCCGGTTGCGGCCACCGCACCGCCGGCCACGGCCAGCGTCGCCAGCACTGCGCCGGTGACCGCTACCAGCCGTCCGCTGCCGGCACCGCTGAGTGAACGCCCGGCTGCGGCAACGCCGCCGGCCAGCACGCCGACGGCGTCGACCAGCGCCGCCGCCACTCCGGCAGCGCGTGCGGAAACCCCGCCGACCACGGCCGGTACGCCGGCCGCTGCTGCACCGGCTGCCGCCGACAACGCCCGCTACATCCTGCAGGCGGGTGCGTTCGGCGCCTCCGGCGATGCCGAAGCGACCAAGGCCAAGCTGGCGATGATGGGCCTGGCAGCACGCGTGGAATCGGCGCAGATCAACGGCAAGACCGTGTACCGCGTGCGCATGGGGCCGTATGGCAGTGCCGGCGAGTTGTCCGAAGCCAAGCAGAAGCTGGATGGCACCGGCCTGCAGGCGATGGCGATCAAGGCGCAGTAAGTCTGCCGCTGCGAATGAAAAAGCCGGGCATTGCCCGGCTTTTTTTTTTGTTTCTGTGGAGTCGGGCATGGCTCGACTCTACAAACGGCTGTCAGCTTTCGCGTGCCACCTGGAAACCGGCGAAGGACTGGCTAACCGGCATCAGTTCCAGGCGATTGATGTTCAGGTGCGGCGGCAGGCTGGCCACCCAGAAGATCTGTTCGGCGATGTCTTCGGCGGTCATCGGGTTGGCGCCGGTATAGAGCTTGTCCGATGCCGCCTGGTCGCCATGGGTACGCACCACGGTGAACTCGGTTTCGGCCATGCCCGGCTCGATCGTGGTCACGCGCACGCCGGTGCCGTGCAGGTCCGAACGCAGGCCCAGCGAGAACTGGCTGACGAAGGCCTTGGTACCACCGTAGGCGTTGCCGCCCGGGTACGGGTAGACGCCGGCCACCGACGAAATGTTGATGATCGCGCCCTTGCGCTCCACCAGCTGCGGCAGCAGGCGATGGGTCAGGGTCACCAGCGCGGTGATGTTGGTGTCGATCATCGTGGTCCAGTCCGACAGCTTGGCGCTCTGTGCCGGCGCGGTGCCCTGTGCCAGACCGGCGTTGTTGACCAGCAGATCGATCTCGCCGAAGGCAGGCGGCAGTGCCAGCAGCGCGGCTTCCATCGCGACCGGATCGCGGATGTCGAAGGCGGCCGCATGCACCACGTCCTTGCCGTAGCGCTCGACCAGCGGCTGCAGGCGTTCACTGCGGCGGCCGGTGGCGATCACCTTCCAGCCCGCCTGGGCGAAGCGGTGGACAGCGGCGGCGCCGAAGCCGGACGTGGCGCCGGTAATCAGGACAGTGCGGGTCATCAGGCAACTCCAGGGGGAAAACCAGACCCCCATTCTGGCACCGTCGGCCGGGGGTTGCGTTGCCTGATCGGCCAGATCCGGCCCCGCCTGCCGGGGTGACCGGTACAATTGGGCCATGATCAACAACGATGTCCTGCGCAGCGTGCGCTACTCCCTGGACCTGGGCGACCACCACGTGGTGACCCTGTGCCAGATGGCCGACCCGGCCTTCGCCGTGGATCCCGAACAGGTGAAGGCCTGGCTGCGCCGCGAGGACGAAGCCGGTTTCGAGGCGATGAGCGACAGTGCGCTGGCGCACTTCCTCGACGGCCTGATCGTGCACCTGCGCGGTCGCGACGAGAGCCAGCCGCAGCGCGCGGTGGAAACCCGCATCGACAACAACCTGGTGCTGAAGAAGCTGCGCGTCGCCTTCCAGCTGCGCGACGTCGATCTGATGGAGATCTTCGCCAGCGCCGGTTTCAACGTCTCCAAGTCGGAAGTGGGCGCCTTGTTCCGCCAGCCCGGGCACACCAATTACCGGCGCTGCCTGGACCAGATGCTGCGCAATTTCCTCAAGGGCCTGAGCCTGCGCCTGCGCGGCTGAGCACAGCTTCGACAAACGCCCGCGCCGCCGGTGTCGGCAGTCGCTGCCAGACCAGGTGCACGCGGCGGGTCGGGGTCGGTTGCAGCGGAATCTGTACCACCCCCTGGAACCCGTCGGCGATCAACGCTGGCACGATGCCAACCGCCAGCCCATGACGGACGAAGCGCTCGATCAGTTCCATCAGATTGACCTCGAAGCGCACCGTATGCGGCAGGCCAGCGGCGGCGAAGGCATCGTCGGTCTGCCGCCGCGCACCGGTGCCGCGCGGAAAGTCGACCAGCGCCTCGTCCTGCAATTCGGTCAACGGCAGCCGCTTGCGCCGGGCCAAGCGGTGCGACGGCGCCAGCACCGCCACCAGGTCTTCTTCCTGCAGCATCTGGTGGCAGACCCCGTCCAGCCCCGCCGACGGCGCCAATCCGACCAGTGCCACGTCCAGCTCTCGCGACTGCACCTGCGCGATCAGGTCCTCGCTCTTGTCGACCCGCAGCTGGAACTCCACCTGCGGGTGCGCCTGCTGGAAGGCCGCCAGCATCGCCACCACATCGATGTCGGTCAGCGAGGAGATCTGCCCGATCGCCAGCAGGCCACGCACCTCGCCAGTGACGGCGGCCACGTCGGCGCGCAGGTGGCGCAGGCTGGCCAGCACCTGGCGTGCATGCACCAGCAGCGCCTCGCCGGCGGCGGTGGCCCGCACCTGGCGCGGCAGGCGCTCGAACAGCGTTGTGCCCAGTTCCTGCTCAAGATGGGCGATCTGGTGACTGAGCGCGGACTGCACCACGTGGCAGCGCTCGGCGGCACGGGTGAAGTTGCCCTCCTCGGCCAGGGCGACGGCGAACTCGAGCTGCTTGAGATTCACGCAACCATCTCATTTCCAGATGACAGGGATGATGATGATTCATTTCCATCATGACTGCAGCAGGCGGACACTGTGCTCCCCCCGCTTCCTGGAACACCGCGTGAGTCCGTCCCTTCCCCCTCTGCACCGCTGGCAGGTGCTGCTGATGTCGGTGGCTACCGGCGTGGCCGTGGCCAGCAACTACTATGCGCAGCCGCTGCTGCACACCATCGCCGACGCCTTCGGTGTGCCGTTCGGCCAGGTCGGCATGGTGGTCACCGCCGCACAGCTGAGCTATGCCGCCGGACTGATCCTGCTGGTGCCGCTGGGAGACCTGTTCGAACGCCGCCGCCTGATCGTGGTGATGAGCCTGCTGTCCGCCGGCGGGCTGGTGATCAGTGCCTGTGCGCCGTCGCTGGCCTGGTTGCTGGTGGGTACCGCGATCACCGGCCTGTTCTCGGTGGTGGCACAGGTGCTGGTGCCGTTCGCGGCCACGCTGGCCGCACCGGAACATCGTGGCCGCGTGGTCGGCACGTTGATGAGTGGCTTGCTGCTGGGCATCCTGCTGGCGCGCACCGTGGCCGGACTGCTTTCCAGCCTGGGCGACTGGCGCCTGGTGTATGCGATCGCCGCCGGCACCCTGGTGCTGACCGCGCTGGCGCTGCAGCGCGGCCTGCCGCGATTCCACCACAGCGCCGGCCTCGGCTATTTCGCATTGCTGCGCTCGATCGGCGTGCTGTTCGTGCAGGAGCCGGTGCTGCGCCAGCGCACCCTGCTGGGCGCCTGCAGCTTCGCCATGTTCGCGATCTTCTGGACCCCGCTCGCGTTCCTGCTGGCGCAGCCACCTTACGCCTACAGCGACGCCACCATCGGCCTGTTCGGGCTGGTCGGTGCCGCCGGCACGCTGGCTGCGGGCCTGGCCGGGCGCATGTCCGACCGTGGCCAGACCGGACGCGCCACCGCCATCGCACTGGTGCTGTTGCTGCTGTCATGGCTGCCGCTGGGACTGTCGGCACACTCGCTGCTGGCACTGCTGGCCGGTGTGGTGGTGCTGGACCTGGCCGCGCAGCTGCTGCATGTCAGCAACCAGAACCTGATCTACGCACTGCAACCGGCGGCGCGCAACCGGCTCAACGCCGGCTACATGACCGGCTACTTCATCGGCGGTTCGCTGGGCTCGCTGCTGTCGGCGCAGGTCTACCAGCGCTTCGGCTGGACCGGGGTCTGCGTGGCCGGTGCTGCAGTGGCCGTGCTGGCCCTGCTGCTGTGGCTGCCCGGCGCGCTGCGCGCGCGCCAGGCGGTGTCGCCGAACTAGAAGCTGCCCTGCAGCGCCAGTTCCCACCGTCCACCGGCATTGCCCGGGAACAGTCGCTTGGCTGCGTTGTCGGTGTCATGCACGGTGGCGCGCAGCTCCCATGCCGGAGTCAGCGTGGCAATGGCACTGATCTGGCCATGCAGGTAATCCGGGCCCTGCGCGGTGGCCAGCCAGTACTGGCCCACCGCCGCTTCCAGGCGGAAACGTTCATGCAGCGGTACACGCACGCCCAGCTGGGCATAGGTGCCGCGATGGCCGCCCGCCAGCGCGTCGTTGGAATGGGCGACCTGCAACCAGGCGCGCTGCTTCCAGGTCACGCTGGTATTGAGTTCGGTCCAGTCCAGCGCGCGGCCAGTGCCCGGGTACACGTAGCGGGTCAGGTTGGCATCCAGCGTCCAGTCCGGGGCCAGCGCACCGGACCAGCCCGCCACCAGGTCGAACTCGCTGCGCGCGCCGTTGTCCGGCTTGAACGAAACGTTGGAACCCCACACGCTGGCGTACCAGCCCGATGGGATCGAGACCTTCGCGCCGGCCTGCACCGCCGGGCCGCCGTCGCTCTGCGAGCTGCCGCGCCACACGTAGTCGCTGGTCAGTGCGGCACTGCCGCTGACCTGCACCTGTGCTTGGGCGCTGCCGATGCCGAGCAGCCCTGCCAGGGCGGCCACCATCGCCGCCATCATCCCCTTGCTGTTCACTGCACTGTGTTCCTCGTCGAAGGCGGTCACGCCGCCGGGAACGCAGTGTCGAGGCGGTGGCCGTAACGGATCGAGGGTGCTGCCGGGCCCATGGCGCAAATTCGGCGTAAATCCCGTGGACCGGGGGCCGCGTGCCAGCGGCGCGGTATCATGGCGCCTTGTTTCCAGGAACCAACCGCGTGGACGCCATCCTGACTCCGGTATCGATCGGCGAGCTGATCGACAAGATCACCATTCTCGAGATCAAGGCCGAGCGCATCGGCGATGTGGCCAAGCTGGCCAACGTCCGCACCGAGCTGGATGGCCTGCTGCCCTTGCTGCAGCAGCAGCTGCAGGCACAGCCGGCACTGGCCGTGCTGAAGCAGCAGCTGAAGGCGATCAACGAGCGCATGTGGGATATCCAGGACCAGCTGCGCGACAAGGAAGCAGCCCAGGTGTTCGACGATGCGTTCATCCAGCTGGCACGCGGTGTCTATGGCACCAATGGCGAGCGCGTGCAGGTGAAGAACGAGATCAACCGCGTGGCCGGTTCGGCGCTGGTGGAAGAAAAGCAGTACCAGGGCGAATAAGCCGGCTCACCCTCACTCGAGCAGATGCCGGATGCGGAACAGTTCGCCGTCACTGCGGATGCCGAGCTTGCGATAGGCGGTCCGCTTCTGCGTACTGACCGTGCTGGCCGTACGGCCGAAACGCCGTGCGACCTCGCCGGTGCTGCAGCCCTGCAGGACCAGCCGGAGCACTTCGCGCTCACGTCGGCTCAATGCTGCGAGCAGCGGCTCCGGTGTCCGCCGCATCCGCGATCGACTCAACGGCGTGCGAAGTTCCGGCGGTACGAAGCGTCCGCCACGGACCAACACATCGACCGCGCGTCGCAGCATGTCCGGCGAAGTCTCCTTGGACAGGAAGCCGCGCGCGCCGGCCTGCATCGCCAGGGTCACCGTGCTGGCATTGCAGTGTGCGGACAGCACCAGCACCGGCAGCAGCGGCCAGCGCCGTGACAGCAGGCGAAGCAGGGACAATCCTTCCCCGGGCCCATGCGGTGCCAGCAGATCGACCAGCAACAGGTCGATGTCGCCGGGCTGGCGCTGCAGCAGGTCGAACAGTTCGCGCTCACAGGTGAAGCTGGCACAGACCTGCACGCCAGCGTGCCGGCGCAGTACGACTTCCACCCCCAGCCGAAGTACTGGATGCGGCGCCAGCATGGCCAGGCGGCAGGGCCGGTCGAGACACAGAGCGGGAACGGCAGGCGGCATCACACAGATCCGGCAATACGAAGTACCCACCGTAGGTCGGTGCTGCGGTCAGCGGAATCCAATTTATTGCAACAGAGCACGACCGGGGCGTGTGGTCAGGCGCGGTTTCGTTTCCCCACAACGCAACAGGCCCGGCAGAAGCCGGGCCTGTCGAGGCATCGTCAGCGCGCAGGCGCGCCGAAGAAGCAATTACCAGCTGAAGCGCGGGCCGACGGTGTATTCCTTGTCGCCGTCGCGGTTCATCTTCAGCTCGCCGTTCAGGCCCCAGTTCTGGTTCAGCTTGACCTGACCGCCCAGGCGACCGTACCACTGGCCTTCCGGATTGATGCCGTGCTTCTTCGAGAAGTCTTCGTAGCCGACCATGCCGTAGACTTCGGCGTGGGCACCGAAGGCGGTGCGGATACCGGCTTCAGCGCTGTAGCCGTTGAAGTCCAGGCCGTGCTTCTGGTCGCGCTTCTGGTAGGCAACGCGGGCAACGAAGTCGGTGGTCGGAGCGATTTCAACGTTGTAGCCGGCGCCGATCTTCCACTGGTCCAGCTTGATGTTGGTGTGGTCGATTTCCTGGCGGCTGTACTCACCGAAGGCGTGGAAGTTCGGCAGGAAGCCGTAGGAACCCTTCACGCCCCAGCCGTCGGCCTTGAACGCGTCGATGTCGGTCTTGGCGTAGTCGGCTTCGGCGTAGTTGTACGACAGGTTCTCAGCAGCCGAGGCGGTGAACGGCAGGGCAGCGGCCAGGGCCAGAGCAATCAGCGAATTCTTCATGGGGGTACACCTTTACTTTCTTATGGTGTGCAGCAGCGCCAGGGCGCCATCGCATCGGGAATGTAAATTCTCCGTTATTCGCCACAACGCTCCCTGAAAACAGCGGTCTTCGCATTGCTGAATTTTTTGGCTTGATTCAGGCTGCGTCTGGCATACGCGCGCGGCGCGCGTGCATTTGTGATTCGTCGTCGATTGCAACAGGAGGTTGCCTTGCACGTTTCCGATCCGCTGCTGATGCCTGTCCGCGCCGCCCTCCTGGCCTGCGCGGCCCTGTTCCCGATCCCCCCTGCGCACGCGTTGCAGGCGGCTGACTACCAACGCGCCGAACGCGTGCATGACAGTCATCTGCGCGGTGCGCTGCGCAATGCTTCGGTGCTGCCCCACTGGCTGGCCGATGGGCGGTTCTGGTACGAACGCGAAGACGCGCAGGGCCGGCGCCAGGCGATACTGGTCGATCCAATCCAGGCTACGCGCCAGATCCTGTTCGAACCCACTGCGCTGGACGCCGCAGTTGCACCTCTCGGTGCCAGCGGGCCACGCCTGCGCTTGAACAGTGTGCAGGTACTGGATGATGGCCTGCGCCTGCAGTTCAACGGCGAGGCGGCAATCAACTGCCAATGGCCACGCCTGCAGTGCACGGCCGCACCGCAGCCGTCGCCGCCAGCCGATGCATTGCCTTCGCCTGGCGGCGACGCCTGGCTGCAGGTACGCGATCACAATCTGTGGCTGCAGCGCTCTGGAACGGCGTCGCAGGTACTGACCCACGGCGGTGAGGCCGGGCATGGCTATGGCGTACTGCCGGACTTCACCCTGCGCGGCATTGCACGCCGTCAGGGCCGGATGCCGGTGCGTCCGTTCGCGGTCGGCTGGTCAGCGGACGGGCGCTACGTGGCCGGCATCCGCTACGACGAACGCGCGCTGCAGGACTACCCCTATCTGGAAAGCAGCCCGACCCACAGCGCGCGGCCACGCGTGCATACCGTGAAGCTGGGGGTGCTGGGCGATGCACAGCAGGTACGCGACAGCCTGTATGTGATCGATATCCTCAGCGGCAGGCAGCATGACATCGCTCTGCCCGAGGGCTGGAACACGCTCAGCGAGGCCGGCATCCTGGGTTGGGACGGTGATCGGTTGTATGCCGTGATCGCGCACTTCGGCACACCGCGCAGGCTGCGCCTGGTGGAGGTCGATGCCAACAGCGGTGCATTGCGCACGGTTCTGGAAGAAGCCAGCGACACTCGCCTGCAGCTCAACGTGTATTCCTACAACCGGCCCGCGGTGGCCATCCTGCCCGGGCAGGACACCGCCGTGTGGTTCTCGCAGCGCGATGGCTGGGGCCATCTGTACCGGGTGCGCCTGTCCGACGGCAAAGTGCTGCGCCAGCTCACCCGCGGCAGATGGGTGGTGCGTGACCTGCTGGGTGTGGACGCTGCGGGTGGCTGGGCGTACTTCAGCGCCGGTGGCGTCGACGGTGGCGACCCCTACGTGCGCGGCCTGTACCGGGTATCGCTGCAGGGCGGTTCGATCCAGCGCCTGGCCGCTGATGGCAACGACCACATGGCCGATGCCGGTACCGGCGCGCTGTTCGGGGCACGCGCGCCGCAGGCGATGTCGCCTGGCGGCGGCTATCTGGTGGATACCGTTTCCCGTCTCGGCCAGCCACCACGCACCGTGCTGCGGGCCAGCGATGACGGCCGTGAAGTGATGGTGCTGGAAACAGCCGATGACAGCGCGATCGTTGCTGCCGGTTGGCGCCCACCACGGCGCGAGCGGCTGCTGGCCGCCGATGGGCGCACGCCGATCTTCGCCACCGTCTACCTGCCCCGTGACTATCGCGATGACGGCAGCTTCCCGGTGATCGACGCGATGTACGGTGGCTCCTTCATCAGCAATGCGCCGGTGACCTACGCCGAGGCGGTATCTGCCTTGAACCCGGTGTCACGCGCCAGCCTGGCCGAACTCGGCTTCGTGGTGGTCAGCATCGATGCGCGCGGCACCGGTGGCCGCGACAAGGCGTTCCATGACAGCAGCTTCCTGCGCGCCGCCGATGTGCAGCTGGATGACCATGTGGCCGCGCTGCGCCAGCTGGGCGAACGCTACCCGGGCATCGACCTGCAGCGGGTCGGCATCTATGGGCATTCGTTCGGCGGTTACAGCGCGGCGCGTGCATTGCTGCGCTATCCGGCGTTCTACAAGGTGGGCGTGGCCTCGGCCGGCAGCCACAATTTCCAGGGCATGTACGGCGGCGCGCTGCACGGCATGGACCGGCTGTTCGGTGGCGTGCTGCCAGCTACGGCCATGGCCGATGGCGTGCCGGCGCCCTTTGCCGGGCTCGACAATGCGGCACTGGCCGGCAACCTGCGCGGGCATCTGCTGCTGGTCTATGGCGAACTGGACGAGAACGCGCCACCGGCGCTGACCCTGCAGCTGGCCGCCGCCCTGAACAAGGCCCAGCGCGGCTACGACCTGCTGTACCTGGCCCGGCAGGACCACGAACTGTTCCGCAACGACGCCACCTACACGCACCGCATGTGGGACTACTTCGTGCGCCACCTGGCCGGCCAGCAGCCGCCGGATACGGTGCTGGCACCGCTGCCCGGTGGCCCGGGCTGAACAGGCGCACACAGGATGTCGATCCCCGACGCCCTGGTTCGTCGGGTATTTGAAGGCCGTGCATGCGGCACGGTCCATCCGGAGGCAGGCAATGAGCTACATCGATGGTTTCGTCCTGGCGGTGCCCACCGCCAACAAAGAGAAGTTCCTCGCCCATGCACGCACAGGGGATCCCGTTTTCATCGAGTACGGCGCGCTGCGCGTGGTCGAGTGCTGGGGCGACGACGTGCCACACGGCAAGACCACCGACTTCTTCGGCGCAGTGAAAGCCACGCCAGACGAGACGGTGGTGTTTTCGTGGATCGAATGGCCGGACAAGCCGACCCGCGACGCCGGCATGAAGAAGATGATGGAAGACCCGCGGTTTGATCCGGCGACGAATCCGATGCCATTCGACGGCGCGCGGATGATCTACGGTGGCTTCGTACCAATCTACGAACTGACCCGCTGAACCGGGCGGACGTGCTCAGCGCGCGTCCGTTTCATCGCTGGCGGAGGCATGGCCGGCGCCCAGTGCGGCGCCGGCGCCGAGGCCCACACCGCCCATGCCGGCCCCCATTCCGCCACCGCCGCCTCCACCCGCACGACCGCCCTTGGCATCGCCGTCGTTGCGGCCCTTGCCACCGCCACTGGCACCGCCCGGCCGGTCGGCCCCTGTGGCGGTATCTGCAGGTCGGCCGGAATCGGCGCGAGGTCCAGCGCTTCGCGCACGAAGTCGCGCAGCGAGACCACCAGTTCGTGGGTGTGCACCGGTCGCCCCTGCGCAAGATCGTTGGCAGCGCGCGCAGCCAGCCGCACCTGTTCGTCGGTGCCCAGCAACAGGATGTCCGACAGCGCCGCTTCAACGGCATCACGGATGCGGCGCGCGCGATCCGAGCGGGGTTCGGCAATGCCTTCGGCATCTTCGCGCTGGCGCAGGTCGCGGCGGTGGCTGGGATCCACGCCCAGTTCGCCGGTGAACGAACCGCCCAGGGTCTTGTAGGCCGCCATCAGCGTGCGCAGCCGTTCGTTGATCTGCCGGTTCTCGCGCTCGCGGCGCTGTTGCAGGGTCTGCATCACCAGCAGGCGGATGCCCACGCCCAGCAGGGTGATCAGGACCAGGCCGGCCAAGGTGGACAGCACGCCCTGCCAGGAACTGAAGTCGATACCACGCATGCACGGGGCTCCGGCGGGAAGAACCTGCATCTTGCCCCAGACCGCGCCCCAGAAACGCGAAAGGCCCCACCACCCGGTGGGTGGCAGGGCCTTCGGTCACGGCGCGATTACTTGCGCTTGGCGACCTTGCGCACGGCCTTCTTGGCCGGCGCCTTCTTGGCGGCGACCTTCTTCAGCGGGGCAGCCTTCTTGGCAACCGTCTTGCGGGTGGCGGCAACCTTCTTGCCCACTGCCTTCTTGGCAACGGCGGACTTCTTGCCGACCACCTTCTTGGCAGCAGCGGTCTTCTTGCCGACGGCCTTCTTGGCCACAGCAGCCTTCTTGCCGACAACCTTCTTGGCGACGGCGGTCTTCTTGGTGGCGACCTTCCTGGTGGCGGCAACCTTCTTGCCGACAACCTTCTTCGCAGCCACGGCCTTCTTGCCAGCGACCTTCTTGGCGGCGACGGTCTTCTTGGCCACGGCCTTCTTGGCGGTGGCGACCTTCTTGCCGACAACCTTCTTGGCGGCCGCGGTCTTCTTGGCGACGGTCTTCTTGGCGACGGCAGCCTTCTTGGTGGCGGCCTTCTTCACGGTAGCGACCTTCTTGCCGGCAGCCTTGGTGGCGGCCTTGGTGGTCTTCTTGGCAGCGGCGGCCTTCTTGGTCACAGCCTTGCCTGCAGTTGCCTTCTTCTTGGCCACTTCCTTCTTCAGGGCAGCGGCTTCGGCCTTGGCGTTCTTCTTGGCCGCTTCCAGCTTCTTCTTGGCGTTGGCAACGGTCTTGCCGACCGACTTGGCGGCCTTCTCGGCCTTCTTGGCAACGGTCTTCTCGACCTTGGCCACAGCCTTCTTGGCCTTGGCAACGCGGGTACCGGCAGCCTTGGTGGCGCGCTTGACGGTCTTCTTGACCGACTTCACGGCGTCTTCGGCGGCGTGGGCGATGGTCTCGCCAACGTTGGTGGCGGTTTCTTTGACGTTCTCGACGGCGTCGGTCACGACCGACACACCATTACCGTTGCTCATGTTGCCCTCCTGGGGGCCTTAAGTATCAAAACGGGGCGATGCTATACCGACATTGACGATCGTGGAACGGGGCACGCACCAGCAATCGCATCTGATGCGACGGCAATGGTGTAGCCCGCCACTGCTGCAGCAGTGGCGGGTTTACAGGAAACCCCTTTTTTTTAAGGACTACGCCACATCGACCGCGTGGTCGAAGATGGCCGTTGCGTGCCGTTGAACGGATGCAGCGTCCAGTGCGCGCTGTGACGCATTGCGGCGCCCTGTTGCGCGGAACTGCGCAAGTATCAGTCTGTGTCCACGCGCCGTGCGATGGTCTTCGGTGGTGCAGGAATCGCCCCTGCGGGCGTCGCCACAGCCTTGTTGCCATCCTCCGCCCCCCCCTTCGCGGCCTGTGGTTTTCATGGCGCATTTATCCAGATCGCGACACACTCATTCAGCATGTTTTACCGTAGGGCCGAACCGTCCCCATCCACGCCAGCGAACCGACTCCCATGCGACCGCTTCCCACCCTGCTCACGCTCGCAATCGCCGCCGCCTTCGGTGGCTTCGTTGCCACCGGCATCAATGCGCACCTGGACAACCGGGCCGATGCCGCACCGCTGCCGGCGGTCGTGCCGACCACCGCTGCATTGCCGGCCTCGGTGGCCGGACAAGCGGTACCGTCGCTGGCACCGATGCTGGAGAAGGCGATGCCGGCGGTGGTCAGCGTCAACACCAAGCAGGTGGTTCGCGTGCGCAACCCCTTCTTCAACGACCCGTTCTTCCGCCGCCTGTTCCCGGACATCCCGCAGGAACGCATCAACGAGTCGCTGGGCTCGGGCGTGATCATCGACGCCAAGGAGGGCCTGGTACTGACCAACCACCATGTCATCGACAACGCCGATGACGTACAGGTGACACTGGCCGACGGGCGCACGGTCAAGGCCGAGTTCCTCGGTTCGGACCGCGATACCGACATCGCGCTGATCCGCATTCCGGCGCAGAACCTGACCGACATCAAGCTCGGCAACAGCGACCAGCTGCGGGTGGGCGACTTCGTAGTGGCGATCGGCAATCCGTTCGGCTTCAGCCAGACGGTCACCTCGGGCATCGTCTCGGCGGTGGGCCGCAGCGGCATCCGCGGGCTGGGCTACCAGAACTTCATCCAGACCGACGCGTCGATCAACCCGGGCAACTCGGGTGGCGCACTGGTCGATCTGCAGGGCCAGCTGGTCGGCATCAATACCGCCAGCTTCAACCCGCAGGGCAGCATGGCCGGCAACATCGGCCTGGGCCTGGCGATTCCGTCCAACCTGGCGCGCAGCGTGGTCGACCAGCTGGTCAAGCACGGCGTCGTGGTGCGCGGCACGCTGGGCGTGGAAAGCCAGAACCTGACCGCGCAGATCGCGCAGGGCCTGGGCCTGGGCGAAACCCGTGGCGCACTGATCACCCGCGTGCTGGCCGGTTCGGCCGCCGCCGCTGCCGGCCTGAAGCCGGGCGACGTGGTGGTCTCGGCCAATGGCCAGCGCGTGGACAGCGCCGAGGCCCTGCACAACGTGGAAGGCCTGGCCGCGGTCGGCAGCGCGTTGACGCTGGACGTACGCCGCGAAGGCAAGCCACTGCAGATCAAGGCAACGCTGAAGGAACAGGCGCGCGCGGTCACCGGCGAGAGCCTGGACCCGCGCCTGACCGGGGCCACCTTCGTCGACCTGCCCGAGTCACTGCGTCAGTCCGGAGTCGGCGGCGTGCTGGTCAGTGAGGTCAAGCGCGGCAGCCGCGCGGCCACCAACGGCCTGCAGCAGGGCGACATCATCACCGATGCCACGGTGGGCGAATTCGCCGACCTGGCCAGCTGGCGCGCCAACTTCCAGCAGCGCCCGCCGACCCTGGTGGTACGCGTGCTGCGCAACAATGGCCAGCAGCAGGGCCAGCTCGTGATGCGGTGATCGCCCTGCCGTAACACCCCCTATACCCCGGCAATGCTATTGCTGTCAGTCCAGGTCGGCACCGCCGACACCCGTTCCCCCATCGCAACAGGAGTGATTCGATGAGCCCCACCAATACCGAGAACCTGAAGGAACACCTGGGTGAAGCCGGTTCCCACCTGAAGCAGGCCGCGTCGGCCGCCGGCGGTGCGATCAAGGGTGCAACCGGCGCAGCCGGCGACGAACTGCGTATCGGCAAGGCCAACGTCAAGGCTGAACTGTCCGACAGCGCGCTGTCCGGCCTGGCTGCCGCCGAGTTCGGTGGTGCCGCCGCCAAGGAACAGGTTGACGCACTGATGGACAAGGGCAAGGACCTGATCGACAGCGCCGCTGAGCTCATCCGTGAACGTCCGCTGGCCTCGTTCGGCGTCGCCTTTGCTGCCGGCTGGATCATTGCCAAGCTGGCCCGCAGCAGCAGCGACAAGTAAGCCGCGGCGTGAGCGAAGACAACGCGCAAACCCCTGATCCAGCGGCCACCCCGCCGCTGGATGAGAGCATCCGTCAGGTCGGCGCGGCCGGTCGTGCCGCCGCCGATTCGGCCAGGCATTCGCTGCGTTCGCTGCGCCGGTTGGCCTCGGCCGACTTCGCGCTGGCGCGCAGCGCGTTCGGCCGTGCGCTGGCTTGGGCCGGCGTGGCGATCGTATTCGGTGCCTCGGCCTGGCTGCTGATGGCCGCCACCCTCATCGCCCTGCTGCAGAGCTGGGGCCTGAGCTGGCTGCAGGCCCTGCTGATCACCTCGCTGCTGAGCCTGGCCGTCACCGGTTATGCGATCTGGCGGGTGTCCTACTTCTTCCACCACACCGGCATGCACGCCACCCGGCGCCAGTTGTCACGCCTGGGCCTGTTCGACGAGCCCAGCGAAGACGATCCCGATGCCGATGTGCAGCTGCCTGAGGGCAAGCCATGAAGTTCGGTGCGCTGCAGCGGCGGGTGAAACGCTGCGAACAGGTGGTGACCGTGCGACTGGTCGAAACCCAGGACCACTGGTCCACGCTCAGCGACGTCTGGCGAAAAGGCTGGTCGCCGCTGCGCATCGTGGTGGTCGGCCTCGCCGGTGGCTTCATTGCCGGCAAACTGGAAGTCCCGGGCAAGGTCAACGGTGCGCGCTGGTTGCAGATGGTGGGTTCGGTCTCGAACCTGTTCGCCAGTGCGCAGGCCGCGTTCGCCACGGCGATGGCAGCACAGGCGGCGGCCACCGCCGACGATGCAGCCGAAGAAGCCGCCGACGCCAGCGAACAGGCGCAGGCCACCGCATCGGCATCCACCGCACGGCCGGCACCGGCGGCGCAATCCACCGCGGAACCGGAAGTGAGCGAACCGCGCCCGGCCGAAGCCGCCACCGAGCTGTCCGAACGTTGATCCACGAAATCCGCCGCGCCGATCGCGGCCGGCGGATAATGCGCTCCCCTTTCCGGTTGATGCGTCGATGAGCGAGTCACTCCTGTCCCCGTCACCGGCTGGCCCTGACGAGCCAGAGGCAGCGCTGCCACCGCCGTCGCGCCCGCGCGGGCCGATGTCGCTGGTGGTGCTTGCGACCCTGGCGGTGGGCTACACGCTGTGGGCCGCACAGGACATCATCCTGCCGGTGCTGCTGGCGATGTTCTTCGCGCTGGTCGGCAACCCGATCCTGCGCCTGCTGCAGAAGCTGTGGATTCCGCGCGCGCTGGGCGCGCTGCTGATCCTTGGCGCCGGCTTGGGCGTGACCGGATCGCTGGCCGTGCAGCTGATCGGGCCGGCGATGGAGTGGGCGCAGGAAGCACCGCAGCAGCTGCGCAAGGTTGCCCGCCAGGTGCAGGACCTGACCAAGCCGGTGCAGCAGGCCAACCAGGCCGCGGAGAACTTCGCCCGCGTGGCCGGTGGTGACAGCAACCGCAAGGTGCAGGTGATCCGCACCCAGCTCGACGACCCGTACCGCATGCTGACCCGTGCGCCGCGACTGGCCGCCTCCGTGCTGGCGGTGGTGCTGCTGACCCTGTTCTTCATGATCTACGGGCAGAGCCTGCAGCGCGCGGCGATCGCCCTGTTCCCGAACCGCCAGCAGCAGCGCTTCACCACGGACATCCTGCGTTCAATCGAGCGCGAGGTCTCGCGTTACGTGCTGACCATCAGCGTGATCAACACCCTGGTCGGGCTGGTGTTCGCCGGCGTGCTGATGCTGCTCGGCATCGGCCTGCAGGAAGCGCTGCTGTGGGGCACGGTGGCCGCACTGCTGAATTTTGCGCCGTATGTGGGTCCGTTGATCGGCGTGGCGCTGATGCTGCTGATGGGCTTCGTGGAATTCCGCGACCCGCTGCAGGCGCTGCTGCCAGCGGCCGCCTACCTGGCCCTGCACACCCTGGAGGGACAGATGGTGACCCCGATCGTGCTGGGCCGGCGCATGAAGCTGTCGCCGCTGGTGCTGATCCTGGCGCTGATGGTGTTCGGCTGGGCCTGGGGCATGATCGGGCTGCTGCTGGCGGTGCCACTGCTGGTATGCATCAAGCTGGTGCTGGCGCGGCTGGACGGCATGCAGGGCTGGGCGCGGCTGCTGGAATGAAAGCCGCGCGGGCAGGGGTAGAATGGCGGGGTGAATTTCCCCGTCCAAGCCATCACCCTCGACCTTGACGACACGCTGTGGCCGTTCGCTCCGATCGGCGCCCGCATCGACCTGGTCCTGCACGAGTGGATGCGCGAACACAGCCCCGCCACGGCCGCGATGTATCCGGTGGCGGCGATGCGCGAACTGCGCGAACGCCTGTACCACGCCCATCCGCACCTCCATCATGACCTGAGCGCGCTGCGCCGGCTGACCCTGCACGAAGCGCTGCACACCAGTGGTGCCAGCCTGGAGCTGCTGGAGCCGGCGTATGAAGTCTTCTTCGCCGCGCGCAACCAGGTCGAGTGCTACCCCGATGCGATCGATGCGCTGGCGCGGATTGCCGCGCGGGTACCGGTGGCAGCGCTGAGCAACGGCAATGCCGATCTGGAGCGGATCGGCCTGGCCCATCATTTCGCCTTCCAGCTGGGCGCGCGCGAACACGGCGCGGCCAAGCCTGAGGCGAGCATCTTCCATGCCGCCTGCACCCGCCTGGGTGTGGCGCCGGCACAGGTACTGCACGTCGGCGACCACGCCGAAATGGACGTGGCCGGAGCGATCGCCGCCGGCCTGCGCGGCTGCTGGATCAACCGCGAAGCAGCCACCTGGACCCATCCGCAGCTGCAGCCGGACCTGCAGTTCGACACCCTCACCGGCCTGGCCGACTGGTTGGATGCCAACCTCGACGCTGCCGCACCCCGGAGTACCTGACGCATGAGCGAGATCACTGGTTTCACTGCCGACACCGCCGCAGCGCTGCCGCTGTATGTGCTGGACCGCGAGCAGTTCGCGGTCTGGAAGGACGGCCAGCCGGCCGCCACCCGGGCATGGCTGGCGTCGCAGGGCTTCACCGCCGGTGCCTTCACCACGGCGTTGCTGCCCGGCGCCGATGGTCTGGCCGGAGCGGTGATCGGTGTCGGTGATCGTGCCGATGCCTACAGCTATTCGCATGCCCCGCATGCCCTGCCGGAAGGCAGCGTGTGGCAGCTGGCCAGCGAACTGCCGGCCGCCGAACTGGCGCTGCTGCAGCTGGGCTGGGGCCTGGGTAGCTACCGCTTCGACCGCTATCGCAAGCGCCACCGTGCGCCGGCGCGCCTGGTGGCCGAGCCGACCGGCGAAGTGGCCGAGCTGATCGCCGCCAGCCTGCGCGTGCGTGACTGGGTCAACACCCCGACCGAAGACATGGGTCCGCAGCAGCTGGAAGATGCCGCACGCGCGCTGGCCGATGCGCATGGCGCGCAGGTCGAGGCGATCACCGGCGACGAACTGCTGAAGCAGAATTTCCCGGCCATCCACGCCGTGGGCCGCGCATCGCACCGCGCACCGCGCCTGGTCGTGCTGCGCTGGGGCAAGGACACCGATCCAGCACTGGTGCTGGTCGGCAAGGGCGTGTGCTTCGATACCGGCGGCCTGGACATCAAGCCGGCCGACGGCATGCGCAACATGAAGAA
The DNA here is from genome assembly GCF_020428325.2 of Stenotrophomonas sp. SBJS02. NCBI lineage: Bacteria > Pseudomonadati > Pseudomonadota > Gammaproteobacteria > Lysobacterales > Lysobacteraceae > Stenotrophomonas > Stenotrophomonas sp. SBJS02. The sequence goes on along the minus strand of NZ_CP109812.1, from coordinate 328,535 downwards.
GGACATGGGCGGCGCCGCGCATGCCCTGGCCCTGGCAGGCCTGGTGATGGCACGCGGGCTGCCGGTACGGCTGACCCTGCTGGTGCCGGCGGTGGAAAACGCGATCGGTCCCGATGCCTTCCGCCCGGGCGAAGTGATCGCCACCCGCAAGGGCTTGAGCGTGGAGATCGACAACACCGACGCCGAAGGCCGCGTGATCCTGTGCGATGCACTGACCTTCGCCAGCGAGCAGAAACCGGACCTGGTGCTGGACTTCGCCACCCTCACCGGCGCCGCGCGCATCGCGCTGGGCCCGGATCTGCCGGCGCTCTTCAGCAATGACGACAGCGTGGCGCAGCAATGGCTGCAGGCTGGTGATGCGACCCGCGACCCGGTCTGGCGCATGCCGCTGTGGCGCCCCTACCTGCGTTACCTGACCAGCGGCATCGCCGATCTGGCCAACGCCGGCTCGCGCATGGCCGGTTCGGTTACCGCCGCGCTGTACCTGGAACGCTTCCTGGAAGACGGCCAGCGCTGGGCGCATCTGGACGTGTACGCCTGGAACGACGGTGAACGCCCGGGCCGTCCGGCCGGTGGCGAAGCGCTGGCGCTGCGTTCGGCGTGGGCAATGCTGAAGCAGCGCTACAGCTGATCGGGTGGGTGCCGACCGTTGGTCGGCACGCCGTCCCCGGAAAATCTGACGAAAAATTGAATTTCGGGCCCGGCCGGGTTCTGCGAGGATGTGTGGGTCGACCACCCACACGCTCCGTGAAGGCAGGACTCCGACCATGTCGCTCTTCCGCTACACCCGCGCCGGCCAGACGCCGGGCACACCGCGCACGCATTCGCCGCTGCCCTGGATCGCACTGATCGCGCTCATTCTGGGTGCCATCGCGCTGGCGTTCGCCTGGCTGGCCGGCTGGATCGGCGACCGCCTGACCGCGCAGCGCTTCACCGACACCATCGAGGCCACCGGCCCGGCCCATCCGGGCTTCCGACGCGCGCACAGCAAGGGCATCTGCGTGAGCGGCTGGTTCGAACCCAGCGCGCAGGCCCCTACCCTGTCCAGCGCCCGCGTGTTCTCGCAGCGCCGCGTACCGGTGATGGGCCGCCTGTCGATTGGCGGCGGTGACCCCTACGGTGCCGACAACACCGCACGCGTGCGCAGCCTGGCGGTGCAGATGGTCAGCGATGACGGCCAGGAATGGCGGATGGCGATGAACAGCTTCCCGTTCTTCGCCGTGCCCGATGCCGAGGCGTTCTACGAACAGACACGCGCCTCCATTCCGGACCCGGCCACCGGCAAGCCCGACCCGCAGAAGATGGCCGCCGTACTGGCCAAGTACCCCAGTGCGCAGGCGTTCCAGCAGTGGGCCAAGACGGCACCGTGGACCAGCAGCTGGGCCGACACCACCTTCAACAGCGTCAACAGCTTCTGGTTTACCAATGCGCAGGGCCAGAAGCGCGCGGTGCGCTGGCGCTGGCAGCCACAGGCGCCGGTGGTGGAAATGGATGCGGAAACGCGCACGCAGGCCAGCGTCGATTTCCTCAGCCAGGAACTGCGGCAGCGCCTGGCCAGCGGTCCGGTGCGCTGGAACCTGGTGGTTACCACCGCCGAGCCTGGCGATGCCATCGACGATCCGTCGGTACCGTGGCCCGAGTCGCGTGATCAGGTAGTAGCCGGCGTACTCAGCCTGGACCGCATGCAGTCGCAGGAACAGGGTGCGTGCGGCCAGATCAACTTCGATCCGCTGATCCTGCCCAGCGGCGTGCGCGGCAGTGACGATCCGATCCTGGCCGCCCGCTCGGCGGTGTATTCGCAGTCCTTCAACCGCCGCGAACGCGAGCGCGCCAGCGGCAACGTCGAACAACCGAAGGAGGCCGCACGATGAGCACTGGCAACGGCCACTTCAACCTGCTGGCGCGGGTGCTGCACTGGTCCATGGCGCTGATGATCATCGCCATGTTGTTCATCGGCGTGACCATGGTCGCCTCACTGCACCTGCGGCCAATGCTGATCGACCTGCACCGCCCGCTGGGCATCGCCATCCTGGTGCTGGTGCTGCTGCGCCTGTACAACCGGCTGCGCCATCGCCCGCCGCCGCTGCCGGCGGATCTTCCGGTATGGCAGGTGATGGCGGCCAAGGCCTCGCACTGGATGCTGTATGCACTGATGCTGGCGATGCCGCTGATCGGCTGGGCGATGCTGTCGGCCGGTGGGTACCCGATCGTGCTGTGGGGCGGCCTGCATCTGCCGCCGATCGTGCCACACACACCGGCGCTGTACGCCGCGTTGCGTAATGCGCACAGTCTGCTGGCCTACGTGCTGTTCGCAACGGTGCTGATGCACGTGGGTGCGGCGCTGTTCCACCTGTGGGTGCGGCGCGATGGGGTGTTCCAGGCGATGGCGCGCGGGAAGGATTGATCGGGTTCGCCGGGAATTCCCGGCGGATCGTTTCCGCGCCTGCGGAGAGGTGTCACTTTCTTTGCGCGCAAAGAAAGTAACCAAAGAAAACGCTCCGCCGGCCGCGAGCGACGTGCTTCGCACGCCGGTGCCCTGCGCTTCTCGGTCCGTCGAGGGACGGCGCGGGAACTCGCTGCGCTCAGACACCCGCGCCTCTTCGCCCTCGCCGGTCCTGCGGTGCTCGGCTCGCTTGAAGGCGGACTTGAAGATCAAGATCAACAGCAAGAGCATCCACGCGCGGCGTGGATCTACTGGGTGCAGCTTTTTCCTTTGACGTTGGGTCCGCCTTGAGCGAGCCGAGCATCGCAGGGGAATCAGGGGCGCAGAGGCGCCGGTGTCTGAGCGCAGCGAGTTCGGCGCCGTCCCCTGATTCGCCGAGAAGCGCAGGGAACCGTCGCGTAGCGACGGCTCGCGCTCTGGCGGCGTGTTTCTTTGGTTACTTTCTTTGCACGAGCAAAGAAAGTGACACCTCTCCGCAGGCGCGGAAATGATCCGCCGGGCAGCGCCCGGCGCTACCAGTGCGTCGGCGCACGCCCCTACAACCACCCCTTCTGCCGCGCCAGCCGATACGCCTCGATCCGGTTAGCCACGCCCAGCTTGCCGATGCACTCGGACAGGTAATTGCGCACCGTACCGTGCGACAACCCCAGCTGCTCGGCAATCTCGCTGGCGGTTCGGCCCTCCCCTGCCAGGCGCAGCACACGGCGCTCGCGGTCGGTCAGCGGATCGGCCTGCGACCACGCATCCAGCGCCAGCTGCGGGTCGATCGCACGGATGCCCTGTTTCACCTTGCGCAGTGCATCGGCCAGGTTCTCGGCCGGGGCGTCCTTCAGCAGGTAGCCCAGCACGCCCGCCTCCAGCGCGCGGCGCAGGAAACCGGCGCGGGCGAAGGTGGTCACGATCACCACCTTGATCGGCAGCTCATGGCGGGCGATGCGCTGCGCCAGCTCCAGCCCGGACAGGCCCGGCATCTCGATGTCGGTGACCAGGATGTCCGGCATCAGCTGCTGCAGCATCCGCCACGCAGCTTCGCCGTCGGCCGCGCTGCCCAGCACCTCGATATCAGGCTCCAACCCCAGCAGCGCCGACAGCGCGCCGCGCACCATCGCCTGGTCCTCGGCCAGCAGAATGCGGATCATGCGGGTCCCCCCTGTGCCAGCGATGCCGAGGACAGCGACATGGTGGCGGCCCCCAAGGGCACGCGCACGGTCAGCAGCGTGCCTTCGCCGCGGGGCGACTGCAGCGTCAGCTGCCCACCCAGCGCCGCCGCACGTTCGCGCATGCCGCACAGCCCATTGCCCTCGGCCTGCACGCCACCGCGGCCGTCATCGCGTATCTGCATCGCCAACTGTCGGTCCTCCAGCATGAAATCCACCTGCACGCGGGTCGCCTGCGCATGGCGCACGATGTTGGTTGCGGCCTCGCGCAGCACCAGCGCCAGTCCACGTTCCACGTCCACCGGCATCGGCGGTGGCGTCGTGTACTGCAGGTGCACCTGCTGGCATTCCAGCAGCAGACGGGCCGACGCCAGTTCGCCGGCCAGGTCGCTGGCACGGATACCGGTCACCGCGCTGCGCACCTGTGCCAGCGCTTCGCGGGCGATGGCCTCGGCTTCACCGATCTCCTGCCGCGCCCGTGCGTCATCGCGGTCGTACAGCTTGCGTGCCAGTTCCAGCTTCAAGGTGATCAGCGAGAGCGTGTGGCCGAGCAGGTCGTGCAGGTCACGGCCGATGCGTTCGCGCTCAGCAGTGGTCGCCAGCCGCCGTACTTCGTCCTGCGACAGCTGCAGGGCAACGTCGCGCTGCTGGCTCAAGGCCTCCACGTTCACCACCAGCCCGACAATGAACGACACTGCCGGCATCCACACCATGGCTTGCCACGGATAGCCGAAGTAGAGCGCAGCACCGCAGAACAACAGGTTCAGCCCGGTGAGCTGCAACAGGTACACCCACCAGCCTCCACGGCTGCTCATGCGGATCATCACGCAACCGAACACGAAGTAGCTCAGGCCCGACGGGTACCACGGCAGCAGTACCAGGGCGAGCACGATCATGCCCAGCGCATAGCGCCACCCATGGTGCCGGGGCGCCAGCATCACCTTGGCATAGAGCAGCAGGAACAGCGGATAGCTGGCCAGGGTCAGCAGCAGCCAGCGCAGCGTGAAGCCATTGCCGAGCACCGGGGTGAGGAAGATCCATACCGACCACAGCAGGTGGATCGCTCCGCTCCAGGGCGACTTGCCACGTCGCAGCAGTTCGGCCACGGCCGAATCCGGCGCGGGGCGCAGCAGGGACGCAAGCCAACTCGACGGCACGGGAGAATCCAGGCGGGGACGATCACTGCCGATCATGCCAGCTCAGCCGATCCGGCGCAGGCGACGCCGTGCCAACAGCAACGCCACCGCCGTGACCGCTAGCAGCACCAGCAGATGGCCCCCGATGCTGCCCGCCGACGGCAGCCCGACCACCGGCAGCGCCAGCTGCGCCAGATGCCAGGTCGGCCACAGCGGTGCCATCGTCGAGAACAGCACAGGCAGCGCCGACAGTGGCAGCCACAGGCCCGAGAGCAGGGCCAGCGGCAGGTAGACCAGGTTGACCATCGCCGGTGCCGCACTGGCACTGACATGGCTGCCGATCAGCAGGCCGATCGCCCCCAGCGGCAACGCCGCCAGTCCGGCCACCGCCATCAGCTGCAGCACCTGCAGCGCCTGCAACCGCACGCCACCCAGCACGTGCGCCGCGCCGATCAACAGCGAAGCCACCAGCAGCGCGAACATCACTGCCATCGCCAACCGTGCCAGCAGCGGTGCCGCAGCAGGTATCGGCAGCGCGCGCTTGAGCGTCAACAGGCCGCCTTCGCGGTCCAGCGCCAGCTGCACGCCGAAGCCGAACAGGGCCGGGGCCATCGCGCCGAACACACAGTAGGTGGCCAGCAGGTACAGCGGTGCGTGACCACGCCCCAGCAGCACACCGAACAGCAGATAGAACAGCACCGGGAACAGCAGCGAGGGCACCGCGAACGCCGGCGTGCGCCAGGCACGGCGCAGTTCGGCCACCAACTCGGCGCGGTACGGACGCAGGGCCTGGTGCCAGGCAGATGCGAGCGCGGGTGTAGTGCCGGTACGGGTCATCGTGTTCATGCGGCCTCCCGGGTCATGTCGAGGAAAGCGTCGGCCAGTGCCGCGCCCTGTACTTCCAGCTCGCGCAGCTGCGCATCGGCGGCCAGCAGGCGTGCCACCACCGGCTCGGCCGGGCTCGCCAGCAGCTGCAGGTGCTCGCCGTCGCGCTGCACCTGCTGCACGCCCGGCCACTGCTGCACGTCTTCGGCGGGCAACACGCTGCGGCAACGGATCCGACGCGGCCGATCGGCCAGGCGCAGCTCGCTCAACGGCGCGTCGGCCAGCACCCGGCCCTGCTCCAGCACCACCACCTGCTGTGCCAGCGCTTCGGCCTCTTCCAGATAATGGGTGGTCAGCAGCACGCCGCAGCCTTCGGCCACCAGCTGCCGGATCGCCTGCCACATCGCCTGTCGCGCCTGGATGTCCAGTCCGGTGGTGGGCTCGTCCAGGAACAGCACCCGCGGGCGGCCACACAGGGCGATGGCGAACTGCACCGCGCGCTGCTGGCCACCGGAAAGCTGGCCGTAGCGGCGGCGTGCCAGTGCCTGCAGACCGGCGCGCTGCAGTATCTCCTGCAACGGCATCGGGTCCGGATAGCAGGCGCTGGCCTGCGCCACCAGTTCGTCCACCTGCAGCATCGGTGGCAGGCTGGTGCTCTGCAGCATCACACCCAAGCCGAGGCGACGGCTGCGCTGCTGCGGGTCACCGCCGAGCAGCTCGACCTGGCCGGCATCGGCGCGGCGCAGACCCAACAGCACGCTGATCGCGGTACTCTTGCCGGCACCGTTGCGGCCCAGCAATGCCAGCACCTGGCCAGCGCGGACCTGCAGGTCGATGCCCTGCAGGGCGGTATGGTCGCGATAGCGCACCTGCACCTGCTGCAGGCGGGCCAGCGACGGGGCGATCGGATCCATGGGCGGTACCGGTAGCGGGGACGTTGCCATCCTGTGCCGCCGTGGTCACATTTCGCAGTTGCCGCCGTCAGTGTCATCGGGTGACAGCTGTCACTGCCGTCATCGCCGTACCTGCCTTCATGCTGTGCCGCACGCTCCACCGCCGGAACCGCCGCCGTCCGCTCTTCCGGCCACACCCGCCCGAATGCCTGTGATGGAACGAATGAACGCTTCTGCCGAGCTGTTGAAGGAACTCCGTATCGACCGCAAATTGCCGCCGCCCGCCTCCGGTGGCAGCAATGGCGGTGGACGTCGTTGGCTGTGGATCGCCATCATCGTGATCGTGCTGCTGATCGCCGCCGCCGTAGCCTTCCTGTTCGGCCGCGCGCCGGCCGTGGAGGTGGAAACCGCGCCCGCCGTGGCCATACAGCAAGGCAACGCCAGCAGTTCAGTGCTCGATGCCAGCGGCTACGTGGTCGCCCGGCGCATGGCCACGGTCTCGGCCAAGATCACCGGCAAGGTGCGTGAGGTGATGATCGAGGAAGGCATGCGGGTGGAGCAGGGCCAGATCATGGCCACGCTGGACCCGATCGATGCCGACGCCCAGCGCAGCCTGTATGCCTCGCAGCTGCAGGCCGCACGCAGCCAGGTGGCCGGGCTGGAGGCGCAGCAGAAGCAGGCCACCGCCGAGGCCAGCCGCCTGCAGGCACTGGTCGGCCAGCAGCTGGTGTCACGTTCGCAGTACGACCAGGCCGTGGCCCAGCGCGACAGCCTGCGTGCGCAGCTGGAAACGGCACAGCGCAACGTCAAGGTGGCCAACGACCAGCTGGCCATCGCCGACCTGGGCGTGGACAACAACATCGTGCGCGCGCCCTTCTCCGGGGTGGTCACCGCCAAGGCCGCGCAGCCCGGCGAAATCGTCTCGCCGCTGTCGGCGGGCGGTGGTTTCACCCGTACCGGCATCGGCACCATCGTCGACATGGACTCGCTGGAGATCGAAGTCGAGGTGGGCGAGGCCTTCATCGGCCGCGTGCAGCCGAAGATGCCGGTGGAGGCCACGCTCAACGCCTACCCGGAATGGAAGATTCCCGGCGAGGTCATCGCCATCATTCCCACCGCCGACCGCGGCAAGGCCACGGTGAAGGTGCGCGTGGCGCTGAAGGTGAAAGACCCGCGCATCGTGCCGGAGATGGGCGTGCGGGTCAGCTTCCTGGAACAGGCGCAGCCGCAGGCGGCCACCAAGCCGCAGGGCGTACGCGTACCGGGCGGCACCGTGGTCCAGCGCGAGGGCGCCTCGGTGGCCTTCGTGCTGGGTGATGAGAACCGCGTGCAGCAGCGCACGGTCGAGGCTGGCCAGGCGATGGGCAAGGACCGCCAGATCCTCAAGGGCGTGAGCGCAGGTGAATCGGTGGTGGTGAACCCGCCGGACACCCTGCGCGATGGCGCCAAGGTGCAACAGAAACAAGCGCAGTAACGGCCTGGCGCCCATGGGCGCCGCCGGCAACACCGCTCGACGCACGCCTGCGCCACCGCAGGTGCGCTTCCCCGTTTCCCGTCTTCCGTGGAGAACCACCCATGTCGACCCTGGTTTCACTGCGCAACATCACCAAGACCTACCAGCGTGGTCCCGAGAAAGTGCAGGTGCTGCACGGCATCGACCTGGACATCGCCAGCGGCGACTTCGTGGCGCTGATGGGCCCATCCGGCTCCGGCAAGACCACCCTGCTCAACCTGATTGGCGGCCTGGACAATCCCAGTGGCGGCGAGATCAGCATCGAAGGCGAGCGCATCGACCAGATGAGCGGCGGCCAGCTGTCGACCTGGCGTAGCCATCACGTCGGCTTCGTGTTCCAGTTCTACAACCTGATGCCGATGCTGACCGCGCAGAAGAACGTGGAACTGCCACTGCTGCTGACCCACCTCAATGCCGCGCAGCGCCGGCGCAACGCGGAGATCGCGCTGACTCTGGTCGGCCTGGCCGACCGCCGCAGCCATCGTCCCAATGAACTGTCCGGCGGCCAGCAGCAGCGCGTGGCGATCGCGCGGGCGATCGTCTCCGACCCGACCTTCCTGATCTGCGACGAACCGACCGGCGACCTCGACCGCCAGTCCGCCGAGGAGATCCTGGGCCTGCTGCAGCAGCTGAACCGCGAACACGGCAAGACCATCATCATGGTCACCCATGACCCGAAGGCCGCCGAGTACGCCACGCACACGGTGCACCTGGACAAGGGCGAGCTGGCCGACGCGCCGCTGGCCCACTGACGGAGGCCACGGCAATGAAATACTTCTCGTTGGTCTGGGCGCAGCTGTTCCGCAGCCGCACCCGCACCCTGCTGACCCTGCTCTCGGTGGTGGCCGCGTTCCTGCTGTTCGGCATGCTCGACTCGGTGCGCGTGGCGTTCACTTCCGGTGGCAGCGTGGAAGGCGCCAACCGTCTGGTGGTGGCTTCGCGACTGTCGATCACCCAGTCGCTGCCGATCCGCCTTGAAGCGCAGATCCGCCAGGTAGCCGGCGTGCGCGACGTGGCCTATGGCATGTGGTTCGGCGGCATCTACCAGGATCCGAAGAACTTCTTCCCGAATTTCTCGGTGTCGCCCAACTACTTCGATGTCTACCGCGAACTGCAGATCGACCCGGCGCAGCTGGAAGACTGGAAGCAGACCCGCACCGGCGCCATCGTCGGCGAAACCCTGGCCAAGCAGTTCGGCTGGAAGATCGGCGACACCATCCCGCTGCAGGCCACGATCTTCCCGCGCGGCGGCAGCAACGACTGGCCGCTGGAACTGAAGGGCATCTACCGTTCAAAGGACCGTGCGCTGGCGGCCAACGAAGAACGCCAACTGATGATGAACTGGAAGTACTTCGATGAGTCCAACGACTACATCAAGAACCAGGTGAGCTGGTACACGGTGACGCTGGACAACCCGGACCACTCCTCGCGGGTGGCACAGGCCATCGATGCGATCTCGGCCAACTCCGACCACGAGACCAAGACCCAGACCGAATCGGCGTTCCAGCAGGCCTTCGTCAAGCAGTTCGCGGATATCGGCATGATCGTCACTTCGATCATGGGTGCGGTGTTCTTCACCCTGCTGCTGTTGACCGGCAACACCATGGCGCAGGCGGTGCGCGAGCGCGTGCCCGAACTGGCCACGCTGAAGACGCTGGGCTTCAAGGACGGCACCGTGCTGACCCTGGTGATGGTGGAGTCGGTGCTGCTGATCGGCCTGGGCGGCCTGATCGGCATGGGCCTGGCCGCGCTGATCCTGCCGGCGATCGGCCCGAAGAGCATGGGCATGCTGCCGCCACACGTGCCAACCCCAACCTGGCTGATGGGGCTGGGCCTGATCGTGGTGATCGGCATCATCGTCGGGTTGCTGCCCGCGCTGCGCGCCAAGCGCCTGAAGATCGTCGACGCACTGGCCGGCCGCTGAGGAGGACACCGACATGTTCAAGAGCAAACTGAAGAAGTGGCTGGGCAACGGTGTGATGGTGCTGCTGCTGGTGATCGGCCTGGTGCTGTGGATCAGCCTGCCGTGGTTTGGCGTGCTGGCCGTGGCCGTGCTGGTAGCGCTGTGGCTGCTGTTGACCCGCAGTGGACGGCTGGCGTTGGCCGCCACCCGCATCGGCGTGGCCAGCCTGCCGCAGCGCTGGGGCGCGTCCTCGGTGATCGTGGTCGGCATCGCCGGCGTCGTCGGCGTGCTGGTGGCGATGCTGGCGATGGGCGAAGGCTTCCAGGCCACGCTCAACAACACCGGCGATGACACCACCGCCATCGTGCTGCGTGGCGGCTCGCAGGCCGAAACCAATTCGGTCATCACCCGCGAACAGGTGCCGACGCTGTCCACCCTGCCCGGCATCACTCGCGATGCCGAAGGCCGGCCGCTGCTGTCACCGGAGCTGTCGCAGGTGGTCAACCTGGTGTCGAAGTCCGATGGCACCGACGTCAACGCGCAGTTCCGCGGCGTCGGCCCGCAGGCGTGGGCGGTGCATGACAAGGTCAAGATTGTCGAAGGCCGCAAGTTCGCCACTGGCCTGCGCGAGATCGTGGTCGGCCAGGGCGCCAAGGGCCAGTTCCGCGATCTTGACGTGGGCAAGACGCTGACCCTGGGTAACCAGACCTGGACCGTGGTCGGCGTGTTCGCCACCGGCGATGCGCATGATTCGGAGCTGTGGACCGACGCCGATACGCTGGCCACCACCTACCAGCGCAGCGCCTGGCAGTCGATCAGCGTGCGTACCGATGGCAAGGCAGGCTTCGAGCAGTTCAAGGCGGCAGTCGCCGCCGATCCGCGCCTGAAGCTGGACGTGGAAACCACCCGCGTCTACTACAGCAAGCAGGGCGGCGGGCTGACCAAGCTGATCGACATCCTTGGCAAGGTGATCGGCACGATCATGGCGGTGGGCGCGGTGTTCGGCGCGCTCAATACCATGTATGCCGCCGTGGCCACGCGCGCACGCGAGATCGCCACGATGCGTGCGATCGGTTTCCGTGGCCTGCCGGTGGTGACCGCGGTGATGCTGGAAACCATGCTGCTGGCCCTGCTGGGTGGCCTGCTGGGATGCGCGGTGGCGTGGCTGCTGTTCAACGGCTACAGCGTGTCCACCATCGGCAGCAACTTCAGCGCGGTGGTGTTCAAGTTCCACGTCTCGCCGGAGCTGCTGTGGACCGGACTGAAATGGGCGCTGGGTATCGGCCTGGTCGGCGGCCTGTTCCCGGCGCTGCGCGCGGCGCGTTTGCCGATCACCACGGCGTTGCGCGAAACCTGAGCATTTCGCAGCGATACCACGCGCATCGCGCAGGGGGACGGAGCGAACGCTCCGTCCCTTTTTGTTTGAGCGTCATCCACGCATGGATGCATGCGTACTCGCATCGCTACAGATTGCGCCAACACCGCCGCTATCGATGCCTCTGCCCATCGCAAACGCAGCGCGCGTGACGCTGCGCACAACCCATCTGTGGATTGTTGGTTGCGATTCATTTTCGCGCCCATCCGCGGCGCAGAGACAAACAGTTACGAATGGAAACACTCTAGAATCGCGCCCCCCACGTTGGTTTGCAGCACCCCACGCGTCCAGAGAACGGGCGCTTGTTTTTCCTGAAACACGAGATGTCACGGATGTCCCTGAAAACCAATCCGCTGCGCAACGCGATCGTCATCGCGCTGGCTGCCAGCTGCACCACCCCCGCCTTCGCACAGAGCGCCGGCGAAACCCCGACCAACCTCGACCGCATCGAAATCACCGGCTCGCGCATCCGCCAGGCCAGTGTCGAAACCGCACAGCCGGTCGTCGCGCTCAACCGCGCCGAGATCGAGAAGAAGGGCTACATCAACGTCGCCGACATCCTGCAGGACGTCACCGCCGCCGGTGCTCCGAGCCTGAGCCGCTCGTCGTCGCTGAGTTCTTCGCGTGACTTCGGCGGCACCTACGTCAGCCTGCGCAACCTCGGCCCGGAACGCAGCCTGGTGCTGATCGACGGCCGCCGCATGGGCGTCAGCGCCGGTGGCTACTCCGACCTGGCTTCGATTCCCTCGGCAATCGTCGAGCGCGTGGAAGTGCTGACCGACGGTGCCTCGGCGCTGTATGGCTCGGACGCCATCGCCGGTGTGGTCAACATCATCACCCGCAAGAACTTCGACGGCGGCGAAGCCAGCGTCTACGTCGGCCAGTACGGTGAAGGCGACGGCCAGAAGCGCTCCTACAGCGCCACCTTCGGCAAGACCTTCGACCGCGGCTGGTTCAGCGTCGGCGCCGAGCGCACCAAGGAAGACGAGATCCTCGGCAGCGAGCGCGAGTTCAGCCGCTACCCGGGTGGCCCGCGCCACGCCGATGACGTCGACGCCCTGAGCCCGACCACCCAATGGGGCACCGTCACCGTCGGCGGCAAGCCGCTGACCGTGGGCCCGGGCGGTGATCCGAGCCAGGCCGGCAACTTCCACACCCCGGACCCGGCGGATGGTGCCAACGCCAAGACCAACATGAGCCTGCTGAGCGGTCTGGAGCGCACCTCGGTGTTCGCCAACGGTGGTTTCTCGATCACCGACAACCTGCGCATCGTGGCCGACGCGCTGTACAGCAAGCGCGAGTCCACCAAGCACCTGGCCGGCTACCCGTACTCGGTATCGGCCGCACAGGCCCGCAATGGCACCCGTGCCGCCCTGTCCAAGGACAGCACCTTCAACAAGTGGGGCCAGGACGTCCTGTTCTCGCACCGCACTGAAGAACTGCCGCGCGGCACCGAGAACAACCTGGACACCAAGCGCGCCAGCATCGGCCTGGAAGGCAGCTTCGAAACCGGTTCGCGTTACTGGGACTGGAACGTCAGCTACATGTACAACCGCAACGAAGGCGAACGCATCGGTACCGGCAGCATGTACCAGCCGCACGTCGACCTGGCGGTCGGCCCGTCCTTCATGGATGGCACCGTGGCACGCTGCGGCACCCCGGGTGCAGTGATCGCCGGCTGCGTGCCGTGGAACCCGGCCGCCCCCATGGGCTATGCGGGCCCGGGCTCGCTGAGCAACCAGGACGTACAGGACTACCTGTTCACCCGCTTCGTCGACAAGATGAAGAGCACCACCAAGGTGGCCAGCGCCAACATCTCCGGCTCGCTGTTCACTCTGCCGGCCGGTGACATCATGGGTGCGATGGGCTTCGAGCACCGCACCGAAGAAGCCAGCTATACCCCGGACCTGATGGTGCAGAAGGGCCAGATCGCCGGCACCACCGGCCAGCCGACCCGTGGCGATTACTCGCTCAACGAGGTCTACCTTGAAATGCAGGTGCCGCTGCTGGCCGACCTGCCGTTCGCGCGTGAACTGTCGCTGGACCTGGCCGGTCGTTACACCGACTACAACACCTTCGGTTCGACCACCAACAGCAAGTTCGGCCTGAAGTGGAAACCGATCGACAGCCTGCTGGTGCGCGCGACCTACGGTACCGGCTTCCGTGCACCCACCGTGGACGATCTGTACGGCGGCGCAGTGTCCAGCCGCGATTCGTTCACCGATCCATGTGATACGAAGTTCGGCATCGCCGCCAGCAGCCCGACCGTGGCAGCACGCTGCAAGGCGCTGAATGTGCCCGCCAACTTCCGTCAGCAGACCGGTGCGGACGGCAACCTTGCCAACCGCCCGGGCCAGCAGGCCACCTCCGATTTCAACTCGGGTTCCAACCCGGAACTGAAGCCGGAAACCGCCAAGACCTGGACCGTCGGCCTGGTCTACAGCCCGGAATTCGTGCAGGGCCTGGACGTCAGCCTGGACTGGTGGAAGATCCGCATCAACAACGCCATCGTCGGCGAGTCGGCCACCGATATCCTCAACCAGTGCTACGTGCAGGGTGTGGATTCGGCCTGCGGTCGCTTCACCCGTTCCACCGCTGCGGCCACGCGTGGCCAGGTCTCGGCGCTGGATCGTTCGCTGGTCAACGCGGGCTATCGCGAAACCGCCGGCTATGACATCGGTGTGCGTTACCGCCTGCCGGAAACCGCGTATGGCAAGTTCGCCATCAACTGGAACACCACCTACACCGACTACCTGGAGCAGCGCAACGACAGCGCCGCCACCACGCCGGTGGAGCAGAAGACCGGCTGGCAGGGCAACTTCCGCGTGCGTTCGACCTTCAACCTGGATTGGCAGTACGGCGATCTGGGCATCGGCTGGACCGCCCGCTACTACTCGGGCATGAAGGAAGCCTGCTCGTATGACCTGGGCGGTGGCCCGGACTGCAACATGGCCGGCTTCGTCTCGCCGTACACCGATGCGCAGCCAAGCCGCAAGGTGGGCTCCAACACCTTCCACGACCTGCAGGTGCGTTACAGCCTGCCGTGGGACGGCACTGTGTCGCTGGGCGTGAACAACGTGTTCGACCACCAGGGTCCGATCATGTACAGCCAGCCGAACAGCAGCTTCACCTACTACGGTGGCTTCGACATCGGTCGTTTCATGTACATGAAGTACCAGCAGCGCTTCTAAGGCTGCAACCGCGTTCCCGCCACCGCCATCTCTCTCCTGGCGGTGGACGGAAGCAGAACGGCGCCCCTCGGGGCGCCGTTCTTTGAGGAAGCGGGGGTCGGATCCCTTCGCCCTGCGAAGGGCTCTGACCCCGTCCCATCCGACGCAGGCCCAGTCAGCGCCTTGCAGCGCGCATCGTGCGGATGTTGTCACCGACGAACAGCACCAGGCCGGCCCAGATCGCGGCAAAACCGATCGCCTTGGCCGTGTCGAACGCTTCATGGAAGAAGAACACGCCCAGCAGCAGCTGCAGGCTCGGTGCGATGTACTGCAGGATGCCGACCAGCGACAGCGGGATGCGCTTGACCCCGTAGGCGAAGCCGATCAGCGGCACCGCCGTGATCACCCCGCCGAAGATCAGCATCAGATCGTTGGCCCAGCCCCAGCCACCGAAGAAGCCACCGCCATGGCCGTTTTCCGACCACAGCGCGAAGCCCAGCGCGGGCAGGAACAGATACAGGCTTTCCACGCCCAGCCCGGCCACCGGATCAACCGACACCAGCTTTCGCAGCAGGCCGTACAAGCCGAACGAGCACGCCAGGCCCAGCGCGATCCACGGCGGCGTGCCCGCATCGAGGGTCAGCCAGGCCACGCCCACCGCTGCAATGGCTACCGCCAGCCACTGCACGCGGCGCAGGCGCTCCTTCAGCACCAGCACGCCCAGCAGAACGTTCACCAGCGGGTTGATGAAGTAGCCCAGGCTGGTTTCGATCACATGCCCTGCGTTGATCGCCCAGATGTACAGGCCCCAGTTGAAGGCGATGGTCAGGCTCGATACCGCCAGGATCGGCAGCGCGCGCGGCTGCGCGGCGATCTTCTTCCACCAGCCCAGCCGGGAGGCGATCAGCAGCCAGGCCAGCACCAGCACGGCGCTCCAGATGATGCGATGGGCGATGATCTGGAACGAGGGCACTTCGTTGAGCAGATGCCAGTACACCGGCACCAGCCCCCACAGCACGAAGGTGGAGGCAGTGATCAACAGGCCCCGGCGTTGTTCTTTCTCATCCATGCTCATCTCTTTCGCGTCCTTGCCATTGTCAGTACCACCACACCCAGAAGAATCACCACCATCGCCAGCAGGTCGCGCCAGCCGAATCGTTCACCGTTGAGCAGTGCGCCCAGCAGCACCGCGATCACCGGATTGACGTACGCATAGCTGCCGGCCAGCGCCGGGCGCACGTTCTGCAGCAGCCATACGTAGGCGGTGAACGCGACGATGGAACCGAACACGCACAGGTAGGCCATCGCCAGCAGGCCGCCGGTGTCGGGCAATGTGGTCGGGCGTTCGCCCACGGCCAGGCCGATGACTACCAGCAACACGCCACCGCAGATCATCTGCCCGGCGGCGGTCATGAACGGGCCCGGCAGGTCCAGGCCGCGTGCCCACACCGAACCGAAGGCCCAGCCGACCGGCGCGATCAGCAGCAGCACCAGCCCGGTCGGCGATGCGGTCAGACTACTGCCGGCATTGAGCCAGACCACGCCCAGAAAACCGATGGCGATGCCCAGCCACTCGCCACGGCTGGCGTGCTGGCCGCGCAGCGCTGAGAACAGCGCCATCCACAGCGGTACCGAAGCCACCGCAGTCGCGGCCAGGCCCGAGGACACCTCACGCTCGGCCAGCACCACCATGCCGTTGCCCAGCACCAGCATGGTCACGCCCATCACCACCAGGTTGCGCCACTGCCGAAGGGTCGGGTTCGGCAGCTTCCAGAACAGGCGCAGCGCCGCGAACATCACCCCGCCGGCAATGATGAAGCGGCTGCCGGAGACCATCGTCAGCGGCAGTGCGCCGCCGTGCAGGGCCTTGGCGATGCCCAGGTAGGTCGAGCCCCAGACCACGTAGACCAGCAGCAATGCCAGCGCGACAAGGCCGCCCCGGGGGGCAGCCGCAGACGAAGAAGGGGGAGCCGACATGACACACCAGGGAGCCGGGGGAAGGCGGATTCTAGGACGTTTTGAGTATGGTCCGTGACCCCATACGGTGGCACGCTGTCATCCATCCATGCACCCTGCTCTGGTCTGCTACCCCGTGTTGACGGCTGATGCAGTACCAAGAGGGCTGCCCGGCCGCGCCGCCCCAAGGCCGGGCGCCGTTTTCCCTGCGCACGGACGCGCCGCATCGAGGATTCCCACCCAGATGAGCACCACGTCCCAACCTGCCGTACCCGCGAACGACCGCGCCGCCCTGCGGCGGTCGATCTCCAACACCCTCAAAGGCTCCGCCGGCAACCTGGTGGAGTGGTATGACGTCTACGTGTACTCGGTGTTCGCCGTGTACTTCGAATCGCAGTTCTTCTCGCCGGACGACAAGAACTCCACCATGTACGTATGGGCGATCTTCGCCGCAACGTTCCTGATGCGCCCGATCGGCGCCTGGTTCTTCGGCCGCTTCGCCGACCGCCACGGCCGCCGCCTGGCGCTGACCGTCTCGGTCACGTTGATGGCGCTGTGCTCGTTCCTCATCGCCATCACCCCCACCGCCGCCAGCATCGGCATCTGGGCTGCAGTGATCCTGCTGTTCGCGCGTCTGCTGCAGGGCTTCGCCACCGGTGGCGAGTACGGTGCCAGCGCCACCTACATGTCCGAGGCCGCCATTCCCGGCCGCCGCGGCTTCCTCTCCTCCTTCCACTACGTCACCCTGGTCGGCGGCCATGTGCTGGCCCAGCTGACCCTGCTGCTGATGCTGACCTTCTGGGGCAAGCCGGAAATCTCCGAATGGGGCTGGCGGATCGCCTTCGGTATCGGCGGCATCGCCGCGGTGGTGGTGTTCTGGCTGCGCCGGGGCATGGACGAGTCGCTGTCGGAGTCGTCCATCGAGGCCGCGCGCGAGGGCAAGGCACAGAAGTCCGGTTCGATGTACGAACTGTTCGTGCACCAGTGGCGTCCGCTGCTGCTGTGCTTCCTGATCACCGCCGGTGGCACCGTGGCCTTCTACACCTACTCGGTGAACGGCCCGAAGATGATCCAGAGCGCCTTCGCCGGCAACGACCCGATGACCGGCACCCTGATCAACCTGGGCGTGCTGGCCTTCCTGATGGTGCTGCAGCCGGTCGGCGGCTGGCTGTCGGACATCATCGGCCGCAAGACCCTGCTGGTGTTCTTCGGCGTCGGTGGCGTGCTGTACAGCTGGTACCTGATCACCCAGCTGCCGCACCAGCATGACGCCACCCTGGCCTTCCTTACCCTGGCCATGGCGTTCGTCATCCTCACCGGCTACACCTCCATCAACGCGGTGGTGAAGGCCGAGCTGTTCCCCACCCACGTGCGTGCACTGGGCGTGGGCCTGGGCTATGCGCTGGCCAACTCGCTGTTCGGCGGCACCGCCCCGCTGCTGTACCAGGGCGCGCTGAAGACCGGCCACGTCGACTGGTTCGCCATCTACGTGACCGCCACGATCGCGGTATCGTTGGTGGTCTATGTGTTCTTCCTCACCAACAAGGGCCCGAACTGGCTCGACGGCACCCGCAAGTAGGCGCGTTGCCCTGATCGCGGCCACCGGTGCACTGCCGGTGGCCGCTGCGTCTCCCGCCACGCCACTGATGTGGATGGCGGCGACGCTGGCCGCAGCCACGGCACTGGCCTGGCTGCTGCGTCGTCCCAACGCACAGGCCGCGTGGCCGCGCATCGGCTTCGGGGTCGCCCTGCTGGTGTTCTGCGGCGCGCTGGCGCTGCAGCTGGCGGTGGACCTGGGCAGCGGCCACAGCTCGCTGCAACTGCGCCTGCATCGCGGCATCAATGCAGGATCACCGGTTGGCCTGCGTACGATGGTGGCGTGCTATCTGGCAGCGCTCGTCGCCAGTGGCTGGGGCGCGTGGAAGCTGTTGCGCCGGCGCAGGTAGTGCCGGCCGGCAATCGGCAATCGGCAATCGGCAATCGGTAGAGTCGACTGTTAGTCGACTGCTCTCTCTGTCGCCACCGGAAAACCCACGATGCGCGCGATAGTCAACTAGCAGTCGACTCTACCGGCGGAATGACATGACACCCCGCCGGTCCCGATCCTCAGCGGCGGGCCGCTTCGCTCTTGTCGCGCGCGCCGCGGAACTCCGATTCCTTCTCCCACGTCGGCCAGCGGCGGCTGTTGGCCAGCTCGGCGCCCAGGTCGTAGACCAGCAGGGTGTCGGCCGCGTGGCCGCTCGGGTCCCAGCTCGGGGTCCACGCATCGCAGGCCTGGTGGTAGCAGTCGGCGAAGTACTTCTCGCGCAGCGCGCGGCCGGCTTCAACTCCACCGTCCAGCTTGTCCAGGCCTGGGCCGATGGTGATCGCCGGTACGCCCAGGCGGGCGAAGGCGAAGTGGTCGGCGCGGTAGAAGAAACCGGCCTCCAGGTTCGGGTCCGGGCTGTAGCTGCGGCCGCGGGCCTTGGCCACGCGCTCCAGATCGCCTTCCAGCGACACCCGGCCCTTGCCCCACGAAGCGATGTCGCGGGTCGGGCCATCCGGGCTGAACATTTCGATGTTCAGCACTGCAGCGGTCTTGTCCAGCGGCGCCAGCGGATGCGCGGCGTAGTAGCTGGCGCCCAGCAGGCCCTTCTCTTCGGCGGTCAGTGCCACGAAGTACAGCGTGCGCTGCGGCTGCGGGCCGGCGGCGAACACGCGGCCCAGTTCCAGCACCGTGGCCACGCCGGTGGCGTTGTCGATCGCACCACGGCGGATGCGGTCGCCCTTGGCGTCGGCCTGGCCGATACCGAAGGCATCCCAGTGCGCGGAGAAGATCACGGCCTCGTCGGCGTGTTCACCACCGGGCAGCTTGGCCACCACGTTGCGGGTCACCACCTGCTCGCGCTTGAGCGCGAAATCCACGCTCAGCTTCGCGTTGTCCAGTGCCACCGGGCGGAAGTCTGCACGCATCGCCTTGCGCTTCTCGGCATCGAAGTCGAGGCCGGCGTCGGCGAAGATCGCCTCGGCCAGCTCGCGCTGCATCCAGCCGCGCAGCGGCGTGTGCTGCGCCATCGCCTCGGCCTGGCCGCGTTCGATGTCGAACAGCGGCGAGGTACCCGAGCTCTTCACCGTGGCCCAGCCATACGCGGCCGGCGCGGTCTCGTGGACGATCAGCACGCCCTCGGCGCCACGGCGTGCGGCTTCCTCGAACTTGTAAGTCCAGCGGCCGTAGTAGGTCACCGCCTTGCCGTCGAACGCGCCCGGCGCATCGGCTTCGAAATCGGCGTCATTGATCAGCACGACAGCGATCTTGCCGTGCAGGTCCACGTCCTTGTAGTCGTTCCACTGGCGTTCCGGCGCGTCGATGCCGTAGCCGACGAACACCAGCGGGGCATCCTTGATCTGCACGCGCTTGCGCGGCTGCAGGCTCTGCAGGGTCACGTCCACGCCGTTGGCCAGCGCACGCTTGCCACGCTTCAGCGACAGGCTGGCCTTGGCCGGTCCGTCCAGCTGCGCGCGCACCAGCGGCACCGGCTGCACCCAGCTGCCGTCCACGCCACCCGGCTGCAGGCCATAGCTGCGGAACTGCTCGATCAGGTACTGCACCGTGCGTTCTTCGCCTTCGGTCGCCGGCGCGCGGCCCTCGAATTCATCCGACGCCAGCACACGCACGTGGCGCGACAGTGCCTGCGGATCGATGCCGCCGCCGGGCAGGTCATTGGCCGCATGGGCCAGGCCCCCGACAAACAGGCAGGACGACAGCAGCAACACGCGCATCGGATTCACGGCAGTACCACGGCTAGCTTGGAAGTCACCAGAGTGTAACGTGGTCGTGACATCACGGCGCAGCCTGGGCCCACGTCCTCCACGCATGGCGTGGATCTACCTGCTGATGCGGTCCAGCCAGCACGCCAGGCCCTGCGCGTTGAGTTCGATGTCCATCGCCAGAACAGCCGTCACCGCCGCATCGTCCAGCGCGCAGCCATGCAGCTGTGCACGTTCCAGGTACAGCGCCTGCAGTGCGGCCAACAGGCAGCGGTGGCGGTCCGGCCGGCCATCGCACTGGCGGCCGATGGCAGCCATTGCATCGATCTGCTCGAACAGGTCGTCGGCCAGCTTCTGCACGTGCTGCACGCGCCCATAGTGGGTCAGGTACATCGCCTGCGGACCGTAGCCCAGCATGCGCTGGATCGAGGCCTTCATCGCTTCCGGGTCGAACTGCACCGGCGACGAGGTCGGGAAGATGAAGGCCCCCTGCGCGCTGTCCAGCTCGCGGTAGGAGATGCCGAAGGTATCGCCGGTGAACCAGCTGCGGCTGCGCGCATCCCACACGCAGTAGTGGTGCAGCGCGTGGCCCGGCGTGTGCAGCAGGACCAGCTCGCGGCCGGCCAGATCGATGCGGTGGCCGTCTTCGGCCACCACCACACGCTGCTCCGGAATCGCCTCGATGCGACCATAGCTGCGCGCGATCTCCTCGGCACCATAAACGGCGGTGGCACCGGCAATCAGCCGGGTCGGATCGATCATGTGCGGCGCGCCGCGCGGGTGCAGCACCGCCTTTGCGTTCGGCAGCTGCTGCATCAGCAGGCCGGCGCCGCCGGCGTGGTCCAGGTGCACGTGGGTCAGCAGCAGCCAGTCCACCGCCTCCACACCCAGGCCGGCGTCCGCCAGCGCCTGCAGCATGGCCGGCACTGACAGGCCTGTGCCGCAGTCCACGAAGGCCGCGCGGCCGTTTTCAACGATCAGATAGGCCGCGTCGAAGTCCGCACGCTGGAAGCCGGTATCGATGGTGTGGATGCTGGGGTCGGCGGTCATCGGCACGCACCTGGCAGGATCGGGAACAGACCCCCATGGTAGGCGCGCAGGTGGCCCGGGTTCGATGCGGCTTTGGTCGGGTAGTGCCGGCCGCTGGCCGGGTAGAGTCGACTGTTAGTCGACTGTCGCGCGCAGCGCGGGCTTCCAGAGAGCAGTCGACTAACAGTCGACTCTACCAAGGCAAGCGCAGGCCAACCAACCGCAGGTCCATCGGGTGCGCAAGGGCCAGGTTCAGCGCAATGCGAACCGCGGCCGCAGCAGCAACGCCAGCACCAGCACCGCCAGGAACGCGCCGTAGGCGTACAGCACCGCCAGCACCTGTGGCCAGATCGGGCCGGCGCCGGGCTGCACCACGCCGATGCGGTACCCCCACAGCATCGACACGATGCTCAGGGCGAAGGCCAGCACCAGGGTGGTGGTATCGAACAGGCGCCGCCGCGCGGTGCGCGGCTGGCGCGGGAACAGCCAGTACAGGCTGCCCAGCAGCAGGAACCAGGGCAGGAACAGCAGCAGCGACAACCAGGCCATTGCAGACTCCATGTCATCGCGCCGGAGGCGCGCGGACATCATGCCATGGGCGCTGTGCCGCGGTCGTGCCGGCGGGGTGCTTCCCTGTAGAGCCGAGCCTATGCTCGGCTGGGTAGCAAAGCAGCCGAGCATGGGCTCGGCTCTACAGAGGCGTAGCAAAGTCGAGCATGGCTCGACTCTACAAAGGGCAGGCAGACCCTGCGATCAGGTCCCTTCGCGCAGCGCGGCCAAGGCCGCCAGCACGGCGTCCACCTCGGCCTCCAGCTTGAACAGCTCGCTCTGCAGCTGATCGCCCTGCTCGGCCTGCTTGATCACCGCGATCAACTGGCCCGCATCTCGCGGCGAATCGAAGCCTTCGCTCTGGATCAGCAGCGTGCCGTCACCGGCGGTCAGCTTGAAGTAGAAGCGGCCGTCCTTCTCGCGGTACTGCTTGAACAGCGGCGGTGCCACGCGGGCAACGCCGGCGTCCTCGCTGGCGATGTCGCCGGCGGTGGACAGGTCACGCAGGCCCACGGCGTGGCGCAGCTCTTCCAGCAGCGGTGCCGCCAGCTGCTCGCGCAGCTGCTGGCCACGGCGCTTGAGCAGCGCTTCGATCTTCTCCGGCTCGGCCATCAACGCGTTGTAGCGCTCGCGCAGCGGCGACAGCTCGCTGTCGATGCGCTCGAACAGCTGCTGCTTGGCATCGCCCCAGCTGATGCCGGCGGCGAAGGCCTTGGCGAATTCAGCGGTCTGTTCCGGGGTGGCGAAGGCCTGGTACATCTGGAACAGCGCCGAGCCCTCGGTATCCTTCGGCTCGCCGGGTGCGCGCGAGTCGGTCAGGATCGAGAACACCAGCTTCTTCAGCTCCTCGCGCGGCACGAACAGCGGAATGGTGTTGTGGTAGCTCTTGCTCATCTTGCGGCCATCCAGGCCCGCCAGCGTCGCCACCTGCTCGTCGATCACCACGTCCGGCAGCGGGAAGTACTCCTTGCCGTACACGTGGTTGAAGCGCTGGGCGAAATCGCGCGCCATCTCGATGTGCTGGATCTGGTCACGACCCACCGGTACCTGGTTGGCCTTGAAGATCAGGATATCGGCAGCCATCAGCACCGGGTACATGAACAGGCCGGCGCTGACGCCTGCGTCCTCGTCCACGCCTTCCTCGCGGTTCTTGTCCACCGCCGCCTTGTAGGCGTGCGCGCGGTTGAGGATGCCCTTGCTGGCGATGGCGGTCAGGAACCACATCAGCTCGGTGGTCTCGCGGATGTCGCTCTGCCGGTAGAACCACACGTGTTCCGGGTCCAGGCCGCAGGCCAGCCAGCTGGCCGCGATCTCCAGGGTCGCGCGCTGGGTGCGCTGCGGGTCCTGCGACTTGATCAGGCTGTGCAGGTCGGCCAGGAAGAAGAAGCTCTCGATCCCCGGCGCGCGGCTGGCGGCAATGGCCGGACGGATGGCGCCAACGTAGTTGCCCAGGTGGGGCGTGCCGGAGGGGGTGATGCCGGTAAGGACTCGGGTCGTCATGACTGCGTGGGGTAACCTTCGATGAACGGGGCCAGTTTACCTTGCACGCCATCAACCCCGTCAGGGCCTGCGGCGCGTTCATTCACGCAACCCCGCTGGAGACGCCCGATGAAACGCCTGCTGCCCCTGCTGCTGATCCTGCCCTTGGCCGGCTTCCGCCCCGCCCCGATGCCGCCGCCGGCGTACGAGGGCGGCCCCGTGCGCATGGCCTTGGTCGACCGCGACCGCGGTAGCGAACTGCGCAGCTACCCCGCCGAGGGCCAGCGCTGGGTGGCCGGGGAACGCGGCCACCGCTACGCCGTACGCCTGTACAACGACAGCCCGCGCCGGGTGCTGGTGGTGCTGTCGGTGGACGGCGTCAACGCCATCTCCGGCGAGGATGCCGATCCCTCGCAGACCGGCTACGTGCTCAACCCCGGCCAGCGCGCCGACATCACCGGCTGGCGAAAGAGCCAGGATGAAGTGGCGCAGTTCGTGTTCAGCAGCCCCAGTGGCAGCTACGCCAGCCGCACCGGCCGCCCGGACAACATCGGCGTGGTCGGTGTTGCGGTGTTCGAGGAAGCGCGGCGCTGGCGCCCGGAGCCGATCCTGCGCCGTAGCCTGCCGCTGCCGGCACCGGCCGCACAGGCCGAAGCGGCGGCCGATGCCAGCGCCAGCAACAGCCGCATCGAGGGCTACGCCAGCAAGTCGCAGACGCCAGCGCTGGGCACCGGCCACGGCGCACGCGAGCAGTCTTCGGTACGCGATACCGACTTCGAACGCGCCAGCCGCAGCCCGGCGCAGGTCCTGCAGCTGCGCTACGACAGCGCCCGCAACCTGCGCGCGCGCGGCATCCTGATGGATTCGCCCTCACGCCTGCCGCGCGAACCGCAGGCGTTCCCGAACCGCTACGTGCCGGACCCGCCGGCGCGCTGATCGCCTGCCCAGACAGCGCAACGCCCGCAACCTCTCGGTGCGGGCGTTGTGCTGTGGGGGAAACCGTAGCGCTTACTTGTAGTCCGGGTAGTCCTTGCTCACCGCATCCTGGAACTCACGGACTTCCTTCTCAGCGCGGTCCTTGGCCCAGCCATAACGTTCCTGCAGGCGACCGGCCAGATACTCGGCATTGCCTTCGGCCACATCGAAGTCGTCGTTGGTCAGATCGCCCCACTTGGCCTGGGCCTTGCCCTTCAGCTGCGACCACTTGCCGGAAATGATGTCTTTGTTCATTGCTGGGAGTCCTTGGTTGCAACGGCGTTCTTACCGTGGCTCCAGCTTCGCGCAACGGCTGTTGACTAACGGTCAACCGGCCATGAAATAGACGCTCACCTGCTTGAATGGTTCACTCCGCTTAGACAGTCATGCGGTGAAACGCGCGCAAAAAAAGGCCGGGGAAATCCCCGGCCTTTTTCTCTTTCCGTTCCGTGCAGGGCTCAACGGCCCTTCGCGGTGTCCTCGACCTTCTCGCCCGCCTTCTGCACGTCCTTGCCGGCACCGGCAATGGTGTTGCAACCGGCCAGCAGGGCCACCGAGAACATCGACAACAGCATCAGGGCAACTACGCGCTTCATGGGCTTCTCCTTGGGTTCACCGCTACACCGCTTCATTCGCGGATGGGATTCTTTCGCTCGGCGGGAGGGCACCGATGCCCACTGCCGCCGCGTGAAGTGCAATCTGGCGGCAGGGGCGTGGAGCGGGTGTGAACGGATCACAGATCCGTTCAGGCGGAGCCGTCAATCGCGCATCAGGGTGGACTTGCCGAACAGGCTTTCGACCAGGTCCACGGCCAGTTCGGCGGTGGCATTCTGCTTGTCCAGCAAGGGGTTGAGCTCGACGATGTCCAGCGACCCCATGCGCCCGGTGTCGGCAATCATCTCCATCACCAGCTGCGCCTCGCGGTAGTTCACCCCGCCCGGCACGGTGGTGCCCACGCCCGGTGCGATGCTCGGGTCCAGGAAGTCGACATCGAAGCTGACATGCAGGTGGGTGTTCTCGTCGATGCCGGCCAGCGCCGCTTCCACCGCGCGCTTCATGCCGTTCTCGTCGATGTAGCGCATGTCATAGACATCCACCTTGTGAGTCTTGATCAGACGCTTCTCTTCCGGATCCACCGAGCGGATGCCGATCTGGTGCATCTGCGACGGGGTGATCGCCGGTGCGCTGCCACCCAGCTGGGTCAACGCGTCCGGGCCGAGGCCGCACAGACAGGCCACCGGCATGCCGTGGATGTTGCCGGACGGGGTGACATCGCTGGTGTTGAAATCGGAATGCGCATCCAGCCACAGCACGCGCAGGGTCTTGCCCTGCTCGCGGCACCAGCGCGCCACCGCAGTGATCGAACCGATGCCCAGGCAGTGGTCGCCACCGAGCATGATCGGCATGCGGCCGGCCTGCAGTTCGGCATAGCTGGCTTCCATCAGTGCATGGTTCCACGCCACCACTTCATCCAGGTGGCGGTAGCCTTCCACCGGCGCGGTCCACGGGTTGCGCGGACCATCCAGGTTGCCCAGGTCGCGCACGTCCACGCCGCGCGCTTCCAGCGCCTCCGGCAGCCCAGCCACGCGCAGCGCTTCCGGCCCCAGCCGGGCACCACGATGGCCCGCACCCACGTCGGTGGGAACGCCAATCAGGGATACGGAGATGGGATGGGCCATGGGTGCCTCCTGCGCGGGAAAAAGAAGCACAGTCTAGCCAGAGCTGTGTGACACCACTCGCGGCGGTGCAGCAGGGCATTGGCATGGCATGGTGCCGCGCGGACCCAACCGCCCTTCATGGAAGATTGCGATGTCGCCCTTCATCAATACCGCCTGGCCACGCCTTTTCACCGTAGCGCTGCCGATCGCCGTTTTTGCGGTTTTTTTGAGCAACTCGATCGATGCGTCGCCGAACGACTGGCTGATGCAGGCGATGCTGCTGCTGACGCCAGTCTCGTTTCTGCTGTTCCTCGGGTTGGGGTGGCAGCGCCTGCGCAAGGCACACGCTGAATACCCGATCCTGAAAAGCGAACTGCACCGCATGCTGGAGGCATTGATCGGCAACGTGAAGGTGGCCGCGCTGTGGTTCGGCCTGACCGTCGTCGGCATGTTCGCTCTGATGCTGGCGTGGGTGTTGCTGCGGAAGACAGGCGCCTGACGCCGCGTCCCTACCCGCGAACTCAACCGCCGCGGCGACGAACCGGCGTCATGCTCTGCACCTGGCCGTTGTTGCGCATCATGCACAGGAAGCGGCCATCGGGGTAATCGATGATCAGTTCCTGGTAGTCGCTACCCACCGGCATCTGGGTCACCAGCGTGCCCTGCGCGCCCTTGCGCATGTTGCAGGAACCCAGCGCGGTATCGCCTGCCGGCGCCGGGGTGGCCACCGAGGACACATTGCGGAACACCGCGCGGCAGCCGCCGTTGACCCACACCGAATGCCGCGCCAGCCCCCAGTTCTTGCCTTCCTCGCAGCGGGTACGGCTGAGCTGGCGCACGATTTCCACGTTGCCGCGGGTATTCAGATCGCACGACACCTGCTGCTGGCCGGTGGATTCGCAGGTGACTTCGCGGGGTAGCGCGGCATCCCCGGCGGCAGCGTCGCGAGGGCGGGCGCTGTTTGCGGCGGGCGCAGGCGCACCACTGCTACTGACCTGGCAGATGCCATTGGCGCCGCCACGGCCGGTGTAGCTGATCTGCGGCGTGCCGTCATCGCTGCGGCTGATCGACAACGTGATACCACTGTTGGCATCGCGTGCTTCGAAATAGCGGTCGTTGTAGCGCTTCAGCGTGGCCTCGCGGCCCTGCACGTAGACCGGCCCGCCATCGTCGGCGTGAACATCGATGCCGCCCGGGCAGCTGGCGTTGAAGAACGGTACCGCAGCCATGGCCGGGGCCACGAACGCGGTGGATACCAGTGCGACGGTGAGCGACAGGGCGTGGCGACGCATGTGCGGATCCCGAAGGGGCCCAGGTGGGCGTGTAGCGGCAGTATGCGGTGGGCGCTGCGGGCGGTCCGTGAGGAATATCAAGATCCGGGTAGCGCGCGTGGGGATTCACGTCTGGTATCGTTGCCTTGGTGCTTTACCGAGGCTGTTAAGCCAGCTTTACGTCGCACGCTACTGTAAGCCGTGCGGCATCAGTGGCGCGGCCCGGATGGCCGATGATGACGGCGCTGCGCGATATGTCGCTTCTGGCATTGCGATGCTCGAAACAGGCCAATCGCGATAATTCATTTTTCCTTTCAGATCACCCGATGCCATCGGAAAAAACGACTGGCACGCGGGCATTCTGCGTGCGCATGATGAATCGCCACCTGCAAAGGTGGTCGGGTCTTCCAAGCCCGTTTGATTGAAGCTGTATACGCTTGCCAGCCGGCGTCGTCCTCCCAAGAACGGCGTCGGCTGGCAATCCGTTCACCGGTCTACGGCGGGCGGTGCGTGGGGGCCTTGTGCCCGCCGGCTCATCGATCACCGGTCTTGGAAGCCACGCATCGCCCGCCACCCTCTCGTGGCGGCGCCTCTGTGCCTGACGAGGATGCCCGCATGTCCAAGACCCTCTACCCGTATCTGACCGCCACGCTGGGCGACGCCGCCCTGCATCTGCCGCTCGAACTGGCGCAGCCCCTGGAAGCCGCCTTCGCCGCTGCGAACGATGCACCCACGCCCATCAACCTCCC
The DNA here is from genome assembly GCF_020428325.2 of Stenotrophomonas sp. SBJS02. Lineage (NCBI taxonomy): Bacteria > Pseudomonadati > Pseudomonadota > Gammaproteobacteria > Lysobacterales > Lysobacteraceae > Stenotrophomonas > Stenotrophomonas sp. SBJS02. The sequence goes on along the minus strand of NZ_CP109812.1, from coordinate 300,707 downwards.
CGTGTGCCTGCGGCAGATCCAGGCCGGCGATGCCGCCGACGGACAGCCGTGGCAGGGGCCGGCCAGCACGCCCGGCCAAGCGGTGGACGCCGCGCGCAGGGATCGCGCCGCCGCCGGTCTGGTGTCGGTGCTGGAGCTGTACCACGCCGCCGAGCGCGTGCGCGTGGATGGGGAAGAGAAAGACGATATCGGCGATGGCGCGCGCGAGGGGCTGATGCTGGCCTGTCGGGGGCTGGCGGAGTATGTGGCGTTGCAGGTACGTAGCTGAGGCTGCGTTGGCAGTGTCAGCGGCGTTGATCGAAGGATCTGCCCACGTCATGCATTGAGCTGACTCACCGGCTTGGGACGAAGAAACCGCCGAAAGGCGGCTTTTTCAAGTTCGTTCCACCGTCTTTGCGACAGGCGGCGCGCCGACGCATCAAGATCGGCGCGTGTGCTTATGCTGCGCTGGCATGCAGGCGCACACCCAGGGCGCGGGTCACTTTGAGGATGGTCGCGAAATCGGGGCTGCGCTCGCACGACAGTGCGCGATGCAGACTCTCACGCGACAGGCCTGCCGCACGCGCGACCTTGCTCATGCCCTGGGCGCGCGCGATGTCGCCGAGCGCCTTGGCAATGAACGCAGAATCGCCATCGCTTTCTTCGATGCAAGCATCGAGATAGGCCGCCATCTCCTCCGGTGTACGAAGGTGCTCGGCCACGTCAAATGCTTTGAGTTCAATTTTCTTCTTGATGGCCATGATGGGACAGCTCCAGTACTTCGGTAGTGAGTCGTTTCACCTGCAGCCCGTTCGACGCCTACAAGGCACGCGCAATCTCCCTGGCCTTCTCGATGTCGCGTTGCTGCGTACCCTTGTCGCCGCCAGCCAGCAGAATCACCCACTGCCTGCCGCGCTGGGTGTAGTACACGCGGTAACCCGGTCCCACATCGATGCGCAGTTCGGAAACGCCATCGGCCAGATAGCGGTGATCGCCCAGATGGCTTTCGCTGAGCCGACCGATACGGGCCATCGGTACGAGCAAACTCGGTTACGTGCTTGAGAGAACAAAGCAATCTTCTCTAATCTATGGAAAACCTCAAAGACCCAACCATGCACAGCGCCAACTCACTAATGAATATACTCGCTTGGCTCAGCGTTACCGTCACCATTCTGGCGATCACCATCATCTTGGGAAGGTTCTATCCACCACAGCTGCTAGCCGCATTCGGCCTGGGCTGCACGTTTCTTGGATTATCTGCCTCATTCGTGGCGGCATACACAGCGTCTAGACGAGCGCGGAAAGTAGAACACATGTCACCAAAGGATTTTTTACCACAAGAGCCTGCTCCTAGTGCCACTTTTGTTGACGAGTCCGGAATCATGGGCCAGCCCCCGCCAAGCCTGGATTCACTTAGCGCTCGACTCGACCAGCTAAAGAGCAGAGTCAACATTCTCCACTCGACTACTGAAAAGAGATTTGCGTTCTCCGATAGACGACATGATGCGATCCTCGCGGTACTGCGGCATCAGCGGGAGGTGCTGATCCCCTTGGCGGCTGCCTCAACGTCTAGATACGTGTATTTCTCGTGTTGGCTAACGTTATACGGGGCAGTGCTTTTGGCTTTCCCCATCTGGATCAGCCAAGTCATCTCCGAAGTGAGCAATTCTGCGATCTACGTTTTCGGCGAGCTGCACCGCGTTTTGTGGCTGTAGTCATCGAGGATCTGCTGGCGCGTTTATAGAACCATCGCCATAGGGCAAGCGGGAGCTTAGGAGCCACGGATAACGTCATACAGGGGTGGGAATCCTGCAGGGGTTTCAGAAAAGGCAACCCATGGGTCTGACCGCAAGACGAGTAGATACGCCGGCTTGTGCGCGCGGAGATTCACACCTAACCTGAATGACGTTTGCGCTGCCTACGCAGGGCAACTGATATGCTCATCGGAAGGAGCCTCGTAATGACCGCAGAGTCCACGCTCGTTCGCTTGATTTCCTCGCCACAACCGCGAGCAGTAGCTCTGATTGGAGGCTGGGGGCGAGGTAAGACCCATTTGTGGCGCAACCTAGTCGAGTCCACGCCACACCAACCGCGTGCCAAGTACAGCTATGTGTCTCTCTTCGGAGTCAACAGTCTCGAAGATTTGAAGCTGGCGATCTTTCAGCGGGAGATCGACGCAGGCCCTCCGCTGGCCGAGCCGACTTGGTGGGAACGGATAAAATCAAAAGTGTCCGGGCGAGCCATTGTTGAATCCGCGACGCAGATCGAGAACCCTTGGCTAAACAACCTAAACGCGCTCTACAGAACGATTGCTTTCTCTCAAGTGAGAGAGCGACTCATCTGCCTGGATGACCTCGAAAGAAGGGGGAAAGATCTCAATCTGGAAGAAGTTTTGGGTTTAGTAACCTTCCTATGCGAAGAGCGGCAATGCGCTGTCGTGCTGATCTTGAATGACACCACTATGGACGGCATCGATGATTGGAACAAATACCGAGAGAAGGTTTTCAATGCAGAAGTGACATATCGCCCATCAAGTGAAATGTGCATCGACATAATTCTAGGAACCGACGTTCAGAATGAATGGTACAGAGGCGCGCGCCACGTTCTGATGCAACTGGACGTAAGTAACATGCGCATCATGACCCGTGTAAAGGACGCAATTGCACCCCTCACCGAACTATTTCCAGCTGCATCGGGCCCGACTCAGTTCCAGATCGGCGCAACGCTGGCTCTGTACGTGTACTGCCACAACGCCTCGGGAGAGGGAGCTCCGCCCATGGATCGAGCACTTGCTCACAATCGATTCGCGTTCGCGATGAGCGATGGTGAGCACACTGAGGAAGAGAAACGATGGGAGGCCATTCTGAGCAAGGTTGACTTCTACCCGGACGAGCTTGATCTTGCGGTGACGGCCTACGTCCGGGACGGCTATCCTGACGTTGCAGCGTTCACTGCCCAAGTCGCTCGAATGGAATCTGCGCATCAAGCAAACAGTGCAGACCAAGCTTTCACTTTGGCATGGGAGTCCTATCACAACTCGTTCGACGACAATTCAGAAGATGTCATTGCCAAGTTCGCCGAGGCGTTCCCAGCAGCAGCTCCGACCATGCACGCAATGAACGCGAATTCTTCGATTGCGCTGATGAGGCAGCTGGGGCAGGATCAGCTTGCCGATGCCTTCATCGCAAACTGGATCGCCCCGCGTCGGGGCGCGCGGCGGCGGGAGCTCTCTCTGCATGAGGCTCAGATCTTCGGCCCGCTTACCGACGCAGGGTTCATTAGTGCATTGGACCTAGCGGAGCGAGAGGAAACTACCGAGCCCGACTTGGACGAAGCCTTGGATACCGTAGCCCGAGGCCAAGGCTCGCTTGACCGAGCGCTCCATACGATCTCCCGCTCGGACCTTGAGGAGGTAGTTCATTGGTTTGAACGTAATCCGGGTCGAACGTCTAGAACCTTTATCACTACGAGCATGCAATTTCAGGGTGGTGAACACGTGGCCGTTGCGCAACGCCGAATCCGCAGTGCGCTTGAAACGCTTGCCGAACGGTCTCCCATCAATTCAGTACGAGTATCAGCCATACTCAGGGCCATTGATGGCTATTGACTTCGCTTGGAATTTCGATGAAGTCGAACCCTTGCATGGTTCAGAAGCGCCCAGCTGTGGCCGCATGCCATCCGGCTTATCTCAGATCCGATACCGCGCCGCGTGAAACACGCGCACTGTAGGATTTCGGCCCTGGGCGGCAGCCGACGCCAGTCATTTAATAGCAGCGCCTGAGCGTCATCCTTCCTCATGCGGAAGTATTGGGCCGGTCATAGGCGAATCCATGTCAGATGGAATTTCTAGTCCCATTCATGGTCGGCGAAGTCCTCGTGGGCGTGGCAATCGTGCTTCAATGCGGGCTAAGCCAGACGAGCAGCACACCGCGCTAGCCTTCTTCGTTGAAACATCCATTTTCAATGGCGTTTCAGCAAATCCCAAGTGGTGCCGCTTATCCGAATCGAACGGATGACCTACTGTTTACAAGACAGTTGCTCTACCAACTGAGCTAAAGCGGCATGGGTGGTGCACCGGCGGCAGTGCCGCGGTGAGGGGATTCTAGCGCAACCGCGCGCATTCCAGCGACCGGCTCTGCGCCGCCCCGCTGCGCTGCTGGGCCTGGGCCGGCTGCGTACCTGCCGCCAGCTGCCCTTCCAGCCACCACTGGCCGGCGTCGCCGCTGGCGATCAGGCGCGGCTGGAAGCCGGCGGCCTGCACCGCCGCCATGCGCCGCTCGGCGCCTTCGCGGTTGCGGTACTGGCCCAGCGCCACGGCGTTGGCCTCCTCGCCCTGGCTGATGATGTAGTAGTCGCTCAGGCCGGCGGCGACGATGCGCTTCACGGTGGCCTGCGCTTCGTCACGGTTGGCGGCGGCCGGCAGCATCACCCGGTAGCGGGCGCTGCCGCTGGCAGCGGGCTGTTCGCGCAGGCGCACCTGGCTGAGCACAGCGCCGGCCTTGCCCTGCGCGCTGGTCGCGGCGGCACGGTCTGCGAACGGGCCCAGCGCGACGCAGCGCGGCGGCTCGGCGGCCGCGGGCGGGGTTGCGGGCTTCTCCGGTGCCGGAACGGATGCAGACGGTGCTACCGGCTTGGCAGCGGCCGCAACCGGCGTAGCCTCAGCTACCTGCGGCTTGGGAATTTCCGGCTTGGCCGGCACAGCCGGCGCCGGCGTTGCAGCCACGGCTGTCTTCTCCGCCAGCTCGCGCTCCACCAACGGCGCGGTCGGCGCGGCGGCCGTGGCTTCGGCGGCCGCATTGGCATCCACGCCACCGGGCACCCAGCGCAGCTCGGCCACGCCAGCGGGTTGCGGTGGCGGCGCAGGCTTCTGTGGTGCATCGCGCAGCAGCCACCAGCAGGCGACGCCAAGGTTGAGGATGGCCAGCACGACGATCAGGGCACGGGTCAGCATGCGCGGATACTAGCCTGCGGGCTGGTGCACCGCCCAGCGGGCGAGGCCATCCAGCACCAGCGAGGGGTGGTAATCGGCGCCGGGCAGCAACGGCATCAGCGCCGGTGCGCCGCCACCGTGCACCAGCAGCGACGGTGCCACGCCGAGCAGCGCATGCGCCTGCTGCGCGCTGCGTTCGATCAGCGCCACGGCCGCACCATCGCAGCCGGAGGCCAGCGCGTCGGCGGTGTCGTTGGCGAACTCACTGTAGTCACCACCCGTGGCCGGCAGCTGCACGGCACGGGCGTGCAACGCTTCGCGCATGGTGGTCGGCGATGCGGAAATGCGGCCACCGTGGTGCTGGCCGTCGGCGTCGAGCAGGTCAATCGTCAGTGCGGTGCCCACGCCCACCACCAGCACCGGGCGCTGCGCCTTGGCAGCGGCCAGCAGCGCCAGGAAGCGGTCGACGCCGAACTTTTCCGGCTTGGCATAGGCGATGCGGACGCCGGCGCATTCGGCGCTGGTACGCACCACGTGCACGTTTTCGAAGCGGCGCTGCAGCTGGTCCAGCATGGCGCTGGTCAGCGACGGTGCCGCCACGCTGGCCACGAACGCGGTGGTGCCGCTGGGCAGGCTGTGCGGCGGCTGCCCGGCCATGCCTTCGGCGCCATGCGCCCACGCCTGCACGTCACCGGCACGATCACCCTGCAACGGCGCGAACTTGAAGCGCGAGTTGCCGAGGTCGAACAACCAATCGCTCATGCCGCCCTCACGCTGACTTCGCCGGCGTGCAGCAGGCGTTCCTGGCCATCGATGCGCACGCGCAAGGCGCCGTCATCGGCCAGGCCGAGCGCGGTGCCATGCTGCCACTGCCCTTCCAGTTCCACCCGTACTTCGCGACCGGCCAGCATGTCGAACGCGGCATAGCGCGGCAGGAACGGCGCCAGGCCTTCGCGATCGAATTCTTCCAGCGCCGGCAGCAGGCGCGTCAGCACGGCGGCGACCACCACGTTGCGGTCCACCGGTTTGCCCGCCAGCGTGTCCAGGTCCACCCACGGCTGGGTGATCTGTTCGGCGAAAGACGGCGGCATGTGCGTGTTGATGCCGATGCCGATCACCGCGCGCGCCGGGCCGGCGTATTCCCCACCGCCTTCTGCGAGCAGGCCGACCAGCTTGCGCTTGCCATCGACAATCAGGTCATTCGGCCACTTCAGCTGCGCCTGGGTATAGCCCAGGTCGTGCAGCGCTTCGGCCACGGCGATGCCGGCCACCAGGCTCAGCCCGGCCAAGCGGCCGAGGCCACCGGAGAACAGCCGCAGCACCGACAGGTAGATATGCGCGGCCAGCGGCGACGCCCACGTACGGCCGCGACGGCCGCGCCCGCCGGTCTGGCGCTCGGCCAGCAGGACGCTGACCCCGCGCTGGGGCGCGCTGCAACGCAGCAATTCGGCGTTGGTCGAGTCCACCGTCCAAGCCACCTGCAGGTCGTGCAGCAGGGCCTGGACGTCGGCAGGCAGGCCGGCGCGGATCGCGTCCGGGTCCAGCAGATCAACCGGGCGGGTCAGGCCGTAGCCCTCGCCAGCGCGGCCCTCGATGTCCACACCGGCGGCCCTAAGTCCTTGAATACGCTTCCAAATGGCCGCCCGGGTCTGACCCAGCTCACGGGCCAGGGCGTCGCCGGACAGGCGACCGGCAGCGAGTTTGGCCAGCAATTGGCGATCGTCCACGGCAGCTTCCACGAAGTCAGAAAGGAATTATGCGGGAAAGCCGCCAGCGACGCCCGCCACGCTGGGTTCCGCAAGGGCTTCCAACGGGGCGGCGAGTTCGGGCTAGAATCGGGAACTCACCTTCCCTTAACGTGGATGTCGTCAATGCGCCGTTATGCCCATTGCCTGATCCTGCTGATGATGCCCTTCGCGGCCTCTGCGACAGCAGCGCTGGACGACAGCCGCGGCGCCTGCGTGTCGTCCAACGGTGATGCCGCCTCACAGCGCGCACCGACCGCGACCGCCTCGGCGGCCACCACCAAGCCGGCTGCGGTTCGCCCGGCCGCCAGCAGTGCCACCAGCACCGGCGGCGGCGGCAGCGACGACGACGTGCTGCAGCGCATCCGCGCGCCGAAGTGGCACAGCTACCTGCCGGGAATGTTCCGCTGATCAAGTCGTTGCTGCGGTGGCTGCGGCCTGCGCCGCGGCCGATTGACGATGCACTTTGGGAAGACGCCTGCCGCCGCGCGGCCTGGCTGCGCGGTCTGGACGACGAACGCCGCGCACGCCTGCGCGTGCTGGCCACGCGCTTCCTGCACGAGAAGACCATCACGCCGATCGGCGAGCTGCAGCTGCAGGCCGGCGATGGCGTGCTGCTGGCGGCGCTGTGCTGCCTGCCGCTGCTGGAGTTCGGCGAAGTGGGCCTGGAAGGCTGGTCGCAGCTGATCGTCTACCCCGATGCGTTCCGCGTGCACCGCAGCCACATGGATGCAGCCGGCGTACTGCACGAATGGGATGACGAACTGATTGGCGAGTCGTGGGACAGCGGTCCGTTGATCCTGTCCTGGGCCGATGTGCAGGCCGACCTGGCGACGCCGCACGAGGGCTACTGCGTGGCGGTGCACGAGATGGTGCACAAGCTGGATGCGCTGGATGGTGCGATGGACGGCACGCCACCACTGCCGCGCGAATGGCAGCGCGAATGGGCGGGCATTTTCCAGCGCGCCTACGACGCCTTCTGTGCACAGGTGGACGCAGGCGAGGAAACGTTGATCGATCCGTATGCGGCCGAAGCACCGGAAGAGTTCTTCGCGGTGGCCAGCGAGTATCACTTCTCGGCGCCGGATCTGCTGCAGCAGGCGTTGCCGGAAGTGGCCGCGCAGCTGCGGCGGTTCTATGGCGAGCCGCCGGCGATAGTCGGCTGATTCACTACCGCAGCTGATGTAGAGCCGAGCCATGCTCGGCTGCTTTTTACGGAGCAGTCGAGCATGGCTCGACTCTACACAAGGCTACGGCCCCGGCGGCAAACGCACTTCGAAGCGGGCCCCGCCCAGTTCGCTGGAACGGCCGACGGTCAGTTCGCCGCGGTAGTCCTTGATCAGGTCCTGCACGATCGACAGGCCGATGCCGTGGCCCTGCACGCGCTCGTCGCCACGCACGCCACGCTGCAGCACCTTGCCGATGTCGTCCGGGGCAATGCCCGGGCCATCGTCGTCCACCGCCAGCAGCAGGCCGGCACGACGCGCGTTCGGTGCCGGCAGCGGCTGCGCGGTCAGCAACACGCGGCGGTTGGCCCACTTGAAGGCGTTTTCCAGCAGGTTGCCGAGCAGTTCCTGCAGGTCGCCCGGTTCGCCGTGGAAGCGCGCGGCCGGGTCGATGTCGAATTCGCACAGCACGCCCTTGGAGGCATAGACCTTTTCCAGGCCGCGCACGATCTCCTCGGCGTTGGATTCGATCGGCAGCGGCGCGGAGAACAGCTTGTGGCCCGACGACGCAGCACGTGCCAGCTGGTAGGAGACCAGGTTGTTCATGCGCTGCAGCTGCACGTCCAGCTCCTCGCGCAGGGCGCCATCGCCGGCACCGCTGTCCATCTGCGTGCGCAGCACGGCGATGGGCGTCTTCAGGCTGTGCGCCAGGTCGGCCAGGGTATTGCGCTGGCGCTCGAGGTTCTCGCGCTCGCTTTCAATGAAGGCGTTGATGCTGTCGGTCAGCGGCTCCAGCTCGCGCGGGTGGCGCTCGCTCATGCGCTCGGTTTCGCCGCGCTGCACCTTGGTCAGCTCGGTGATCACGCGACGCAGCGGCCGCAGGCTCCACTGCAGGATGACGGTCTGCAGCAGCAGCAGGATCAGGCCGATGCCACCCAGGTAGAACCAGACCCGGCTGCGGAACACCCGCAGCTGCGCACCCAGCGCGCGCGAGTCTTCCATCACATAGATGGTGTACGGGAATTCGGTGGCGGGATCGGCGTCGGCATCCCACACCAGGCCCAGGCCATAGCGATACACCGAGCCCTGGCTGCCATCGATCTGGATCATCGGCAGCGGACCTTCGAACACTTCCTGGCGCGGTGCCAGCAGGCCGCCGCCGACGGTGGGCAGCATCGGGCCTTCGGCGGACATCGAATTGCCCTTGCCGTGCGGCATCACTACCTGCAGGTACAGGCCACTGCCCGGCACGTCGAAGCGCGAATCCGGCGGCTGCTCGCGGATGTACAGCGAGCGGTCGCGGGTGAAGTCGATGCCGGCCGCGTAGGCGGTGGCGTAGTTCTTCAGGCGCTCACGCAGGTTCGCCTTCGCCGTATCGGCGAAGGCGGCGTCGAGCGCGTAACCGGCCAGCGCCAGGAACGCGACCAGGCCCACGGACGCGGCGAACATCTGGCGCGCCTGCAGTGAGCGCGGCCGCCAGCGTCGGAAGAACCACAGACGGCCGGACATCGTGTAATCGCCAGGGTGAGCCGGCTCAGCCCTCGTTGCGCGGGATCGCGAAACGGTAGCCGCGGCCGCGCACGGTCTCGATCGGCTTCAGCTCGCCATCCGGGTCCAGCTTCTTGCGCAGGCGGCCGATGAAGACCTCCAGCACGTTCGAGTCGCGGTCGAAGTCCTGCTGGTAGATGTGCTCGGTGAGGTCGGCCTTGGAGACCAGCTCACCGGCATGCATCATCAGGTACTCCAGCACCTTGTACTCGTAGCTGGTCAGGTCGACATTGCTGCCGGCGACGCTGACGGTCTGCGCAGCCAGGTCCAGGGCAACCGGGCCGCATTCCAGCGTCGGCTTGCTCCAGCCAGCGGCGCGGCGCAGCAGCGCGTTGACGCGGGCCAGCAGCTCTTCGACGTGGAACGGCTTGACCAGGTAGTCGTCGGCGCCCTGCTTCAGGCCCTCGACCTTGTCCTGCCAGCTCGAACGCGCGGTCAGGATCAGCACCGGGAACTTCTTGCCTTCATCACGCAGGGCCTTGATCAGCTCCATGCCCGACATCTTGGGCAGGCCGAGGTCGATGATGCCGACATCGAACGGGACTTCGCGCCCCATGTAGAGGCCTTCCTCGCCGTCCTGCGCAGCATCGACGGCAAAGCCTTCGCGCTTGAGCCGGGCTGCCAGGGTCTCACGCAGCGGGGCTTCGTCTTCGACCAGAAGGATACGCATGAACTCTCCCTAGTGTCCTGGGTGTGGCCCGGAGGCCTGTGGGGTACGGGTTGATAACAGCGACTATCCCTGTTCAGGGGTTATCGCCGCGTAGTGATGACATATCCGACCGCGGCGTGCGCGGCTGTGAACGCGACGGGGCGGGGTCGTCCATGTAGCGGACCCGGCCCCGATCGTCCATGTACTTCACCCGGTTGATGTCACGACCGTCGAACGGAACGCGCTCGGCGCCGAGGATGTGGCCACCGGTGCTGCGCTGCACGCGGCGCACGGCATCGGACAGCGAACGTTCGTCGCCGCGGTTGCCGCGCTCGCCCCGCTCCATCATCTCTGCACGCCCCTGATCGCCACGCGGCGGCTGTTGCGCCAGCGCCGATGACACCGGCACAGCCGACAGCACCACGCAGGTGGCCAGGGCAATGCGGCAATGGAAGGGAGCGGAAGACATCGATGCGATCCTAGCCGAGCACGGCGATTCGTTCAAAAGTCGTAAATCCGGGTGCCGGGTTCGGGGCCCGGTGTTTTACAAATCCTTTGCAAATTCTTGGTTTGGGGCAGTGAATCCGGTCTGAACTTTTCCGGTCCAACGTCCGGGTTGTTCAGCTAAGTGAACATTCGGGACGAATCGCCGCTGCTTGTCAAGTCAGGAATGTGACTGCGGTCACGCTGCGGCGCGATCAGCTTCGCGTTCGGTGACCGCCAGGGCCTGTTCGACCAGGCTCCAGTCGGCGCCCGGGCGGTGTGCGCCCTCGCTCAGCACCTGACGGAATGCGCGGCCGCCGGGCTGGCCGTGGAACAGGCCGAGCAGGTGGCGGGTGATGTGCTTCAGCGCCAGGCCTTCGCCCAGACGCGCCTCGATGTAGGGGCGCAGCGCGCGCAGCAGGTCACCACGGGCCTGCAGCGGGGCGCCGGTGTGCAGCGCCTCCAGCTGATGCAGCAGGTAGGGGTCGTGGTAGGCCGCGCGGCCCAGCATCACGCCATCGACGTGCGCAGCCTGCGCCTGTACCGCTTCGATGCTGGCCAGGCCACCGTTGATCACCACCGGCAGCGCCGGACGCTCCTGCTTGAGGCGGTAGGCCCAGTCGTACTTCAGCGGCGGAACCTCGCGGTTCTCCTTCGGCGAAAGGCCCTTCAGCCACGCGTTGCGCGCGTGCACTACCACCATTGCCGCACCGGCGACAACCTGGCGGTCGACGAAGGCGGCAAACACGTCGTAGTCGTTGTCCTCGTCCACGCCCAGGCGGCACTTCACCGTCACCGGGATATCCACCGCATCGACCATGGCCGCCACGCACTCGGCCACCAGCACCGGCTCGCGCATCAGGCAGGCGCCGAAACGGCCAGCCTGCACGCGGTCGGACGGGCAGCCGCAGTTGAGGTTGACCTCGTCGTAACCCCACTCGGCGGCGATGCGCGCGGCCTGTGCCAGCAGCGCCGGATCGCTGCCACCGAGCTGCAGCGCCAGCGGCTGTTCGCTGGAATCGAAGCCGAGCAGGCGCTCGCGGTCGCCGTGGATGACCGCATTGGCGTGCACCATTTCCGTGTACAGGCGTGCGCCCGGCGCCAGCACGCGATGGAACACGCGGCAATGGCGATCCGTCCAATCCATCATCGGGGCAACGGACAGGCGCAGGGAATCGGCGTAACGGGCGGTGGCGGACGTCATCGGGGTATTGATCGTGGAGACTGGCATTGCCAGTGAGATCAATAGTTTACACCGGCCGGCTGAATGGCGGCGGGCGCCCCCCGGGAGCCGGTGCACCCGCCCTGCGGGGAACGCCGCGGCCCGCCCTACTGCACGCGCCCCTTCACCTGTTCCTGCTGCGCGTCCTGCGCCTGCGCGTTGAACTGGGTCTCCAGTTCCGCGCTCTGCCGGGTACTGGCCTCGACCGACTGCGAGACCGCCTGCTGGCGATCGACGAAGATGCGCTGCGCCGCCGGATCACCCGGCGTGCCCTGCACCGCGAACAGGCCGGTGCCATCCGGGCGTGCCACCACATGGTCGATCTGGCGCATGCCGGCCACCTTGCTCTCGTAGGCCAGCTGGCCGGCCGCACGCTCGGCTTCCTGCGGGTTGGCGAACAAGGGGGACAGCCCCGCCTGCGCGCGCTGCTGTTCCAACCCCTGCAGCTTCTCCAGTGCCTGGGCGAAACGCGGGTTTTCGGCATGCCCGGGGTCGCGCATGCTGGCCGGTGCTGCAGGTGCTGGCGGCGCGGCCGGTTCGGTGTGTACCGGGACGGCGGCGGTCTGCGCACCGGCCTTCAGCGCGGCCGGATCTGCCAGGCGGGCCAGGGTGAGACGGCCCGCCTTGCCGTCATCGTCCAGGCCGTTGTTGGCCTGGAACTGCTTCAGCGCCGCCAGCGTGTCCTTGCCGAAGATGCCATCGGTGCCCAGCGCGGTGCCGTCGGCGGCGGTATAGCCCAGCGCCGCCAGCTTGCCCTGCAGGGCCTTGACCTCGTCACCGCGCTCGCCCTTCACCAGCATGCCATCGGCCATCGGTGCCTGCTGCGCGTCGCGTGCGGCCTGCGCGGCTTCAGGGCCCTGTGCCTGCACCTTGCCGCCCAGAGTGATGCGGTCGTTGAGAATGTCCCCCAGATAGCGCCGATACTGGTCCGGCTCGACTTCGATGTGCGCGTGTATCGCGCCCGGCGACCCAACATCCGACTGCCGCACCAAAGGTGCGCCGTACTCGACGAAATCCCCGGTCTTGTACGGAATGGACCCGCGCGCGCCGTGCAGCACCTGGCCCACCAGCTCGCGACGCGCATCGCCGACCGGATGGCTGTAGATGCTGATGGAATTGGTGTCGTCGTCGTTGAGCTTGACGTAGCCGGCCACCGGACTGGGAACCATCAGGCTGCGCCCGCCTGACCGATCGGTCAGGATCAGGTCCTTCTGCACCAGCGGAATGCCGTTGCGGTCTTCGCGCCTGCGCACCGCCTCCAGCTCGCCCTCGACCTTTTCGGCGGTACGGTCGACCCTGCTGGCGTCGCCCGCGCGCACGGCGGCCGCGTTGGTGTTGGGGTGGTGGATCTTCAGTTCGCGGAACGCCTCTTCACCACTGATGCCGTGACGCAGGGTGCGGTTGCTGCCGCCATTGCCGTAGGGCTCCACCACCGTGATGCGCTCGCCGCCGGGTGCAGCGGCGGCAGGTCCGCTGCGGCGCTCGGGCGCAGGTGCCGCTGCGGGTGCAGCGGGTGCAGCCGGTGATGGCGTTGCAGGGCGATGCTGTGCGGCTTCGGCATCGATCGCGCGGCGCGTGGATGCGTCGGCCATGCCGGTGGCCGGCAGATGGTGCTGCTGCTGGAAGGTATTGATGGCGTGCTGGCTCCCCGCCCCCAGGTAACCGTCGGGGGTAATCAGCTTGCCCCGCGCATCGGTCAGCCCCAGTGCCGCCATGTCAGCCTGCAGCGCGCGTGCTTCGCGGTCGATCGCGCTCAATGTGGCCGGCCCGGCCTTGCCATCCACCGGGGTCAGGCCATGGTCACGCTGAAAGGCCTCGACGGCCTGCCGGGTGGTGGCATCGAACTGGCGGTCGGGATGGATGGCCTGCGCCCCCGTCCCGCCATAACCCAGCGCGTGCAGGTTGTGCTCCAGCTTTTCCACCGCGCGGCCACTGGAGCCTTCCTTCAGCACCTGCGGACCACCGCCACCGTGTCCATGCGCTCGCGCCTGTTGCAGCGCCACCCGGATGTCCGGGTCACTGCCTTCGGTGGCAGGTGCGAAATCGCGGCGCCCCACCTTCAGATGCGCCCGGTCCATCGCCTCTTTGTTGCTGGCGTAGGCGTCTTCATACCCGGCAGCGACGTCGGCGGCGGTCAGCCCGGCATAGAACTTCCTGCTGTGGCGGATCGCGGCGGCCTGGTCACGCAGGTCCTGGTAATCACCGCCGCGCTTGAGCACAGCTTCCAGATCATCCAGCCGACCCGGCAGCTGGTTGGCCGTCTTGGCAATCAACGCGATGGCCTCGAAGCGCTTGTCTTCGGCAATGCCGCTGCCATGCTTTTCCAGCATGTTCATCGCAATGTGCGTCGCGTTGCGTACCTGCGGGTAGTCGATGTGCGTGTGGATCCACTGCTTGCCTTCCGGCGAGCCGGCCCAGGCATTGATGCTGTCGCGGGTGGGCGCATCGATGAAACGGATGGACGGCCGTTTCTCCCGTCCATCCCCATGGCTCAGCAGGTCCGCACGCAGATCGGCGCGATCGTGGGTGAACGGCAAGCCGTGTGCGCTGGCATAGGCACTGGCCTGGTCGATCACGGCATCGACGTAGGTCTTCTCGCCCGGCTTCAGCGTGCGGCGCTCTGTCGCGCCCAGCGGCCACGTACCGCGCTGGCCGAAGTCGACCTGGATGGTGCCCAGCGAATAGCCGCTGTTCTCGGCCACCGCGCCGACGGTGCCCCACTTCGGCTCATGCAGGCCCTTGGTGACGCCGGCAATGGAGAGATGGTACGACGACCCACCGCCTTCGGTGCCGCGGCCGACGGCGAAGAACACTGCACCGGCGGTGGCATCAAGATTGCGGGTATCGATATGGGTAGGCATGGCTCAGTTCCTTGTCCTTGGAGAGTGACCGGGCGCGGACAGCGCTGGCTCAGCGGGCCAGCACGCGCCCCTGCAGTTCGATGGCGCGGTTGGCGTACCGGTTGATGCGGCACGACTGTGCATCCAGCATCGCCCCCACATGGTCACTGGCAGGCGCGCAGCGCTTGTCGGTGTCTTCAACCCAGTTGGCCTGCTCGTCCATCCAGCGGTCCTTGGCCGGACTGTCCGGGCTCGCCATCAGACGCGCTACCTGCGCCTCCAGCTGCTGCTTCTGATAGGCAAACTCGGCGGCGTCGCACGCTTCAAGCTGGTCGTCCATGCCGCGGGCGTCCTGCACGCAGCGGGTGTATTCATCGCGCAACGGCGCCTTCGCATGGGAGGTGTCGGGAGGAGCGCTCTGTACCAGCAACGCATCGGCACGATTGGCAACGCGGAACAGGCGGCATTCCTGCGCCCTCTGCAGCGCATCCACGCCGGCATCGGCCGCTGCGACGCAATGACGGTCGGTATCGCTGCGCCAGGCCGCCTCGCCGGCGCGGAATGCAGATGTGGCAGCCGCGTCGAGTCCGGCCACCGCCTTGGCGGTGCCCTCCTGCAGGCGCGCCTGCTGGTAGGCCAGTTCATCCTCGCCGCAGGCCTGCAGCTTGCCTGCGTCTTCCACGCCATCCACGCACCACCCGTAAGCGGGCCGCAGGCGGCCTTCGCTGTAGGAGCTGTCGGGGTAACCGGTGGGCGCGCCGCCTGCCGGCGCCAGCGCGGCCGGCGCTGACGCAGCGGCGGTGGATTCGGCCGATGCGGGGGAAGAAGGGGCCTGGCAGGCGGCCAGTACCGCACACAGACCCAGCGCCACCCAGTGCCGGCGGCCAGCGTGCTTCGTTACATTGCCCTTGCGGGGTGCCATTGCTTCACTCACGTGCGTCTCCCTGGCGTGCAGCCGGCGGGTGCCGGCCCAAGCGGGGCCGTCCATCGGTCCCCATCACGCGGGCCATCCTAAGGCAGCCTTCCGCCCCGGTACCTGACTGGATTCATGTTGCACCGATGCCGCCGCTGAAGTCCGGCCTAGAGGGCAACCGGTCACATTTGTCGTGAATCGTTGACGACGACGAAATAGTGACGCCGCTATAGTCCAGCGCTCGCAATGGATTGGACGTGTGGAGCAGATGATGCAGCACAAGCGCATGAGCAGGACCCTCGCCGCCGCGCTGGCGATTGCCGCCCTGGCCGTCGGCACGGCAACCGCAGCACCGGCTGCCAGCGGGCTGAGCCCGACCTTCACCACCTGCCGGGACAAGGCGCAGGGTGCTGTCGAGCAGGCCGCCTGCCTGACCTCGGAAAGCGCCCGTCAGGACCAGCGCCTGAACCAGGCGTACCGTCAGCTGCAGGCAAAGCTGAGTGGCGCGAAGAAGACCAAGCTGGTCAATGCCCAGCGCGCGTGGCTGCAGTCGCGCAGTCGCGATGGCGAACTGGATACCGCGCTGTACGACGATTCGCAGCCGGGCAACCTGCAGGGCGAGCTGAACGATGTGATGCGCCTGAGCGCGCGTGCCGACCAGCTGCAGAAGTATCTCCAGCTGCTGGACTGACCCAGGAGGGGCGGACCCTCTGACTGAACAAGGATGTAAGACATGCCAACCAACATCGATACCCACGATCTCGACGCCACCTCCGGCGCGGTGTATTTCGCCGTCGGCCGAGGCACCGAAGGTGGCCCCGCCTCCTACCACCTGGCCATCGCCGGCATCACACGGGGCGTGACCGAACCGCACTGGGGTACGGTGAACAAGGTCGCGCAGAACAGCGGTTACAGCCTGGGCGCGATCCAGGTCGACTTCGGCCAGCGTGGCGAATGGGCGCTGGGTGCCATCGACGGCCATGCCCTGAAGCCGGGCGAGACGACCTATGTCGACGCGGTGATCGATCAGGCCAGCGCCTACGCCAAGGCGCACAACCTGCCCTTCACCCAGGACCATGCCGACCTGCGCCGCGACCTGCTCAGCCACGGCAATGGGCTCAGCGGGCGCAGCTCGATCCAGTTCATCGACACCCACACGCGCGACAGCATCAATGCCTGGGCCGGTTCGGCCGAGGGCAAGCAGTGGATCCACGCCAACATCGACTACCCGCAGGTGCGCAACGCCACCCGGATCGGCATGACGATGGTGGACACGCATGGCAGCAACATCGCTGAGGAGAACCGGTTCGAAGCGATCAGCCTGATCGCCAAGACCGCCAACCAGTTGCCCAGCCAACTGCCCAAGCTGCAGAAGGTGCTGGAAGAAGGCGGTGACTACGAGGCGCTGCGCGCGAAGGCCGGGCAGATCCGCGAGACGTACCAGTACTTCGACGCGCCCAAGGCCGGCGACATCGCCGTGCGCTACGAAGACGCCTACGCCAGCAACAAAGAGGCGATGGACCGTGCCCACGCCAAGGTCAGCAGCCGCGACTACTCGCCCGCCGGTGAGCACAACGATGCGGACATCAAGGTGGCGCTGGACCAGATCGGCGCACCGCGCCAGCAGGCCGGTTCGCAGACGTTGAAGGAAGGGTCCAGCGGCCGTGACGTGCTGAAGCTGGAAAGCAACCTGGTCACGCTGGGCTATGCCAGTGCTGACGGCCAGCAGACACTGAATCCGGACCGGCGCTTCGATGCCACCACACGCAAGGCGGTGGAAGACTTCCAGCGCGCGCACAATCTGGACCCGGTGGACGGCAAGGCCGGGCCAGCCACGCTGGCCGCGATCGACCGCGACGCGCGCGAACTCCAGGGCAACCTGGCCGCGCTAGGGCTGACCGACGCCAAGGGCCAGGCCATCGGCAGCGATGGCTATCTGGGCGGTGGCAGCCGCCATGCGATCAACGCTTTCCAGCAGCAGCATGGCCTGCCTGCGACCGGCATTGCCGATGCGGAAACCCGCCAGGCGCTGGCCAATGAAGTGCAGCAGCGTGCGCAGGCACAGGGCAACACCCCGGAACAGCAGGCAGCGGCCGAGCCTGCGCGCGAGACGGTGTACCCGATGTCCGACCCGCGCAGCCCGCAGAACTGGCTGTACACCGAGACCCTGGTGCAGGTGAAGTTCGCCGAGGAAGCGCGTGGCCTGCCCTCCGGCGAGCACAGCGAGAAGCTGGCCGCTGCCCTCACCGTGGAAGCTGCGCGTGCCGGCCTGTACCGGGTTGATCGCGTTGAGCTGAACCAGGATGGCTCGATGGCGCGCGCGGTGCAGGCCAATGCGCTGCACGACGAAAGCGCGTTGAACCGCAATACCGCGCCGGTATCGACCGCTGACGCGATGCGCCAGAGCGTGCAGGAGAACAGCGAGCGGGCGTTGCAGGTGAGCGATCAGCAGCGCGAGCAGCAGAAGATCGACCAGCAGACCCAGCAGCACGGCCCGCGGGCCATGATGGCGTGAGGAATGCAGGCCCATGGGCCTGCTGTCGTCACTCGCGCCCGCCCCACTGGTCGGCCTGAGGCAGACCCGTGGGGTCGAGCACGGTGCGTCGATGAGCGTCGCGGATGCCGATTGAACCATGTATCCTTATGGATACGATGGATGAATGGCGATTCTCCAGGCAACAGAGACATTCACGCGATGGCTGCGTGGACTCAACGACAGCAGGGCCCGCGGCGTGATCGTGGAGCGCCTGCAGCGCGTCGCCCGCGGTCTCGAGGGAGATGTCCGATCAGTGGGTCATGGCGTAAGCGAACTGCGAATCAACCATGGGCCGGGATATCGCGTGTATTTCACACGTCGTGGGAGATCCATCGTCGTGCTCCTGCACGGTGGCGACAAGTCGAGCCAGCGTCGCGATATCGAAAAAGCGGTCAGGCTCGCGGAGCTGCTGTAGCCACCATTTGATTCCATGCCGTTCCCAGGACTCTCCCCATGAGCAAGCTGAAGACGATTCCCTTCGATCCCGCAGACTATCTGGATGATGACGTCGCAATCGCCGCCTATCTAAGCGAGGCGTTGGCAGCAGGTGACGCGGGCCACTTCCAGGAGGCACTCGGAACAGTGGCGCGCGCCCGCGGCATGGGCGGCGTTGCCGAGGTCTCCGGCCTGGGACGCGAAAGCCTGTACAAGGCGCTGCGCCCCGGAGCACACCCACGCTTCGATACCGTGCAACGTGTGCTGTCGGCGCTTGGGGTGCATCTGACCGTGCAGGCCGGCAAGGCCTGACCGCGACCGCTACATCCGCCGGGCATTGCCCGGCACTTCGACTACCAGCACGTGGCGCCGAAGGTACAGATTGATGGCCGGCCGAGGCAAAGAACACCTGCCCATGCACGCGGTAGACCTGCGTGTCACCGGCATCGTCGCGCTGCATATCCAGCATGCGGCCGAGAAATTCGATGACCATGTTGGCCACGCCCTGGACGACGCATTCGCGGTCACGCTCGCTGGGCGTCTCGGCGATGTCCTCGACGTTCTGCGACGATGCCGGACAGCAGAAGACAGCGGAGCATGCCGTCGCTCTACAATCGGGCCATGGCCACCGACCACCCGCATTTCTTCGACCCCGCCACCGAACAGGGCGTGCTGCGCCTGTCGATCGCCGGTGCACTGCTGCTGGCCGCTGCGGCGGTGGTGTTTGGCCTGCTGGCCAATTCCTCGCTGATCATCTTCGATGGCATCTACGGCCTGATCGACGTGGTGATGACCTGGCTGTCGCTGCTGGTGGCCCGGTTGATCGCGCTGTCCACGCAGACCGATGCACTGCAGTCGCGGCTCAACCAGCGCTTCACCATGGGCTTCTGGCACCTGGAGCCGATCGTGCTGGGCGTGAGCGGCACGCTGATGATCGGCGCGGCACTGTATGCGCTGGTCAATGCGGTGGATGCGCTGATGTCCGGTGGCCGCCACATCGCGCTGGGCCCGGCGATCATCTTCGCCGGCCTGTCACTGGTGGCCGAGAGCGCGCTGGGCTGGTTCGTGCTGCGCGCCAACCGCCGTATCGGCTCGGAATTCATCGCGCTGGATGCCAAGAACTGGGTGATCGCAGCCAGCATGTCGGCCTGCTACATGGTCGCCTTCCTCGGCGGCGTGCTGGTACAGGGCACCTCGTGGGCATGGGTCGGGCCGTACATCGACCCGGCCATCCTCGCCTTCGTCTGCGTGCTGGTGATGATTGCCCCGCTCGGCACCGTGCGCCGGGCGCTGGCCGGCATCCTGCTGGTCACCCCGCCGGAGCTGCAGGCGCACGTGGATGCCGTGGCACGCGCGATCGTGGCCAAGCATGGCTTCGTCGAGCACCGCAGCTACGTGGCCCAGGTGGGCCGTGGCGAGCAGATCGAGCTGTTCTTCGTGGTCCGCGAGGACGACCCGCCGCGGCCGCTGGTGGAATGGGACCAGCTGCGCGACGAGATCGGCGATGCGCTGGGCGAGGCCTCGCCGGACCGCTGGCTGACCATCATGTTCACCACCGACCGCGAGTGGACGATCTAGGCCCGCAGGACGATCGATCAAGTTTTTCGTACGCCTTGCAACCCAACGTACGCGGAAACCGGGCAAAGTAGGCTCCAACGAAACACCCACCCACCGACCAGGAGCATCCCGATGTCCATCGAAAAGGTTCTGTACACCGCCCAGGCCACCTCCACCGGCGGCCGTGAAGGCCGTTCCGTCTCCTCCGACAACGTGCTGGACATCCAGCTGTCGACCCCGCGCGAGCTGGGCGGCGCCGGCGGCCCGGGCACCAACCCGGAACAGCTGTTCGCAGCCGGCTACTCGGCCTGCTTCCTGGGCGCGCTGAAGTTCGTGGCCGGCCAGGCCAAGGTCGCGCTGCCGGCCGACACCACCGTGACCGGCAAGGTCGGCATCGGCCAGATCCCGACCGGCTTCGGCATCGAGGCCGAGCTGACCATCAACGTGCCGGGCGTGCCGCGCGAGCAGGTCGAAGAGCTGGTGCAGAAGGCGCACATCGTGTGCCCGTACTCGAATGCCACCCGCGGCAACATCGACGTGACGCTGATCGTTGCCTGATGCGGTGATGCCGGCCAGCGGCCGGCACTACCCGCGTGCAGGGCAAAAAATGGGCCGATGCCGGTCGAAACCGGGCATCCGCCCATCCCACCTCGGGTGGGCCCCGGCGCGCGCCGGGGACGCATTTGCTTCTGTAGAGCCGAGCCCATGCTCGGCTGATCCGTCCGGCGCTGGAACATCCGGCGGAAAAGCAGCCGAGCATGGGCTCGGCTCTACCTACCCAAGCCTTATTTCTCGCTCGTGATGAGCTGCACGACGCTGGAGAAATCCAGCTTGCCGCGGCCGGCCTGGTGGTTCATCGAGTACAGGTTGCGGGCCACTTCGCCCAGCGGGATCGAGGCGCCGACGCTCATCGCCGCTTCCACCGCCAGGCCCATGTCCTTCAGCATCAGATCGCTGCCGAAGCCGCCGCTGTAGCCGCGCGAGGCCGGGGCGTTTTCCAGCACACCCGGCCACGGGTTGCACACTTCGGTGGCCCAGCTGCGGCCGGTGCTGACCGCCATCATCTGCGACAGCACCTTCGGGTCCAGCCCGTGCGCCACGCCGAGGGCGATGGCTTCGCCGGTCACCGCCATGATCACGCCCAGCGCCATGTTGTTGCACAGCTTGGCGACCTGGCCGGCACCGCTGGCGCCGACATGGAAGATGTTCTTGCCCATTGCCTGCAGCACCGGGCGGGCGCGTTCCAGCGCGTCCTCTTCGCCACCGACGATGAAGGTCAGGGTGCCGGCCTGGGCACCGGCGGTACCGCCCGATACCGGCGCGTCGATCATCTGCAGGCCACGCGCGGCGGCCGCTTCCGAGACCTTGCGGGCACTGGCCGGTGCGATCGTGCTGCAGTCGATGACCAGTGCACCGGCCGGAATCGCGGCGAGAATGCCGTCATCGCCCAGGTACACACCCTCGACGTGGCGGCTGGCCGGCAGCATCGAGATCACCACTTCGGCATCGGCCAGGGTGTCGTGTGCCGACGACGCAGCGCTCGCGCCGGCATCGACGGCGGCCTGCACCGCGGCCGGGACAAGATCGAACACGCGCACGGTATGGCCGTTCTTGACCAGATTGGCGGCCATCGGGCCACCCATGTTGCCCAACCCGATGAATGCAATGCGGCTCATGCAAGGCTCCTTTCAACAAGGGGAGTGCCCAGGTCGGCCAGCGGGTGTGCGGCATCGGCCCAGGGGGAAGCGAAGAAGGTGTCGGCCCACGCGGCGGTGGCCTCGGCCAGGGTGGCCGGGTTCCACTGCGGATTGCGGTCCTTGTCGATCAGCAGCGCGCGGATGCCTTCGGCGAAATCACCGTGGGCGGCGCAATGCAGGGCGACGATGTATTCCAGGCGATAGATCGCGGCCAGGTCCTGGCCGGCACTGCGGCGCTGCAGCTCGTACGACAGCCGTGCCGAACCCGGTGCACCGGCGGCGAGGGTCTTCTGTGCCGCCTGCAACCAGGCATCGTCGGTCTGCAGACCGGCAATGCGCGCCACGATGGTCTGCAGGTCATCGCCTTCGCAGAGCACCTCGACCTGCGCTGCATTGGCCAGCAGCGGACCGGTCGCAGCATCACTGGCATGCGACTGCAGCAGATGGGTCAGGCGTTCGTGGTTGTGTGCGGCATCACTGGACCAGGCCACCTGCAGCAGCGCATCGAACACCGCGCTGCGGCGTTCTTCAGCCACGTGCACATCGGCCAAGCCGGCGTAGATGGCATCGCCTGGATTGAGCAGTGCGCCGGTCAGGGCCAGGAACAGGCCGCCCTTGCCCGGCACGCGCGGCAGGAGCCAGCTGCCACCGACATCGGGGAACAGGCCAACAGTGATTTCCGGGAAGGCCAGCTTGGAGCGCTCGCTGACCACGCGGTGGCTGGCGCCGGACATCAGGCCGATGCCACCGCCCATCACGATGCCATGGCCCCAGCACAGGATCGGCTTGGCGTAGGTGTGGATGAGGTAATCGACGCGGTACTCGACGTCGAAGAACTCGGCGGCGTAGTCGTTCTCGCGGATGTCGCTGCGGCCGACCTCGCGGAAGGCAACCATGCTCTTGTACAGGCTGTGCAGGTCGCCGCCGGCGCAGAACGCCTTCTCACCGGCACCCTGCAGCACCACCATGGCGATGCCGTCGTCATCGGCCCAGGCATTCAGCTGCTTTAGCAACAGGTGCGCCATCGGCAGCGAGAAACCATTGAGCGTGCGCGGCGCGTTGAGCGTGGCGATGCCGATGCGCGTGCCGTTGCCGGCCACGCGCTCTTCGAACAACACCGGTGCGTCGTCGGCAGCGGTGTCGATACTCATGCGTTCTTCCACTGCGCGGCGCGCTTTTCCAGGAAGGCGGTCACGCCCTCGACCTGATCAGCGGTATCGAACAGGTCGACGAAGGCTTCGCGCTCGGCCACCAGCGCCGAGGCGTGGGTGCCGGTGCGGGTGGACTGCACCAGGGTCTTGCAGGCGGCGATGCTGGTCGGGCTCTGCTTGCCGGCCTTCTTCGCCCATTCCAGGGCCAGTGCCTTGGATTCGCCCTTGCCGACCTTTTCTTCGGCCAGGCCAATGCGCAGTGCGGTCTCGGCATTGATGCGCTCGCCCAGCAGGATCATGCGCTTGGCCCAGCCCTCGCCGACCAGGCGCGGCAGGTTCTGGGTGCCACCGGCGCACGGCAACAGGCCGACGGTGGCCTCCGGCAGCGCGACCTGGGCGTGGTCTTCGATGATGCGCAGGTCGCAGGCCAGTGCACATTCCAGGCCACCGCCCATGGCGTAGCCGTTGATCGCGGCGATCGACACACCACGGAAACCGGACAGCGCTTCGAAGGCTTCACCGAAACGGCGCGCGGCTTCACGTGCAGCGGCCTTGTCACCGGAGGCGAACTGGTTGAGGTCGGCACCGGCGGAGAAGAACTTCTCGCCGTCACCGGTGATCACCAGCGCGTAGATGTCGCGGTCTGCATTGAGCGCGCCGACCAGGTCGCGCAGCGCCGACAGACTGTGCACGGTCCAGGTGTGCGCCGGCGGGTTGTTCAGGGTGACCACGGCGGTGTGGCCATCGACCTCCAGCTTCAGGCCCACGTGCTCCTGGGTACGCCAATCCTTCATCGCAGTTCCTCTTCGGTGTTGAGCAGGTGACGGGCAACGATCACCCGCATGATCTCGTTGGTGCCTTCCAGGATCTGATGCACGCGGCAGTCACGCAGCAGGCGCTCGATCGGGTATTCGCGGATGTAGCCGTAGCCACCGTGGATCTGCAGCGCCTCGTTGCAGACGTTGAAACCGGCATCAGTGGCGAAGCGCTTGGCCATCGCGCACCACACGTTGGCGTCGCTGGCACCGGCATCGAGCTTGCGCGCGGCGGTGTGCACCATCTGCCGTGCGGCGACCAGCTGGGTGACCATGTCGGCCAGCTTGAACTGCAGCGCCTGGAATTCGGCCAACGCCTTGCCGAACTGGCGGCGCTCGCCCATGTAGCGGCGCGCGGCATCCAGCGCACCCTGCGCGGCGCCCAGCGAGCAGGCGGCGATGTTGATGCGGCCGCCATCGAGCCCCTTCATCGCCAGCTTGAAGCCGCCGCCTTCCTCTCCCAGAAGGTGGCTGACCGGCACGCGGACGTTCTCGAAGGTGATGCCGCGGGTGGGCTGGCTGTTCCAGCCCATCTTTTCTTCCTTGCGGCCGAAGCTGATGCCCGGCAGGTCCGACGGCACCGCAATCGCGCTGACACCGCCGGCACCGGCACCGCCGGTACGCGCCATCACCACCAGCAGCTCGGTGGCACCGGCGCCGGAGATGAAGGCCTTGGAACCGTTCAGCACATAGAAGTCGCCATCGCGCACGGCCGTGGTCTTCAGCGACGCCGCGTCGGAACCGGCACCCGGTTCGGTCAGGCAGTACGAGGCCAGCTTGTTGCCCGAGGACAGATCGGTGCCCCACGCATCGCGCAGCGCCGGCTGGCCCCACGTGGACACCATCCACGAGGCCATGTTGTGAATGCTGATGTAGGCCGCGGTCGACGGATCGACGTTGGCGAGCTCCTCGATGACGACGGCGGCGTCCAGTCGGCTCAGGCCGCTGCCGCCCACCTCCGGGTCCATGTACAGACCGCAGAAGCCCAGTTCACCGGCCTTGGCGATCGCCTCGCGCGGAAAGATGCCCTCCGCATCCCATCGCGCGGCGTGCGGCGCCAGTTCGGCCTGTGCGAAGTCGCGCGCCGCCTCGCGGTACGCCTGCTGTGCTTCTTCCAGTTCCGTCGTCATCGAGTGGCTCATGGCTGCTCCTGCCGTTACTTCAGGCTGATCGTGGTGTTGACGCCATGGCTCAGCGTTTCGTCATCGAACCAGCGCGCGGTGACCGTCTTGGTCTGGGTGTAGAACAGCACCACCTGCTTGCCGTACGGACCCAGGTCGCCCAGCTTGGACGCGCGCGAGCCGGTGAACGAGAACAGCGGCACCGGCACCGGGATCGGCACGTTGATGCCGACCTGGCCGACGTCGATGTCTTCCTGGAACTTGCGTGCGGCCGCGCCGGACTGGGTGAACAGGGCGGTGCCATTGCCGTTCGGGTTGCTGTTGACCATCGCGATGGCGTCTTCCAGCGTTTCCGCTTCGAGGATGACCAGCACCGGCCCGAAGATTTCTTCCTGGTAGATGCGCATGTCGGTGGTGACACCGGCAAAGATGGTCGGGCCGACGAAGTTGCCCTTCTCGAAGCCATCCACCTGCGGCTTGCGGCCATCCAGTACCAGCTTGGCGCCCTGCTCCACGCCCGAGGCGATCAGGCCTTCCACGCGCTCGCGGGCGCTGCAGGAAATGACCGGGCCGACGTCGGTGCCGGACACGGTGCCGGCGCTGACCTTCAGGGTCTGGGCCTTGGTCACCAGGTCCTGCACCCAGTTGCGCGCTTCACCGACCAGCACCAGGGTGGAGGCGGCCATGCAGCGCTGGCCGGCCGCACCGAAGGCGGCGCCGACCATCGCGTTGAGGGTCTGTTCCTTGTTGGCGTCCGGCAGCACCACGGCGTGGTTCTTGGCGCCCATCATGCACTGCACGCGCTTGCCGGCCAGCGAGGCGCGGTTGTAGACATGGGTGCCGACGCGGGTGGAACCGACGAACGACACGGCCTTGATGTCCGGGTGGTCGCAGATCGCGTTGACCACTTCCTCGCCACCGTGGACGACGTTCAGCACGCCCTTCGGAATGCCCGCTTCCAGCGCCAGCTCGACCAGGCGCATGGTGACCATCGGGTCCTGCTCGGACGGCTTGAGGATGAAGGTGTTGCCGGTGGCAATGGCCATCGGGAACATCCACAGCGGGATCATCGCCGGGAAGTTGAAGGGGGTGATGCCGGCGCACACGCCCAGCGGCTGCATGATCGTGTAGGTATCCACGCCATTGGCCACGTTGTTGGCCAGCTCGCCCAGCTGCAGGTTGCCGATGGCGGCGGCGTGCTCGACCACTTCCAGGCCGCGGAATACATCGCCTTCGGCGTCCGGCAGGGTCTTGCCCTGTTCGGCGGTGAGGATGTGGGCCAGCTCGCTCATGTTCTCGCGGATCAGCTGCTGGTACTTCAGGAAGATGCGCGCGCGGGTACCGATGGGGGTCTTGCGCCAGGTCTTGAAGGCTTCCTTGGCGGCGGCGACGGCGGCGTCCACTTCGCCGGTGGTGGCGAACGGCACCTTGGCCAGCACGTCCTGGGTGGCCGGATTGATCACGTCCTGCCAGTGGGAAGTGGCCGATTCAACGAACTGGCCATCGATCAGCATGCGGATACGGGGCGCTGCAACAGTCATGACGACAAATCCCACGGGGTGCGAAAGATGCTTGGCATTATTCACAGCACCCACCTCGATTTCCGGGCTGAATCCGCTTAATCTGGCCAACACGCCAGACGATTCATGTTAATTCTGTGAATTATTCAGCCACACAGCGGCAACTTGGCCTGCGCCTGCTGCGGCTGCGCGAGCAGCGTGGCTACAGCCAGGTGGACCTGGCCCGCGCCTTGGGCCTATCGGCCAGCTACCTGAACCAGATCGAGCGCAACAAGCGCCCGCTCACCCCGGCCGTGCAGAAGAAGCTGGGCGAGGTATTGGGCGATGTTTCCGCACTGTTCGACGAAGATGAGCCCGCCGCGCTGCAGGAGTCATTGGGCGAGACTCTGCGCGACCTCGGCCTGGCCGATGTCAGCGCGACCGAGCTGCGCGCCCTGGCCGGCAACCTGCCGCAGGTCAGCCGCGCGTTGCTGGACCTGCACCGCCGCCACCTGGCGCTGCGTGAGCATGCCGCCGCCCTGGAGTTCCAGCTGGGTGAACCCGGCGCCGGCAGCATCCTGCCCGCCGGTGACCAGGTGCGTGAGTTCTTCAACCGCATGCACAACCACATTCCCGAGCTGGATGAGCTGGCCGAGCGCCTGTTCGCCGAGTGGGGGCTGTCGCCCGGGCACGTGGCGCCGCGCCTGCGCCAGCTGTTGGCCGACCGCCATGGCGTGCTGGTGGAAGTGGCCGCGCTGCAGGCCGGGCGCGAGAAACGCCAGTACGACGCGGGCACGCGCCGGTTGTGGCTGCCGGACTACCTGGAGCCGGGCCAGCAGGCGTTCCAGATGGCCGCCGAGCTGGCCCTGCACGGTTACCTGCCGCAGATCGATGCGGTGGTGGCGCGTGCCGGCTTCACCGATGAGGCACGCATCGCGCAGGCGCGTATCGGCCTGTCGAACTATTTCGCCGGCGCACTGGTGATGCCGTATATGCGTTTCCTTCGGGCGGCCGAAGGCAGCAGCTACGACATCGAGCTGCTGGCGCATCAGTTCGGCGTCGGCTTCGAAGCGGTCTGCCATCGGCTGAGCACGCTGGCGCGGCGCAGTGCGCCCGGGCTGCCGTTCTTCTTCATCCGCGTGGACCGCGCCGGCAACGTGTCCAAGCGTCATTCGGCCACCGACTTCCACTTCTCGCAGGTGGGTGGATCGTGCCCGCTGTGGATCGTCTACGAGGCGTTCAACCAGCCCGGCCGCATCCTTACCCAGACCGCGCGCATGCCCGATGGCCGCCGCCATTTCTGGCTGGCGCGTCAGGTCAGCAGTGGCCCGGTGGGCCATGGCCAGCCCCGCAAGACCTTCGCGGTGGCGCTGGGCTGCGACCTGCAGCATGCCGAACGCCTGGTGTATTCGCTGGGGCTGGACGTGCAGAGCCCGGGCAACTCGGTGTCGATCGGGCCGGGTTGCCGGGTGTGCCCGCGCGAGGACTGCATGCAGCGCGCGTTCGCGCAGTTGCCGGGGAGGTAGGGGGTTTTGCAGGGCTGCGCCCTGCACCTGCCGAGGCCGAAGCAACAGCAACGGCAAAAGCTGGCATTCCGTGGAATGACGGGGTGGATCCGGTTGCGGGGGACGCCGTAAACCCGTCCTTGGGGGCTTGGCCGCGGCATCCATGCCGCGGACACCCCCGCAACCGGACCCACCCCGCCTTCGACAGTTTCCTGCCATCTGTCGGAACGACGTATTGCCCTGGTAGGTGTCGACCTTGGTCGACACGGTAGATCCACGCCATGCGTGGATGCTCTTCGATGAATGTTCGAAATCTTCGATTTCGATGGACATTCATCCACGCATGGCGTGGATCTACTACCGGGTCAGTAGATCGGCGTGACCTTCATCTGCGGCAGCGGGCGCGGTGCACCGTCGGTGAGGTCGGGACCGAGGTCCTCCCAGCTGCGGCCCTGCTCGACCATCAACCCCCACAGCTGCTGCGAGGCCAGCCGCTTGTCTTCCGAGCCCAGCTTGTACGAGGGCGGAGACGGTTCACCGCGGGCAACCATCGCGTACGCCGCGCGGTAGGCCAGCACCTGCTGCGCCGGGTCGTCGGTTCGCGCCACTTCCAGCGTGTAGCGCTGGTAGGCCGAGGCCAGGTTGCGCCAGCGGATCCAGTAGTGGTTCTCGAACGAGAACGAACAGAAGCGCGCACCGGCCAGGCTGCCCTTGTCGGCGATGCGGGTCAGCACCTCCTGCGGCATGTCCAGGTTCATGCCGCCCTCGTCGCCCTGCAGGCTGACGTGCACGATACGGTCGCGGTAGCCCGGCGCGCGCGCCTGCAGCAGATCGCGCCAGTTCTGCATGGTCGCCACCACCGCGAACAGGAAGCGACCCAGCTCGGCGGCTGCCAGTGGTGTGGCGATCGACTGGTAGGTGCGCTGCCAGCCGTGTCGGTTTTCGGTGGGCAGGAACACGGCGTGTTCCAGCGACTGGCGGCCACTGCTGCCGTGGTTCACCTCTTCGGCGTGCTGCGGGTAGACCAGATTGATGGCGAAGGTCGGCCAGCGTGGCAACGCGGCATCGAACAGATGGATCGGGAAGTTGCTGCTGATGCCACCATCGGAGAACCAGCAGATGCGGAAGGCGGTGATCACCGGACCGCAAGCCTGCCCGGCGCTGGTCAGTCCTTCCATGCTGTCGGCCACGTTGTGCTCGGGGTCGGCCGCCGGCGCGGTCGGTTCGCAGCGACGCTCGCGCCGCGAGGGCTCGTGCAGCGGCACTGCGCTGATCAACAGCGGGAAGCTCAGGCTCATGCGCGTGGCCACCAGCACCGGCAGCTGCGGGCCCGGCGGCAGGTGGTAGTACTGCCGCCCTTCCACCTCCAACGGCGGGCCGGCCTGCGTCACCAGCCACTGCACCACGCTGGCCGGGAACAGCTGCTCGAATTCCTCGCGCAGGAACCAGAACTGCGCGCCACCCAGCGGCAGCGTACGCGGCTCGTTGTGCGACACGCAGGTGGTGATCATCTGCAGGCTGATCGCATGCGGGCTGTCCGGCTCGCCGGCATAGCGCGGCGCGTCGTGCAGGTCGGCGAAGGTGAGCGGTGCATCCAGCGGCTTGCCGGACAACTGCTGCAGGCATTCGTGCAGCCACTCGGTCAGTGCCGGCGTGCGTGCATCGCGGCCGAGTCCACTGCACAGGCCCAGCAGGTTGCGCCGCGCCACACGCGCGACCCGCAGCGCGGCACCGGCTACGCCGGCACCATATGCACACAGCAGCGACGGCAGCAGCGTGGCCGCCACGCCGCTCCAACCACCGCCCCACCAGCCCAGGCCGAGCAGCAGCGCCAACGACACCAGCACTTCCAGCGGCGCGATCTCGAACACGGCAACCGCCAGGCACAGCAGCTTGTGCGGCAGGCTGGCATTGCCGGTCAGCACCACCAGCAGCCGATAGGCCGCGCGCGCGCCGCGCGCCGGCTGGAACAGGCTGTAGATGAAGCCGCGCCGCGACAGCTGCGCCGATACCGCCGACAACCCGCCATAGCCGGCATCGCCGGGCAGGTGCTCGCCGGCCTGCTGACGGCGATCACCACACGCTGCCGCAGCCGCCACCGCCGCGGCGATGGCGCCGGCCGAAGTGCCGCCGATGCTCTTGAAGCGATACTCGCGCGCCAGCGCCAGTACCGCATTGGGGTACACGATGCCGCTGGTGATGCCGCCTTTCATGACCAGATCGCAGTACTTGTCCGCCACTGTCTTGACCCCGAGCATGCCGTCCGCCGCGTGGGTACCAGTATGGCGCAGAGGCTTCTCAGGGCCTGAGAACACCACCGCAGTCCGGACAGGAATCTGCGGCGTTCAGCCGATGGCATGCCTGCAGGCTTGACCCGCCGCGCCATCGGCGTAGCATCTGCAGCAAGCCAAGGGACAGACCCGCGGCTGCCACAACGACATGAGGGATTCTCATGGAATTCGACTATCTCGTCTTCATCGGGCGATTCGAGCCCTTCCACAACGGCCACGCCGCCGTTGCCCGCTTGGCCCTGAGCCGGGCCCGCAAGCTGATCTTCCTGGTCGGTTCTGCCGATACTCCCCGCAGCCTCCGCAATCCCTGGACCGTGGCCGAACGCGCCGTGATGATCCAGGCTGCCCTCGATGGCCACACCGACCGCCTGCTGATCCGCCCGCTGCGCGACCACCTCTACAACGAAGCGCAGTGGATCGCCAACGTGCAGCGCCAGGTGGCCGAGGCCCTGCGCAACGACGGTGCCGCCGCCGATGCAAAGGTGGGCCTGATCGGCATGGACAAGGATGCCTCCAGCTATTACCTGCGCGAATTCCCGCAGTGGCCGCTGGTGGACGTGCAGCACACCGCCACCCTGTCGGCCACCGAGCTGCGGCGTTACCTGTTCGAAGCCGGCGACGTCGACTTCCACGGCGCGCTGCTGAT
Source organism: Stenotrophomonas sp. SBJS02 (assembly GCF_020428325.2). NCBI lineage: Bacteria > Pseudomonadati > Pseudomonadota > Gammaproteobacteria > Lysobacterales > Lysobacteraceae > Stenotrophomonas > Stenotrophomonas sp. SBJS02. The sequence goes on along the minus strand of NZ_CP109812.1, from coordinate 269,979 downwards.
GTTGCGTGGCAACGTGCCGGCGCCGGTGTACGACATGCTCGAAGCATTCCGCAAGAGCGCGCCTGCCTATGGCCAGCTGGTGGCCGAGTACCGCTTCATCGAACAGTACAAGGCCGCCTGGAAGGATGCGCCCTACGCGCCCACCTTCGTCACCACCGATGCGGTGGTGGTGCATTCGGGCCACGTGCTGCTGGTGCGTCGCCGTTCGGAACCCGGCAAGGGGCTGTGGGCGCTGCCCGGCGGTTTCGTCGGTCAGGAACAGAGCCTGCTCGACAGCTGCCTGCGCGAACTGCGCGAGGAAACCCGGCTGAAGATTCCGCTGCCGGTGCTGAAGGGTTCGCTGAAGGGACAGCAGGTGTTCGACCACCCGGATCGCAGCCAGCGTGGCCGCACCATCACCCACGGTTTCCACTTCGAATTCCCGGCCGGTGACCTGCCGCCGGTGCGCGGTGGCGACGATGCCGACAAGGCCCGCTGGATACCGGTAAGCGAAGCCCTGGACATGGGCCCGCAGCTGTTCGAAGACCACCTGCACATCCTGGAGTATTTCCTCGGCCGCGGCTGACCGGCCCGGCCTCCCCACTGGCGGATAGACCGCTGGTGTCACTCGACGCGAAGGAGCTTCCGTCATGCACTACCTCGATAATCTTCTCCTCAACACCGACAGCTACAAGGCCAGCCACTGGCTGCAATACCCGCCGGGTACCGATGCCACGTTCTTCTACGTCGAATCACGTGGCGGCCTGCACGATCGCACGGTGTTCTTCGGCCTGCAGGCGATCCTCAAGGACGCGCTGGCACGGCCGGTCACCCACGCCGATATCGACGACGCCGCTGCGGTGTTCGCCGCGCATGGCGAACCGTTCAACGAGGCCGGCTGGCGCGATATCGTCGACCGTCTCGGCGGCCATCTGCCGGTGCGCATCCGCGCCGTGCCCGAAGGCAGCGTGGTGCCCACCCACCAGGCACTGATGACCATCGAATCGACCGATCCGGCCGCATTCTGGGTGCCGTCGTACCTGGAAACGCTGCTGCTGCGCGTGTGGTACCCGGTCACCGTGGCCACCATCAGCTGGCATGCACGGCAGACCATTGCCGCGTTCCTGCAGCAGACCAGCGACGATCCGCAGGGGCAGCTGCCGTTCAAGCTGCACGACTTCGGCGCGCGCGGTGTCTCGAGCCTGGAATCGGCCGCGCTGGGCGGTGCCGCGCACCTGGTCAACTTCCTCGGCACCGATACGGTCTCGGCGCTGTGCCTGGCGCGCGCGCACTATCACGCGCCGATGGCCGGCTATTCGATTCCCGCCGCCGAGCACAGCACCATCACCAGCTGGGGCCGCGAGCGCGAGGTGGACGCCTACCGCAACATGCTGCGCCAGTTCGGCAAGCCCGGTGCGATCGTAGCGGTGGTGTCGGACAGCTATGACATCTACCGCGCCATCAGCGAGCACTGGGGTACCACCCTGCGCGATGAAGTGATCGCCTCCGGTGCCACCCTTGTCATCCGCCCCGACTCGGGCGACCCGGTGGAGGTGGTTGCCGAAAGCCTGCGCCGGCTGGATGAAGCCTTCGGCCACACCCTCAACAGCAAGGGCTACCGCGTGCTCAACCACGTGCGGGTGATCCAGGGCGATGGCATAAACCCGGATACCATCCGCACCATCCTGCAACGCATCACCGACGACGGCTACGCCGCTGACAACGTAGCCTTCGGCATGGGCGGTGCGCTGCTGCAGCGGCTGGACCGCGATACGCAGAAGTTCGCACTGAAGTGCTCGGCGGCGAGGGTCGAGGGTGAGTGGATCGACGTCTACAAGGATCCGGTCACCGATGCTGGCAAGACCAGCAAGCGCGGCCGCATGCGCCTGCTGCGCCGCCTGGACGATGGCAGCCTGCATACGGTGCCACTGCCGGCCAGCGGCGACGACACCCTGCCGGACGGCTTCGAAGACGCAATGGTGACCGTGTGGGAGAACGGCCGCCTGCTGCACGACCAGCGGCTGGACGATATCCGCACGCGGGCTGCCGCAGGGCATTGAAGGTGTTTCCGGGGTCGGATCCCGTTGCAGCGCAGCGGGCTCTGCCCCCTGAGCTCTTGACCCGCGCCACCAACAGGTCCACTTTGCACACGCCGAAGGTATCCCTCTCATCGCTCCGGCGCGGGGAGGGATTTAAACGGGAATCCGGTGAAGGCGCCTCGCGCGCCCATTCCGGAGCTGCCCCGCAGCGGTGAATGGAAACGAATCCTGCCAACAGCACTGGGCTCGCGCCTGGGAAGCGGCAGGTAGTAGGTGGGCTGCGGCCCGTGTCCATCAGCCCGAATACCGGCCCCGGCCGGGGGACACGACCGTTCCCTGACTCGACCTGGAATCTCCGCGGGGAGGTTGCCGGGGCCGTCGTCGTCCTGCGCGTGCAGGCCGCGCGGCCGCGCGCGTCCTGTCACGGTATCCGGCCAGACCTGTTCACCCACGCGCTGATGCATGGGCCACCGCCGTTGCCGGCGGTCCATGCGGTACCTGACGATGACCGAGCTCAAACGCCCCACCCTGACCCTGCCCGCCGACGGCAAGCGCCTGCTGCTGCATTCATGCTGCGCGCCCTGCTCCGGCGAGGTAATGGAGGCGATCACCGCCTCCGGGATCGACTACGCGATCTTCTTCTACAACCCCAACATCCATCCGGTGAAGGAATACGAACTGCGCAAGCAGGAAAACATCCGCTTCGCCGAGCAGCATGGCATTCCCTTCATCGACTGCGACTACGACACCGACAACTGGTTCAGCCGTGCCCGCGGCATGGAAAACGAGCCCGAACGCGGCATCCGCTGCACGATGTGCTTCGACATGCGTTTCGAGCGCACGGCGCTGTACGCGCACGAGCACGGCTACGACACCATCAGTTCTTCGCTGGGCATCTCGCGCTGGAAGAACATGGCGCAGATCAACGATTGCGGCATCCGCGCCGCCTCGCGCTATGAAGGCCTGCAGTACTGGGACTACAACTGGCGCAAGGGCGGCGGTGCCAGCCGCATGATCGAGATCAGCAAGCGCGAGCAGTTCTACCAGCAGGAGTACTGCGGCTGCGTGTATTCACTGCGCGATGCCAACCGCCACCGCCGCGAGAACGGCCGCGAACGGATCAAGATCGGCCTGCTGTACTACGGGCAGGACGCTGAGACGCCGCAGGGCGATTGACGTGCAGGCATGGGGCGGCCACGCTGGTCGCCCCTTCTGTTGTACCGGAACTGCCATGACCGCCCTGCCCGCCGATGTCGCCCTGCTGGTGATCGACCTGCAGCCGGACTTCATGCCCGGCGGTGCGCTGGCCTGCGACCAGGGCGATGCGCTGGTGGCACCGATTGCCGATCTGCTGGCGCAGCGCCGCTACCGCACCGTGGTGGCAACACAGGACTGGCACCCGGCCGACCATGCCTCGTTCGCCAGCCAGCACCCCGGCCAACGCCCCTTCGAGACCATCCTGCTGCATGCGCAGCCGCAGACCCTGTGGCCGGACCACTGCGTGCAGGGCAGCGCCGGTGCCGCCCTGCACCCGGACGTAGACTGGACCGTGGCCGACCTGATCCTGCGCAAGGGCACGCGCCAACAGGTGGATTCGTACAGCGCGTTCCGCGAGAACCATGGCCCTGACGGCGAGCGCCCGGCCACCGGCCTGGCCGGCTGGCTGCACGAACGCCGCATCCGCGAAGTGCACGTATGCGGCCTGGCCCGTGACTACTGCGTGCTGTGGAGCGCGCAGGACGCAGTGAAGTCCGGCTTCCGGGTGAAGTTCCTGTGGGAGCTGACCCGGCCGGTGACCGAGGCCAACGACGCGATGGTGCGCGAGGCGCTGGGCAAGGCGGGGATCGCGATCATCTGAGTTGCCCTGTAGAGCGAGCATGCTCGGCTCATCCGTCAGATTCACGGCATTGGGCCGAACTGCAGCCGAGCATGGCTCGGCTCTACAGAAAGGCACCTACCGGAACACCACCGTGCGATGCCCGTTGAGCAGGATGCGGTGCTCCACATGGCGGCGAACCGCGCGTGCCAGCACCAGCGATTCGGTATCGCTGCCCAGCCGCACCAGCTCGCGCGGTGCCATCGCGTGGTCCACGCGGGCCACGTCCTGTTCGATGATCGGGCCTTCGTCCAGGTCCTCGGTGACGTAGTGCGCGGTGGCGCCGATGATCTTGACCCCGCGCGCGTGTGCCTGGTGGTACGGCTGCGCGCCCTTGAAGCTGGGCAGGAAGCTGTGGTGGATGTTGATCGCGCGTCCAGCCAGCGCGCGGCAAAGCGTGGGTGACAGGATCTGCATGTAGCGCGCCAGCACCACCAGGTCGATGCGTTCGCGCTCGACCAGGTCGATGATCTGCTGCTCCTGCACCGCGCGTGTATCGGCGGTCACCGGCAGGTGGTGGAACGGCACCTGGTAGGACGCCGCCAGCGGCGCGAAGTCGGCGTGGTTGGACGCCACCGCCGCGATGTCCACCTTCAGCTGGCCACTGTGGGCGCGGAACAGCAGATCGTTGAGGCAGTGGCCCTGCTTGCTGACCAGCACCAGCAGGCGCGCGCGGCGTCGGCCATCGTGCAGCTGCCAATCCATGCCGAAGCCCTCGGCGAGCGTGGCCATGGCCGCGTGCACGGTCTCCAGCGGCAGGCCGGCATCGCGGTCGAAGTGCACGCGCAGGAAGAAGCGGCCACTTTCCTCATCACCGAACTGCTGGGCGTCGAGGATGTTGCAGCCGTGGTCGAACAGCATGCCGGACACGCGGTAGACGATGCCGGTGCGGTCGGGGCAGGACAGGGTAAGAATGGAATCGGGGCGCATCGCCACAGTGTAGGGCAGCGCCCTGCCCAGCGGCCGGATGATCACGGATGCAACCGACCTGCTTGGTTCAGTCCCAAGCGATACTTTGGACTCCCCGTGGCAAGCTGGTCGGTCATGAACCTGTTGCAACTGATCCGCAGCTTCACCCGCACCGCAGAGACCGGCAGCATTGCCGCCGCGGCCCGCATCCTTGGCATCAGCGCCACCGCAGTCGGTCAGAACATCAACCGTCTGGAGGCCCACCTGGGCGTACGGTTGCTGAACCGAAGCACGCGGCAGCTGGCCCTCAGCGAGGCCGGCGCGCTGTACCTGGCGCAGGTGCGCCACATCGAAGCCGACCTGGCGCGCGCGCAGGCGATGGTCACCTCCGGTGACATCGAACCGGCGGGGCCGCTGCGCATCGCCGGCAGCAGCGCCTTCGGTCGCCACGTGCTGGCACCGTTGCTGCCTTCGCTGCAGCAACGCTACCCGCAGCTGCAGCTGGAGCTGCGCCTGACCGACCGCGCCGTGCAGCATGGTCCTGAGGCGGTGGACGCCAGCATCCGCATCGGGGCGCAGCTGGAGGACGGCGTTGTCGCACGGCAGCTGGCACGCGTGCCCTTCGTGTTCTGTGCCTCACCGGCCTACCTGAAGGCACACGGCACGCCGAAGCAGCCCTCCGAGCTGAGCGGTCATCGCGGGCTGCTGCACCGCTTCCCCACCGATGGCCGGCCGCTGCGCTGGGGCCTGCTGAAGGATGGACAGCGCGTGGACGCCGCGCTGCCGCCGAGCATGGTCTGCGATGACATCGATGCACTGGCAACGCTGGCCGCGGCCGGTGCCGGCATCACCCGGCTGGCCGCCTTCGTGGCCGAGCCGTACCTGCGCGATGGTCGCCTGCAGGCGGTGTTCGGCGCCGACACTGGATGGCGCCCGGAGCCGATGGAGGTCTATTTCTGCGTCAGCGACCGCCGCGATTTCACCGCCAAGATCCGCGCGCTGTTCGAGCACCTGCAGGCCGGCATGGCGCCGGCCTGGCGGGTGTGAACCTCAGCGCGTCTTGAACACGCCGCGCGCATCGCGCGGCTCGCAGCGCAGGTACTGCGGCGCCGGTTCCACGCTGTCGCGCAGCGCGGCGGCGGCATGCCACGGCCAGCGCGGGTCGTAGAGAATGCCGCGCGCCAAGGCCACAGCATCGGCGTGGCGATGGCGCAGGATCGATTCGGCCTGCTCGGGCTCGGTGATCATGCCCACGGCGATGACCGGCATGCGCACCTTGGCCTTGATCGCTGCTGCGAACGGTACCTGGTAGCCCGGACCGACGGTGATCTTCTGGCGCTCGTCCAGGCCGCCGCTGGAGACATGCAGGAAATTGCAGCCGCGCGCGTCCAGCACCTGGGCCAGCGCTTCGCTCTGCACCAGATCCCAACCGCCATCGACCCAGTCGCTGGCGGAAATACGCACGCCCACCGCGACCTTGTCGGACACCGCCGCACGCACCGCATCGAACACTTCCACCAGCAGGCGCAGGCGGTTCGGCAGCGAGCCACCGTAGCCATCGGTGCGGTGGTTGCTCAGCGGCGACAGGAACTGGTGCAGCAGATAACCGTGCGCGGCATGCAGCTCGATCAGCTCGAAGCCCAGGCGCTCGGCGCGCACCGCGCTGGCGGCGAAGGCGGCGATGACCTCGGCGATGCCGGCCTCATCCAGTTCCTGCGGTGCCGGGTCGGCGGCATGGAACGGCAGCGGCGACGGCGCCACGGTGGCCCAGCCACGCGCGTCATCGGCCGGCAGCTGGCCACCACCGTCCCACGGGCGGTTCACAGAGGCCTTGCGGCCGGCATGGCCCAGCTGGATGCCCAGCGGCATCGGCGACCAGCGGCGGACGCTGGCCAGCACCTGTGCCAGTGCGGCTTCGGTACCGTCGTCCCACAGGCCCAGGTCGGCCCAGCTGATGCGGCCGCGCGGTTCGACGGCAGTGGCTTCCAGGATCAGCAGGCCGGCACCGGACTGCGCCAGGTTGCCCAGATGCATGGCGTGCCAGTCGCTGGCGCGGCCGTCTTCGGCGGAATACTGGCACATCGGCGCGATGACGATGCGGTTGGACAGGGTCAGGGGGCCGAACGAGATCGGCGAAAACAGCTGGGTCACGGCGATGCGGGGGACAGGCGGATGGAGGGGGCGTATTGCACCGCCGCACGGCCTGCGAATCAACCGTCTGGATGGATCGCTGTTTCGCGCGGCCTGCTGAAGCCGAGCGTGGGCTCGGCTCTACAGAAACCAACAACCCCTTGTAGAGCCGAGCCCGCGCTCGGCTCAGCCCGCCACCCAACCGGCCAACGCCTCGGCGCAATCGCGCTCGTCCTTGAACTGCAGCAGGTCGTCGGCACGGGTGCGGCCACGGTTCAGCGCCGCCACCGGCAGCCCTGCCCTGGCCGCGGCCTGCACGAAGCGGAAGCCGGAATAGACCATCAGCGACGAGCCCACCACCAGCACGGCGTCGGCCTGCTGCAGGTGCTCATGCACCGTCGCCACGCGTTCGCGCGGCACGTTCTCGCCGAAAAACACCACGTCCGGCTTCATCACGCCGCCGCAATGCGGGCAGTCGGGCACCACGAACGTGGAGAAATCCGTCTCCAGGTCGGCGTCGCCATCCGGGGCGACGCCGGCCTGCAGCGCGTCCCAGCCTGGGTTGGCGTCCAGCAGGCGCTGCTGGAATTCCTCGCGGCCACTGCGGCGCTCGCAGCCCATGCAGCGCACAAGGTCCAGGCGGCCATGCAGGTCGATCACGTTGTGGCTGCCGGCGCGCTGGTGCAGGCCGTCCACATTCTGGGTCAGCAGCACCTGCAGCTTGCCCCGGCGTTCCAGGGCAGCCAGGGCCTGGTGGGTGCCGTTGGGCCGGGCCAGGCCGAAGCGCGGCCAGCCCAGCAGGCTGCGCGCCCAGTAGCGCTGGCGGGTGGCCGCCTCGCCCATGAAGGCCTGGTAGGTCACCGGCGGCGTGCGTTTCCACTGACCGTCGGTATCGCGGTAATCGGGAATGCCCGAGGCGGTGCTGCAGCCGGCGCCGGTCAGCACGAACAGGCGCTGGGCGCGGTCGATGAAGTCGGTCAGTGGCGGGGTCATGGCTGCCAGATGGGGGCGCGGCCGTGCCCCCGCAAGCGCAGGTTCAGCCGGCGGATCAGGCCGCCGGCAGCGGCGGCACCGCGATCGGGTGGCCTTCCTCGTCCAGCGCGATCATCACGAAGTGGCCGCGGGTGCACAGCTTGCGCTCGCCGCTGTGCAGGTCTTCGGCGATCAGTTCCACCTCGACCTTCATCGAGCTGCGGCCGACTTCGACGATGCGGCCGATGGTTTCCACCATCTGGCCGATGCGGATCGGCAGCTTGAAGTCGACCTGGTCGCTGCGCGCGGTCACCACGGTACGGCGCGAGTAACGGGCGGCGGCCAGGAAGGCGGCCTTGTCCATCCAGGCCAGCGCCTGGCCACCGAACAGGGTGCCAAGGTGGTTGGTGTGATTGGGAAAGACGATTTCGGCCATGCGCACTTCGGTGGGCGGCACGGTCTCGGCGATCGGGGTCATGGGGGTGCTTCGGTGTGGGGTGCTGCGGATTCTAAGCGACCGGCGTGATGGCCATCGGAATGCACGTGCAACGGTCACCCGGCAGCGGTGCCCGCGCAGGCCGCGCCTGCGGCAGGCGTTACACTGCGCCACGCCCACTGCCAGGACCGCCCATGCCTGCCACTTCCGACCTGCTGGCCTTTGCGCTGGTTTCGCTGGCCATGGTGCTCACGCCCGGGCCGAACATGATCTACGTCATCTCGCGTTCGATCTGCCAGGGACCGATGGCCGGGCTGATCTCGCTGGGTGGGGTGGCGTTGGGCTTTGTCTTCTACATGCTGTGCGCGGCACTGGGCATCACCGCCCTGCTGATGACTGTGCCGTTCGCCTACGACGCGCTGCGCATCGGTGGCGCGCTGTACCTGCTGTACCTGGCCTGGCAGGCACTCAAGCCCGGCGGCCGTTCGCCGCTTGCAGTGCGTGACCTGCCGCAGGACAGCCCGCGCAAGTTGTTCACCATGGGCTTCCTGACCAATCTGCTGAACCCGAAAGTGGCGGTGATGTACCTGTCGCTGCTGCCGCAGTTCCTGCACCCGGACAGCGAAGGCAGCGTGCTGATGCAATCGATCGTGCTGGGCTCCACCCAGATCCTGGTCAGTGTCAGCGTGAACGGCGTGATCGCGCTGACCGCCGGCAGCATCGCCGGATTCCTGGCCGCGCGCCCCACCTGGCAGATGGTGCAGCGCTGGCTGATGGGCACGGTGCTGGCCGGGCTGGCGGTGCGCATGGCGGTGGAAGGGCGGCGCTGATTGTAGCGTCGAGCTTGCTCGACTGCTTTGCGCGAACGGCAGTCGAGCAAGCTCGACGCTACAAAGGCCCGCGTGCAGCATGACGGCCGGTAGCACCAGGCAGGCTCCGCCGGGCATGGCCCGGCGCCACCAACAAAAAACCCCGGCGTTGGCCGGGGTTTTTCGTTGCGACAGGCCTGACCGGTTCGATCAGAAGTTCATGTCGAAGGCGACTTCGCCCTGCACGCCGACCTGGTAGGCCGAGACGCGGCGTTCGAAGAAGTTGGTCAGTTCCTGCACGTCCTGCAGTTCCATGAACGGCAGCGGGTTGCGCACGTTGTACTTCTTTTCCATGCCCAGCTTGGCGAAGTGCTGGTCGGCACAGTGCTGCAGGTACTGGCGCATGTCGCGGGTCGAGATGCCGGCCACGCCGCCGGACAGCACGTCCTCGGCGAACTGCACTTCGCATTCGATGGCTTCGGCCAGCATGTCGTAGACCTGCTGCTTCATCTCGTCATCGAACAGGTCCGGCTCTTCCTCACGCACCACGCGCACCGATTCGAACGCGAACTCCATGTGCGCGCTCTCGTCGCGGAACACCCAGTTGGTGCCCGAGGCCAGGCCCGGCAGCAGGCCGCGCGAACGGAAGTAGTACACGTAGGCAAACGCCGCGAAGAAGAACAGGCCTTCGATGCAGGCGGCGAAGCAGATCTGGTTCAGCAGGAACTGGCGGCGCTCGGCACGGGTCTCGATGCGCTTCAGGTCCTGGATCGAGTCGATCCACTTGAAGCAGAAATCGGCCTTCTTCTTGATCGAGTCGATGTTCTCCACCGCGGCGAAGGCTTTGACGCGCTCTTCCGGATCCGGCAGGTAGTTGTCGAGCAGGGTCAGGTAGAACTGCACGTGCAGCGCTTCTTCATACAGCTGGCGCGACAGGTACATGCGCGCTTCGGGCGCGTTCAAGTGCTGGTACAGGTTCAGCACCAGATTGTTGGACACGATCGAGTCGCCGGTGGCGAAGAACGCGACCAGGCGGTGGATCAGGTGACGCTCACCCGGCGACATCTTGCTGTGCAGGTCGGTGATGTCGATCTGGAAGTTGATCTCTTCCACCGTCCAGGTGTTCTTGATCGCGTTCCGGTACATGTCATAGAACTGCGGGTAGCGCATCGGGCGCAGGGTCAGTTCAAAACCGGGATCGAGCAGCATCTGCTTGGGCTTGTCGGCCATGGGTGCTTCCTTGAATTCCTGGGTGAGCCGCCGGGCATGGCCCGGCGCTACCGTGGGTGTTTTTCCGCAGCCGAGCATGGCTCGGCTCTAAAGGTGCGAGGTGTTCGAGTGCCGACCAACGGTCGGCACCCACCGCGCGGTGTCTTACTGGCAGGCCTCGCAGGCTTCCGGGTTTTCCAGCGAGCAGGCGATGGCTTCGTCCGGGCTGAACACCTTGGCCGGCGCGGCAGCGCTCACCGTGGTCTTGGCGATCTTGGTGGCCGGGCGCGAACGCAGGTAGTAGGTGGTCTTGATGCCCTGCTTCCAGGCGTACATGTACATGGAGGACATCGCGCCGATGTTCGGGCTTTCCATGAACAGGTTGAGCGAGGCCGACTGGTCGATGAAGGCGCCGCGCTCGGCGGCCATGTCGATCAGCGAACGCATCGGCAGCTCCCACGCGGTGCGGTAGACCTCGCGCAGCGTTTCCGGAATCTGTGCCACGCCGGCGATGGAACCTTCGGCCAGCTTGATGGCGTCGCGCATGTCGGCGGTCCACAGGCCCAGCTTCTTCAACTCGTTCACCAGGTAACGGTTGACCTGCAGGAAGTCACCGGACAGGGTCTCGCGCTTGAACAGGTTGGACACCTGCGGCTCGACGCACTCGTAGCAACCGGCGATCGAGGCGATGGTCGCGGTCGGTGCGATCGCGATCATCAGCGAGTTGCGCAGGCCGTGTTCCTTGATACGTGCACGCAGGGCATCCCAGCGTGCGGTGTCTTCCGGCACCACGTTCCAGGCGTCGAACTGCAGTTCGCCGCTGGCGGCACGGGTGTCGTTGAACGACGGGTGCTTGCCGCGTTCCTGGGCCAGCTCGCAGGAGGTTTCCAGCGCGTGGAAGTAGATCGCTTCGGCAATCTTCTTCGACAGGGCGCGGGCTTCGGCGCTGTCGAACGGCAGGCGCTTGCGGAAGAACACGTCCTGCAGGCCCATGCAGCCCAGGCCGACCGGACGCCAGCGCAGGTTGGCGCGGCGGGCAGTTTCGATCGGGTAGAAGTTCAGATCGATGACGCGGTCGAGCTGGCGCACGGCCAGGCGCACGGTCTCGGCCAGCTTCTCGAAGTCGAACTCGTTGTGCTCGTCGAAGTGGTTGCCCAGGTTGATCGAACCCAGGTTGCACACTGCGGTTTCATCGTTGGAGGTGACTTCCAGGATTTCCGTGCACAGGTTGGACAGGTGGATCACGTTGCCCGGACGCAGGGTCTGGTTGCTGGCGCGGTTGCACTTGTCCTTGAAGGTCATCCAGCCGTTGCCGGTCTCGGCCAGCGTACGCATCATGCGGGCGTACAGCTTGCGCGCGGAGATGGTGCGGTTGGCCTTGCCCTGGGCTTCGGCCTGCAGGTAGGCGGCCTCGAAGGCTTCGCCGAACAGGTCGGTGAACTCCGGCACGACGCGCGGATCGAACAGCGACCATTCCTGGTCGGCCTCGACACGCTTCATGAACAGGTCCGGCACCCAGTTGGCCAGGTTCAGGTTGTGCGCACGGCGGGCTTCGTCACCGGTGTTGTCACGCAGTTCGAGGAAGTCCTCGATGTCGGCGTGCCAGGTTTCCAGGTACACGCAGGCTGCGCCCTTGCGCTTGCCGCCCTGGTTCACCGCGGCCACGGACGAATCCATGGTCTTCAGCCACGGCACGATGCCGTTGGAGTGGCCGTTGGTCGACTTGATGAGCGAGCCACGCGAACGCACGCGGGTGTAGCTGACGCCGATGCCGCCGGAGAACTTCGACAGCTGGGCGATGTCGCCGTACTTGGAATAGATCGACTCCAGCGAGTCCTGCGGCGAATCCAGCAGGAAGCACGAGGACAGCTGCTCGTGGGTGGTGCCGGAGTTGAACAGGGTCGGGCTGGACGGCAGGTAGTCCAGGTTGCCCATGCGCTTGTACAGCGCCAGGGTCTCGGACACGTCCTCGCTCAGCGCGCTGGCGATGCGCAGGAAGAACTGCTGCGGGGTCTCGATCACCTTGCGGGTGTGCGGGTGGCGCAGCAGGTAGCGGTCGTACAGGGTACGCAGGCCGAAGTAATCGAAGTTCAGGTCCAGCGAGATGTCGATGGCATCGTTGAGCTTGCGTGCGTTGGTCTGCACGAAGTTCAGCAGGCGGTCGTTGATCAGGCCGACTTCATGGCCACGGCTGACCGACTGCGAGAAGGCATAGATTTCCTGGCCCGAGACTTCCTTGGCGATGTAGTTGGCCAGCAGGCGCGCGGCGAGGCGGCCGTACTCGGGCTCTTCACCGATCAGCAGGGCGGCGGTGCGGATGGACAGTTCGTCCAGCTCGCGGGTGGTGGCGCCGTTGTACAGGCCGGAAATGGTGCGGGTGGCCACGCGCATCGGATCGACGGCGTGCAGGCCTTCGGAGGAACGCTGCACCGCGCGCACGATCTTGTTCAGGTCAACCAGTTCGGTGGTCCCGTTGCGCTTGGTCACACTCATCGCGTTGGCCGTCGGCGGCGACGTCAACAGGAATTCGCTTTCCTTCTCGATGGTGGCGCTGGATTCGGTGCTCACGGCGTATGTCCTCTTGGCGTGATTTGGGGGTGCTCGATGCATCGGGGTGACGCAGCCCGGGACATGACGGCCCAGGATGGCAGGACGGCGTCGCAGGGGATGAGACCCTGCGCCTGCCACTGCCGTTGACGACCGCGGATGGGAACCCCGGGCAACCCCTGGAATTGGGGTTGCTGCGACCGACGGCCACAAGATAGTGGGGGTAAAGGGGTCCGTCAACGCCAAATGTAGTGAAATTCGGCAATCCCTTGCGCCGCAAGGATCGTGCCATCGGCGCCCGGATCAGACGCTTCAGACCTGCCGGAACGGGCTGCGCAGTCAAGCCCGAAAGGCGTCATTGCGGTGGTACAACGCACCGCGAAAACGGAACAATGACAGCTTCACATGACAGTGATGAAACTGGCTAGGGACAACCCTGTGGATAGGTGGTGGGCATCCAGTGGGAATCCGGTGGACGGGTGACTTCCGGCCGGTGACGCGCTCGGACGGGCGGCGGATGCTGGCCGCTCGCTCCCGGAAAAGGACGCTCCGATGCACCTGCGGTTGCCCGCGCTGGCCCTGCTGCCTGCCCTGTTCATTGCCCCGGCGCTGGCCGCCGAAGGGCCGGACCTGCGTTCGGACCAGTGCGGCATCCATACCGACTATGACGTGCTGGTGGACAGCGGCGGCATCTGGCTGCGGCATGGCCCGCAGGCGCCGCATGAAGTGGTGTTCCACGACGGCGAGCTGAGCCTGGACGGCAGGATGGTCACGGTCAGCGCCGCCGACGCCGCCCGCCTGCGGCAGCTGGAGGCCGGTGCCCGCCAGCTGATGCCGGCGGCCACCGCGCTGGCCCACGAAGTCTCCGGGGTCACCTTCGATGCGTTGGACGCCGCCTTCGAGGCCATCACCGGCACGTCCCGCAATCGCCAGATGCGTGCGATGCGCGGCGAGATGCAGGACTGGATCGACGCCAGCCTGGGCCGAGGCTACTGGGAGCAGGAGACGTTCGGCGACGGCTTCGACGCGCACATCGAGCAGATGGCCGAGACAATGGCCGGGTCGATGACCCGCAGCGTGCTGTGGCAGGTGTTCACCGGCCGCGCCGGCGCCATGGAGCGCCGTGCCGACCGCCTCGATGCCGAAGTCGACCGCCGCATGGAAGCGCGCAGCCAGCAGCTGGAAGCCAAAGCAATGGCCCTGTGCCCGCTGGTGCAGTCACTGGCGCAGGCCCACGATGCGCTGGAAGTGCGTTACCAGGGACAGCCGCTGCGGCTGCTGGAGCGCGGCGAGAGCGTACGGGTGGAGCACGGCAGCGGTTCGGGGCTGCATGTGTCGGCCGGGCCGGATGAGCGGCCGCGCGGGAATGCCGTTGCACCCTCCCGATAACTGCGCGGCGCTGCTGTAGAGCCGAGCCCATGCTCGGCTCCTTTTCGGCACATCATGCAGAAGCAGCCGAGCGTGGGCTCGGCTCTACAGTAAACCACCCTCACGCCCGGTGCGGGGTACCCAGGTACTCGGCGCTTTGCATCTCGATCAGGCGCGAGGCGGTGCGCTCGAACGCGCCCTGCAGCCGCTGGCCGGTGTACAGCTCGATCGGCGAGGTGCTGGCGGTGCAGACCAGGTTGACGTGGCGGTCGTACAGCTCGTCGATCAGGTTGACGAAACGGCGCGCGGCATCTTCGTTCAGGCGGTCGAAGGCGGGGATGCCGCCCAGCAGCACCGTGTTGAACTCGTGCGCAATCTCGATGTAATCCGAGGGCCCGCGCGGGCCTTCGCACAGCGCGGCGAAATCGAACCAGGCAATGCTCTTGCCGCGGCCACGCACCGGGATCTTGCGGCCCTCGATCTCGATGTTGCCGGGCTTGGCCGGCTGGCCGCCGCTCAATTCGTTCCAACGCGTGGCCAGCCAGTCGTCGCTGTCGGCCGCCAGCGGTGCGCGGTATACCGGCGAGCGGGTCAGCGCGCGCATGCGATAGTCCTCGGTACCTTCGGCGTACAGCTCCACGCAGAAGCGCTGCAGCAGGCCGATGGCCGGCAGGAAGCTCTCGCGCTGCAGGCCGTTGAGGTACAGGTTCTCCACCGCGGTGTTGGAGGTGGTGACCAGGGTCACGCCCTCGGCAAACAGGCGCTCCAGCAGCCGCGCCAGCAGCATCGCATCGCCGATGTCGGTGACGAAGAATTCATCCAGCACCAGCACGCGCAGGTTGCTGCGCCATTCCTGGGCGATCTTCGCCAGCGGGTCGCTCTGGCCCTGGTGCTCGCGCAGGCGCTCGTGGATGCTGCGCATGAAACGATGGAAATGGGTGCGGTACTTCTGCTTGATCGGCAGCCCGTCGTAGAACAGGTCCACCAGGAAAGTCTTGCCGCGGCCGACGCCGCCCCAGAAGTACAGGCCCTTGACCGGCTCGGGCTTCTTCCAGAACGAGGACAGGCGGTCCAGCCAACCGTCCTCGGCACTATCCAGCAGGCCCAGGTGGATGCGGTCCAGCTCGGCCAGCGCCGCATGCTGGGCCGGGTCGTTCTGCCAGTCGCCACGGGCAACCCCTTCCGCGTACCGCTGCGACGGGGTCAACTCGGTTGCACTCATGCCGCCGCGCCCAGCCAGTGCTTGACGCCGTGGGTCAGTGCGCCGCGCAGATCGATCAGCTTGCGGTGGAAGAAATGGCTGGTCTCGGGCATGCGCACCAGCTCATGCGGGAAATCCAGCGTGTCCAGCCACTGGTAGACGGCCTGCGGGTCGACGATCTCGTCCTGCTCGCCCTGGATCACCAGCCAGCGCGCCGGCGGTGCGATGCCATCGAAATCCCAGCGGCCGGCCGGCGGCGCGATCGAGATCAGCGCTTCGGGCTGCAACTCGCCCGCGGCCTTCAGCGACACGAACGAACCGAAGCTGAAACCGGCCAGCCACAGGCGGTCGTCCGGACGCTGGCTGCGCACCCAGGCGGCGACGGCCTTCAGGTCATCCTGCTCGCCCACGCCGTGGTCGAACTCACCGGCCGAACCACCCACGCTGCGGAAGTTGAAGCGCACCGTGGCGATACCCAGCTCGCGCAGGGTGCTGGCGGTCATGGTGACCACCTTGTTGTGCAGCGTGCCGCCCTCGGTGGACAGCGGATGGCAGACGATGGCCACGATCGGCTGCACCGGCACATCGGCCTTGGGCAGGTCGACGACCACTTCCAGCGGGCCGGCCGGGCCGTCCAGTTCGAGGCAGGCGGTTTCGCCAGGGGCGACGGGGAACGAAGGCTTGTGCATGGCACCATGATACCGTCCCCTGCCCCTGCCCTGTGCCCGCCCCATGCTCTACCTGTCTTTGGCCGTGATCTGCAGTGTGCTGGTTTCGGTGGTGTTGAAGGTGGCCGGACGCCGTCAGCTGGATGTTGCGCAGATGGTCACCTGGAACTATCTGGTGGCGGCAACGCTCACCGCCGTGGTACTGCAGCCGCCGCTGGACGCACTGCGCGCGCCGCATGCCCCGTGGCTGTCATTGCTGGCGCTGGCGGTGGTGCTGCCGTCGATCTTCCTGGTGCTGGGCCGCGCGGTGGCCGTGGCCGGCATCGTCCGCAGCGACGTGGCACAGCGGCTGTCGCTGCTGCTGTCATTGGCCGCCGCCTTCCTGTTCTTCGGCCAGACCGCCACGCCCTGGAAGCTGGCTGGGCTCGCCCTGGGCCTGCTGGCGATGGTGGCCATCAGCCTGCGCCCACGCGGGCCGGTGGTCGCGTCCTCGCCCGGTGGCTGGGGCTGGCTGCTGGGGGTATGGGCCGGGTTTGCGGTGGTGGACGTGCTGCTCAAGCAGGTGGCGCTGTCCGGCACGCCGTCGATGGCGGCGGTGCTGGCCAGCTTCAGCGTGGCCTTCGTGCTGATGCTGGTGCTGCAGCTGTGGCGGCATTTCAGTGGCCGCAGCCGGCTGGCCTGGCGCAACCTCGGTGCGGGTGCACTGCTGGGCCTGCTCAATGGCGGCAACATCCTCTTCTATGTGCACGCGCACCAGTCGATGCCGGACAGCCCGGCCACCGTGTTCGCCGGGATGAACATCGGCGTGGTGGTGCTGGGCGCGCTGGTGGGCGTGTTCGCCTTCGGCGAGGCCACCACGAAGTGGAACCGCGCCGGGCTGGCGCTGGCGGTGCTGGCGATCGGGTTGATCGCCTGGGGGTAAGCCCGGAACGATCCTGCCTTCTGTAGAGTCGAGCCATGCTCGACTGCTGTTGGCAGAGCAGTCGAGCATGGCTCGACTCTACAGAGAGCCGCCGGGCGTGGCCTGGCGAACCTTATCTGTCGAAACCCAGCAGCAGCGGGTCGTGGTCGGAGCTGCGCCACGGGCCCTGCACGTTGCGACCCTGGTAGCCGCTGGCGTCCTGCTCGTCGGCGTTGCTATGCCATTCGGCGGCACCGCGCAGGCGCTTGGCCATGCCCGGGCTCAGCAGCG
Organism: Stenotrophomonas sp. SBJS02; assembly: GCF_020428325.2. NCBI lineage: Bacteria > Pseudomonadati > Pseudomonadota > Gammaproteobacteria > Lysobacterales > Lysobacteraceae > Stenotrophomonas > Stenotrophomonas sp. SBJS02. The sequence goes on along the minus strand of NZ_CP109812.1, from coordinate 252,644 downwards.
CGTGGTCGAGGCGGCCGGTGTAGCCGTTGTAGACGTAGCTGTAGGGATGCTCGACCTTGGCCACCTTGAATGCATCCTGCCAGCCCAGGTCATGCAAGGCGCGGATCGGGTCTTCCATCGCATAGGCGTTGAAGTCACCCAGCAGCACGGCGTCCTTGGCTCCGGTACCGGTCGGGTCGGTCTGCAGCCAGGCATGCAGCTGCTGCGCCGAGGTCACGCGGGTCGCGTTCCAGCAGCCCTGGTTGTCGTTGCGGTCGGCGTCGGCACCGGCGGCGTCGCGGCAGCCCTTCGACTTGAAGTGGTTGGCGACCACCACGAACGGCGCACCCTGCTTGCCCTGGAAGGCCTGCGCCAGCGGCACGCGGCTGTGTTCGACGAACGGGCCACCGGTCAGCGTGGCCGGCTTGCCCAGCGGCTGCAGGCGGCTGCTGCGGTAGATGATGCCAACCCGGATCGGATTGTCGCCTGGGCCGTTGCCGGCATCGACGAGGCGCCAGTCGCCCTGCGCGCCACGGTCGCGGTTGAGTGCATCGACCAGTTCGGCGATGGCCGACTGCGGACCATAGCCATCGTTCTCCAGCTCCATCAGCGCGGCGACATCGGCGCCCAGCGCGTTGACCGTGGTGACCAGCTTGGCCACCTGCGCCTTGTGCTCGTCCAGGGTGCGCGCGCCGCGCAGGGTCGGGAAGCCACCGCCCTGGCCATCACCATTGAAGAAGTTCTCCAGGTTGAAGGCCGCCACGTGCAGGCTGCCCGGCACGGTCGGCACCGCCGGACGCTTCAGCTCCGGCAGCTTCAGCACGCCTTCGACCTGCAGGCGCGGACGGCCCTGTGCGTCCACGCGCACGATGCCCTCCACATTGCGCAGCTGCATGCCGGTGCGCAGCACCGGGTGGGCCGGCAGGTAGGCCACGCTGGCCGGGTCGCGGGCATCGCTGCCGTCGTCCAGCACCAGGCGGCGGCGCTGGTTGTCGGCCATCACCTGCTCGTAGCCGGCAGTACCCGGCGCGGCCACTTCGGTGGGCTGCCAGAGGCGGCCATCGAAGGCCACGGTGAGCTGGCCAAAGCTCTCAAGGCCGTCGGTACCGGCCAGGGTGAGCGGTGCGGCGATGCGCACGCGCTGGCCATCCAGCGCACGCCAGTCGGCCGGCGCGGCGGTCAGCACCACGGTGGCGCTGCTGCGCGCGGTGGAGGGCGACGCGACCGGTGCGGCCTGCGGCTGGGCCTGGGCAAAGGCGCCGGCCGGCAGCAGCAGGGACAGGGCAAGGGCGAGGGAACGGCGGCGCATCAACGGGCGACTCCATGGAAGAGGCGCACAGACTAACCCTGAAATGCGAAACCCCAGCGACGCGCGCGGTTTTGGCCTTGGCCGGCAAAGCCCCCGGCAGCGGACGGAGAACGACCGGGGCGATCGGGCGACGGGGGCGACCGGCGGGTAGAGTCGACTGTCAGTCGACTATCGCGCGCAGCGCGGGTTTTTCGGCGGCGTTGGGAAGAGCAGTCGACTGACAGTCGACTCTACCGGCGGTTCCGCGGTTTCGCCGTTCGCCGCCTACTTCAGGTTGCCCAGCATCCAGTCCACGGTGGCGTGGATCTGTTCCTCGGTCAGCGCCGGGTTGCCGCCCTTGGGTGGCATGATGCCGCCATCCGGGCCGGTGTAGCCCTCGATGGCGTGCTTGTAGAGGGTGTCCTTGCCCTGTGCGATGCGCTTGTCCCAGTGCGAATGGTCCAGCGTCGGCGCCATGCCCACACCGGTGGTGTGGCAGGCGGTGCACAGGTTGTCGAAGATGACCTTGCCGTCCTTGGTGCCACCGTAGGCCACCTGCGACGCGGCCTTGGCCAGCGCGGCGGCCTTGGCCGCTGCCTGCGCGGCGGCGCCGGTACTGCCGGCATAGACCGCACCGGTGGGCGAGATGCGCTGCTCGGTGCGCTTGGCCGCGGTCGGCGACACCTCGGGCGGAATCCGGGTGTGGATGTAGGCGGCAAGGAGGATGAGACCGAGGGTGATGGTCGCCAGCAGCGCGATCACCATGGAGAAGCGTTTCAGGAACTCCAGATCGTAATTCCGCACTCTTCGTTACCCCTGGCTGATAGTCGTTGGACCACGGCTGAGCGATTGCGTGATGAACCGAGTATAGAACGGGCTTTGCGTGCGACAACAGGCGTCACTGCTGGTGCGGCGCAGCATTCGGCCCCGGTAGTGCCGGCCGCTGGCCGGCATCTCCATCCCACCGGATAGATCATGCAGAAGCCGGCCAGCGGCCGGCTCTACCACGTTACCGGGCGCCGATCGCGCGCAGGCAGAAGCTGCAGATTGCGTCCACCAGCGCGTCCTCGTCGCGGTGTGCTTCGCGGCTGGGCGCGGTGGGACCGACCATCGCCTCGGTGAAGGCACCGACCAGGCAGGCGGCGGCCACATGCGCGTCCTGCGCCGGCAGCTCACCGGCCGCCACGCCCTCCTCCACCAGCCGCAGGAACACGTCGCCGAAGGCGCGACGACCGCGCATGCGCTCGGCTTCCACATCCGGGTCGACCGGTTCGACGATGAAGGCATGCGCCAGCCCCGGCCCGGCCAGGGCGCGGCGGACGAAGGCGGCGATCGCCAGCCGCAGGCGCTCACTGGCCACCTCCGGGCCACTGGCGATGCGCTCCATGATCGCGACCTCGTGGGCCACCGCAGCGTTGAGCACCTCCACGAACAGCTCGGCCTTGGACGGGAAGTGGCGGTAGATCAGGCCGGTGGACACCCCGGCCTGGGTCGCTACGGCCGTCACCGGGGCATTGCGCCAGCCGCCGGTGGCGACCAGCTCGCGAGTGGCCAGCAGGATCCGTTCACGGGCGCCCGCCAGGCGTTCTTCCATCAGTGCAGAGCGTTTATAGGCCATGTTTTGATTCTATTTTCAATTTTTGAATTTTTATTCACTTCTTGCCCGAACCCCGCTACGCTGGGGTCCAATCGCCCGTGCGGGCAGCGGTCCTGCAGACCGCCGCCCGCTCCCCCGCCGGGTGCGTCCATTTCCTGCCATCCCGCCGTGGAGCCACCACAATGCACGTGCCATCCCTGAACTTCGACCTTGGCGAAGACATCGACCTGCTGCGCCAGAGCGTGGCCCATTTTGCCGCCGCCGAGGTCGCACCGCTGGCCGCCGAGGCCGATGCCACCAACCAGTTCCCGCTGGCTCTGTGGCCGAAGCTGGGCGAACAGGGCCTGCTCGGCCTCACCGTGGAGGAAGAATACGGTGGTACCGGCATGGGCTACCTGGCCCACGTGGTGGCGATGGAAGAAATCTCGCGCGCTTCCGGTGGCATCGGCCTGTCCTATGGCGCGCACTCCAACCTGTGCGTGAACCAGCTGCGCAAGAACGGCAACGAAGAACAGAAGCAGCGCTTCCTGCCCGGCCTCTGCAATGGCAGCCTGGTCGGCGCGCTGGCGATGAGCGAACCGGGTGCCGGTTCGGACGTGGTGTCGATGAAGCTGCGCGCCGACAAGCGCGGCGACCGCTACGTGCTCAACGGCAACAAGATGTGGATCACCAACGGCCCGGACGCCGACGTGCTGGTGGTCTATGCCAAGACCGACATGGAGGCCGGCGCCAAGGGCATCACCGCGTTCCTGGTCGAGAAGGGCATGAAGGGCTTTTCCACCGCGCAGAAGCTGGACAAGCTGGGCATGCGCTCCTCGCCCACCTGCGAACTGGTGTTCCAGGACTGCGAAGTGCCGGAGGAAAACGTGCTGGGCCAGGTCGGCGGTGGCGTGCGCGTGCTGATGTCCGGCCTGGACTATGAGCGCGTGGTGCTGTCCGGTGGCCCGCTGGGCCTGATGGCCGCGGCCATGGACGTGGTGATGCCGTACGTGCACGAGCGCCACCAGTTCGGTGAAGCGATCGGCAGCTTCCAGCTGATCCAGGCCAAGATCGCCGACATGTACGTGGGCCTGGGCGCCTGCCGTGCGTATGTCTATGCCGTGGCGCGCGCCTGCGACCAGGGCCGCACCACCCGCCAGGACGCCGCCGGTGCCATCCTGTACGCCGCCGAGAAGGCCACCTGGCTGACCGGCCAGGCGATCCAGATCCTGGGTGGCAACGGCTACATCAACGAATATCCGACCGGCCGTTTGTGGCGCGACGCCAAGCTGTATGAAATCGGCGCCGGCACCTCGGAGATCCGCCGCATGCTGATCGGCCGCGAACTGTTCCAGCGCACCCTGTAAGGCTACCGCGATGACCGTCCTGAACAGCCAGCTGCAACCGGGCAGCGAAACGTTTGAAAGCAACCGCGCGGCCATGCAGGCCGTGGTTGATGACCTGCACGCCACGCTTGCCCGCACTGCACTGGGCGGCAACGAGGCGGCACGCGCCAAGCACACCGCGCGCGGCAAGCTGCTGGTGCGCGACCGCATCGACGCCCTGCTCGACCCCGGCAGCGCCTTTCTGGAAATCGCGCCGTTGGCCGCGCATGGCATGTACGAAGACGCCGTGCCTGCCGCGGGCGTGGTGGCCGGCATCGGCCGCGTCAGCGGCGTGGAATGCGTGATCGTAGCCAACGACGCCACGGTCAAGGGCGGCACCTACTATCCGATGACGGTGAAGAAGCACCTGCGCGCGCAGGAGATTGCCGAGCAGAACCATCTTCCGTGCATCTACCTGGTCGATTCCGGTGGCGCGTTCCTGCCGTTGCAGGACGAAGTCTTCCCCGACCGCGACCATTTCGGCCGCATCTTCTACAACCAGGCCAATCTGTCCGCGCAGGGCATTCCGCAGATCGCCTGCGTGATGGGCAGCTGCACCGCCGGTGGCGCCTACGTGCCGGCGATGAGCGACGAGACGGTGATCGTGCGCGAGCAGGGCACGATCTTCCTCGGCGGCCCGCCGCTGGTGAAGGCGGCCACCGGTGAAGTGGTGACGGCCGAGGAGCTGGGCGGCGCCGATGTGCACACCCGCATCTCCGGCGTGGCCGACCATATGGCCGACAACGATCTGCAGGCACTGGCACGGGTGCGCGCGATCATCGCGCAGTTGAACTGGCGCAAGCCGGAGCCGGCGATGGCGGTGCAGCCTTCCGAAGAACCGCTGCTGCCGGCGCATGAGTTGTACGGGGTGATCCCCGCCGATACGCGCAAGCCCTACGACGTGCGCGAAGTGATCGCGCGGCTGGTCGATGGCTCGCGCTTCGATGAGTTCAAGCCGCGCTACGGCGCAACGCTGGTGACCGGCTTCGCGCATCTGAACGGCTACCCGATCGGCATCATCGCCAACAACGGCATCCTGTTCTCCGAGTCGGCACTGAAGGGCGCGCACTTCATCGAGCTGTGCACCCAGCGCAACATCCCGCTGGTATTCCTGCAGAACATCACCGGCTTCATGGTCGGCCGCAAGTACGAACAGGGCGGCATCGCAAAGGACGGCGCCAAGCTGGTGATGGCCGTGGCCTGTGCCAAGGTGCCCAAGTTCACCGTGGTGATCGGCGGCTCGTTCGGTGCCGGCAATTACGGCATGTGCGGCCGCGCCTATTCGCCCAACTTCCTGTGGATGTGGCCGAACGCGCGCATCGGCGTGATGGGTGGCGAGCAGGCCGCCAGCGTGCTCGCCACGGTCAAGCGCGATGGCATCGAGGCCAAGGGCGGCCAGTGGCCGGCGGCGGAGGAAGATGCGTTCAAGGCGCCGATCCGCGACCAGTTCGAGCAGCAGGGCCACCCGTACTACGCCAGCGCACGCCTGTGGGACGACGGCGTGATCGATCCGGCCGACACCCGCCGGGTGCTGGCCTTGGCGCTGTCGGCCAGCCTCAATGCCGCCCCGCAGCAGACGCGCTTCGGCGTGTTCCGCATGTAACCCGTGCCATGACCGAGCCTGTTGCCATGTTCACCAAAGTCCTGATCGCCAACCGCGGCGAAATCGCCTGCCGCGTCATCGCCACCTGCCGCCGCCTCGGCATCGCCACCGTGGCGGTGTATTCCGATGCAGACCGCAACGCACGCCATGTGCGCCTTGCCGACGAAGCCCTCCACATTGGTCCGGCCGCTGCGCGTGAGAGCTACCTGCGCGGCGACGCCCTGCTCGACGCCGCACGCCTGACCGGCGCGCAGGCCATCCACCCCGGTTACGGCTTCCTGTCCGAGAACGCCGACTTCGCCGATGCCTGTGCTGCGGCCGGCATCACCTTCATCGGGCCGCCGGCCAGCGCCATCCGCGCGATGGGCGACAAGAGCGCGGCCAAGGCGCTGATGGCCAAGGCCGGTGTGCCGCTGACCCCGGGCTACCACGGCGACCAGCAGGCACCGGACTTCCTGCGCGTGCAGGCTGACGGCATCGGCTACCCGGTGCTGATCAAGGCCAGTGCCGGCGGCGGTGGCAAGGGCATGCGCAAGGTCGAGCGCAGCGAGGACTTCGTCGATGCGCTGGCCAGCTGCCAGCGCGAGGCGGCCTCGGCATTCGGCAACGACCACGTGCTGGTCGAGAAGTACGTCGAGCGCCCGCGCCATATCGAGATCCAGGTATTTGGCGACAGCCACGGTGAGGCGGTCTACCTGTTCGAGCGCGACTGCTCGGTGCAGCGCCGCCACCAGAAGGTGCTGGAAGAAGCGCCGGCACCGGGCATGAGTGCGGAACGTCGTGCTGCGATGGGCAAGGCCGCGGTCGATGCCGCGCGTGCGGTGGGCTACGTCGGTGCCGGCACGGTGGAATTCATCGCCGGCCCGGATGGCGATTTCTACTTCATGGAAATGAACACCCGCCTGCAGGTCGAACACCCGGTGACCGAGTACATCACCGGTACCGATCTGGTGGAGTGGCAGCTGCGCGTGGCCTCGGGCCAGCCGCTGCCGCTGCGCCAGGAAGAGCTGGCGATTCACGGTCATGCCATCGAAGCACGCCTGTACGCCGAAGATGCCGACCGCGGCTTCCTGCCGTCCACCGGCACCCTGCGCCGCCTGCGCCTGCCCACGCCGTCGGCCCATGTGCGCGTGGATACCGGCGTGGAGGAAGGCGACAGCATCACGCCGTACTACGATCCGATGATTGCCAAGCTGATCGTCTGGGACGTGGACCGCGACGCCGCACTGCGCCGCATGAACCAGGCCCTGGCCGACTGCCAGGTGGTGGGCGTGACCACCAATGCCGGCTTCCTGCGCCGGCTGGTGAACACCGATTCGTTCGCGCACGCCAAGCTGGATACCGCGCTGATCGAACGCGAACAGGCGGCGTTGAGTGCGGTGGGCGACACGGATGATGCTCTGTGGCAGCTGGCCGCCATGGCCGCGGTTGCAAGCACTGCCGGTGCCAGCACCGACGCGCGCGACCCGCATTCGCCGTGGCAGGCCCAGGACGGCTGGCGCCTTGGCGCATCGGCACCGCGCCTGCTGCCGCTGCAGCAGGGCGAACGCAAGCACACGCTGAAAGTATGGGCACAGGCCGATGGCTGGCGCGTGCAGCGCGATGACGCCGCACCGGTGCAGGTGATCGGCACGGCCGATGCGCAGCGCTTGTCAGTGCAGTTGGATGGCCGTCGCTGGTCACTGCAGCAGCTGCGCGAAGGCGATCAGCTGTATCTGTTCGGCGCCGATGGCCAGCACCGCTTCACCCTGCATGATCCGGTGGGCGAATCGGACCACGCCGTGGCCGATGCCGGCAGCCTGCTGGCGCCGATGCCGGGCAAGATCGTCGCGACACTGGTCGCGGCCGGCACCGAGGTCAAGCGCGGCACGCCGCTGGTGGTGCTGGAAGCGATGAAGATGGAGCACACGCTGCAGGCACCGGCGGACGGCACGGTGAAGGGTTACCGCGCCAAGGCCGGCGACCAGGTGGGTGATGGTGCGGTGCTGGTGGACTTCGAAGCGGCGTGAACGCCGGGGCGGCGACCGCTCAGCGGTCGTCGCCCGCCACCACCCGGCCAGCGGGATCGAATTCGGCCGTGTCCAGCGTGGCACTGCGCCAGCCCAGGCCGCAGATGGCCATCGCGCTCTGTCCGATGCCGTCGAAACCGAAGGCGCGATCGACATCGGCATCGTTGATGGCTGCGGTGACGAATGCCGCCAGGCCACGCTCGGTCGCGCACAGGTACAGCAGCTGCGAGATGTGGCCGACATCCAGCGTCACCGCACGATATGCCTTGGCGTGGTTGCGGTACTTCCAGAAGCAGCGGTCGTACCGCGGTGCGAGCACCAGCAGCGCCGGTGCATCGGCGAACCACTCCTGACCGGACAGCATCCGCCGTGCCAGCGCAGGCAATGCATCAGCCGGCGGCGAAGGCAACGGCAGTACCGCGTGCTGCACGGGGTGGTAGTGGTACAGCCCCGGTACCAGCCCTTCCACGTTCTGTACCAGCAGGAAACCTTCGGTAGGATGCAGGCCGCCACCGGAGGGCACGTTCTTCTTCAGGAACTCGGTATCACGCTCGACCTTCTGCACCGCGTGGGCCATCAGCGTGCGCTGCAGCACCTGGGCCAGCAGCGGCAATGGCAGCGCACGCTGCGGGTCGAAATTGCGGCAGGTCGTGCGCTGCGCCAGCAGCGCGTCGAACGCAGCCTCTTCGCTGCGCGGCAACGGCTGGTAGTCGCCCTGCATCGGCTGCACCACCGGCGGCGGCGGTCCCAGCCGCTGGCGCAGGCCGGCAGCGGTATCCAGACCCTGCCGGCGCATGTCCTCCACGCTGTCCACGGCCTGCCAGCGCGCATGGCGATGAGCCAGTGCAGCCAACGGCCACCATTGACTGCGCCGCAATGCCTCATCACGCATCTGGTGCCCGACCTCATCCGGCGGGTCGGTCAGCAGCAGCCCCTGCTCGACCAGGCGCGCCAGCATCGCCGGAGAGGTGCCGGCCGGCGGTTCGCTCCAGCGATGCGCGCTGAGCTCGCCCAGCAACTGGCGCTCCTCGGCGTCCACCGGCAGGGGTTGGTCCAGGTGGGCGGCCAAGGCCACCCAGCTGATCTGGCTGTCCATCTCGGCGTGGCCGGCCAGCATCGCGCGCAGGTCCAGGGTGACCGACTCGCGGGGCTCGAACATCAGGCTGGCGCAGCGGCGCAGGCGCATGGGTTTCCTTCCTCCTGCCGCACAACCGGCATAGCAGCAACGACCGCGGCGCGGCCAACTTTAGCGACAGGCACGCCACCGCCCTCAATGGCAGGCCGTGGCGGCCGATACGAGAAACTCAACCTACGGACGATCCCCATGAGCACCCATCCCCGCCTTTCCGCCGAAGACGCCAGCACCCTGCTGGACCACCTCATCGGCAACGACGACTTCCGCAACCACTTCACCGCATCGCCGGGCAAGGCCCTGGCCTCGATCGGGCTGGACGGTGCCGTTGGCGAGAACGACTGCATGAAGATCGGCACCCTGGCTTCGGTCGAGGAGCTGCGCCGCACCCGCGATTCGCTGCATGCGTACCTGAGTACCTCGACTGCCTCGATGACGGTGGTGTTCTGCTTCGAAGCCGACCGGATCGACGAGCGCGTCAACGCCTGAGTCCGCATCAGCGCGACACCCGCACCGACACCGCCTCCGTGGCGATGTCGTGCACATTGAGGGGCTGCCAGATCTGCATGGACGCCACCTCGGCAATGGCCTGACCGTGGTGCCGGGCCAGCCAGGCCTGCTCGCGGCGCACACCGGCAGCGTCCTGCTCGGCACGCAGTGCCTGCAGCAGCACAACATGGGCCTGCACCGGTTCGCTGCCATCAAACGTGGGCTCGAGCAGATGGCGTGCCGCTTGCGGACGCTGTTGCGCCAGTTCGGCCATCGCCAGCACGACCCGGCGCCACTTGGCGACCACAGGGCTGCGCTGCCGCTCCAGCAGTTCGCCATGGTCCCGCAGCCACTCTGCGGCCAGCGCATGCTGGCCCTGGCGCTGGGCCAGATAGGTCAGGGCCAGCAGCTGCAGACTGCGGCTGCCCACGGCGGAGTCGTCGTTCTTCCGCAGCAGCGGCCGCAGAACGGTGGCGATGGATTCAAGCTCCTTCGCATCGCCGGCCGTGCACAGCGTGGTCACGGTAGCGTGTTGCAGGCGTTGATGGATCTGGTAGTCGATCAGGTCCGGCGGCGGACCATCCGCAGCAATCGCGGCATGCAGGCCGCTGCAATCACGCTGCTCCGCAGCCACCAGCAGGTGGGCCCGCAGACGCATGCGCTGCTGCAGGTCGTCCCCCCGCGGCAACCGCATCAACAGCTGCTGCGCCTGTGCGTCCAGGCCCTGCGCAACCAGCACGTCCACATCCAGATCGTCGGCCTCGTCATTGCCGCGCAGCATCTGTGCCTGATGCAAGGTGCGCATTGCCTGCTGCGGCTGGCCGAGGCCCAACTGTGCCCGCGCCAGATGGATCATCGGATACAGCCGCAGCGGGTCCTGGGGCACCATCGCGGCACGCGCATAGGGCTCGGACTCGGTGAAGCGATTGTCCTGCAGCAGCCCCCAGGAAGTGTTGGACAGCCCCGCAAACGAATCCGGATAGATCTTGGCCAGTGCACGCCACTGTTCCAGCGGCCAGCCACCGGGTTCCAGTTCGGCCTGCCAACCCTTCAGGTACAGGCGCTCACGCGCGGGCAGGCGCTGCTGCTGGGCCAGCGCGTGCTCCAGCGCGTCACGCGCCTCCGCAACCTGCGCGGTGCGGGCCAGCAGTTTGGCCACGCCCATGTAGGCCAGGGCGAAACCAGGATCGATATCGATCGCCGCCTGGTAGAGGTTGCGTGCTTCCTCGAAGCGACGCTGGCCCAGTGCGCTTTCGGCCAGGGCAAACGCACGCAGTGCGCGCAGGTCCTGGGTCGATGCCCGTGGCAGCGGCAACGACTGTTCCAGGCTCGCCACCGACTCACCCAAGCCACGTCGCAGGCGTCCGACCACGTCGTCCACCGCGAACACCATCTGATCGGATCGATCCGCGGTGGCGGTGAACGTCTGGATCACCTGGCCGCTGCCCGGCGCTGCGACGTCGATGGCCAGCTCGTAGCCACCGATCTTCTGCCGCACGGTCGGCAACAGCACGGCGCGGGCGCCTTCACGCACCGCCACGTCGACGGCGGTATCCCGGTTCAGCCGGGTATCGCCCGAGAGCCGCGCCATTTCCAGGCTCTCGCGGATCTTGCCCTCGGACAGCACGTTCACGTAGCGCGACTGCTCCAGCGCGATCCGGATCGCGTGCCGCATCGAGTCGTCGAAGATCGGATCACCGGTGAGATTGTCGACGTCCCCCAGCACCACCCAGTCGCGCTCGGCAAACGCAATCGCCGGTTCCGGGCGCAGCAGCAGCCAACCGCCCAGCACCGCCACCGTCAGCACCAGGCCTTCAGCGGCCAGCACCCACGGCTGCCGCCACAGTGGCAGGTCGCGGCGCGCCTTGGCATTGGCGCGCGGCATGCGCAGCGGTGCGGAGCCGATCTCGCCTACTTCGATCACTTCCTGCACCACCGGCACGCCCTTGAAGCGCCAGCGTCCGTGCGACTTCCACAGCAGGCGCGTGCCGCGCTCACCCAACGCATCGGCGGCGCGGTGGGTCAGTGATTCGGCAACGGCGGACAACAGGATCTGGCCGGGGCGGGCCAGCGTCATCAGGCGCGCCGCCATCGGCTTGGCCAGACCTTCCACTTCCATCGACTTGGCGCCAACGCGAACCGCCTCGGCACTGTTTTCCCAGGTCAGCACGTCACCCACATGCAGGCCGGCACGCGCACGCAGTTCAATCGCACGCTGCTGGCCAAGCGCATGCAGCTCGCGCTGGTAGTCCAAGGCGAAGCCCAATGCATCGATGGCGCGCTCGAACAGCATGAACAGGCCGTCGGAGCGATCGATCAGCTGGCCATTCCAGCGGTGCTGCAGCACCAGCACCAGGCGGTCGTGTTCCTGGAACAGGCTCGCCGCCGCCATGTCGCCGATGCGCTCGACCAGCTGCAACGAATCACACAGATCAGTGAACAGCAGGGCGCGTAGCTGTGGGCTATGCGGGGCTGACGTTCCGTTGTCGCCATTCATCGCCTGCATCTCCCTATTGGTCGTCCGGATCATCCACCCAGCGCAGGCAGTTGCCGCCATCGCGCTTGGCCTGGTACAGCGCGCGATCCGCGCTGGCGTACCACTCGCTCCAGCCGGCCTCGGGTGCCAACAGGCTGGCACCGATGCTGACCAGGCTGACATGCGGCGTGCCATGACTGCGTTCGAGCAGGCCATGTACCGCGCTGAGGATGAACTCGGCCGCGTGCTGCACGATCTCATGGTTGCCACGGCGCAGGATCAGGCAGAACTCATCGCCGCCGAGGCGGCACGCCAGGTCCTGCTCACCGGCCATCGAGCGCAGGATGTTGCCCATGCTCTGCAGCACGCGATCACCAGCCTGGTGTCCGTGGCGATCATTGATCTGCTTGAAGCGATCGCAGTCGATCAGCAGCAGTGCCTGCGGCAACCCGCCGCCGTCGGCGCGGCATTCCTGCAGGTACAGGGTCAGGCCACGGCGGTTGTGCAGCCCGGTCAGTTCATCGGTACGCACCAGCTCACGGGTGTGGGTCAGTTGATGGGTGGTGATGTACAGATTGTCCAGCGCGGTTTCCAGATCATGGTTGCGCCGGCGCAACTGGCTGATCAGGGCCTGCTCGTTGGTCAGCACGCGCATGATCGTGCGGCGCAGGAAGTAGGCGACCAGGCCGGGATCGGATTCCACCAGGCGATGGAAATCGGCCGGGCCCAGCTCCAGTACTTCGCAGTCGACCAGCGCGCGCGCGCTGGCGCTGCGCAGGTGATCGCCGACCAGCAGGCCAAGCTCGCCGAAGAACTCATGCTGGCCGAGCGTCTTGATCACCAGGTCCTCGCCGAAATCCAGTTCGATCTGGCCTTCGAGGATCACATACATCCGTTCGCCGCGATGGCCACGCTGGAACAACCACTGTCCGGCATGAAGCTTGCATGGGCGGGCGAATCTGGCGAACAATGCAACCTCGGCAGCGGAAAGCAGCGCGTGCACGATCTCGGCCATCGCCACCCGGGCGATACCTGACGTCACATCACTGTTCTCGGCCGCACCCCTGCCGGTCATTCCCTGCACCCGCCGCCAGCGTCCCCTGGTGAGCCGCGGAGCATAGCACCGGTTTAAAGTGTGCGTCCTATCTCATTTTTAATGCCCAAACGATCTTGCCTGATGTGAAGATGCGTGGTGGCCGTTCTGGTCACGGGTGTCCGGGCAAAAATGCTGCTGGATCAATCCGATGGCGGTTTTCACAGGATTCTGGCCAAGTTGCCGCGGACAGGGGTGCGCCTGATTGACGCTGCCTGCTGGCCGCGCCTTTGCATCGATACAACAACGCCGGCAGGTCCCCCGACCGGCCGGCGTTGTCTGGCCCTTCCCTGGCCACCCTGATCGGATTGCGGCGCTTCGGTAGAGCCGGCCGCTGGCCGGTTTCCCTGCAGTGCCCGCAGGATCACGTGGTTGCCGGCCAGAGGCCGGCACTACCGCATCACGCAGCGCGTTCGCTGCGCCCGCCATGGAACTGTTCTTCCTCGGTGGAGCCGGTCAGCGCGGTGGTCGACGACTGGCCCTGCTGGATCGCCTGGGTCACCGCGTCGAAGTAGCCGGTACCGACCTCACGCTGGTGCTTGACCGCGGTGAAGCCACGCTCGGCCGCTTCGAACTCGGCTTCCTGCAGTTCCACGAACGCGCTCATCTGGCGGCGTGCGTAGCCGTGGGCCAGATTGAACATGCCGTAGTTCAGCGCATGGAAGCCGGCCAGGGTGATGAACTGGAACTTGTAGCCGTAGCTGCCCAGCTCACGCTGGAACTTCGCAATGGTGGCGTCATCCAGGTTCTTCTTCCAGTTGAAGCTGGGCGAGCAGTTGTAGGCCAGCAGCTTGCCCGGGAACTTCGCATGGATTGCCTCGGCGAACCTGCGTGCGAATTCCAGATCCGGCTTGCCGGTCTCGCACCACACCAGGTCGGCATACGGGGCATAGGCCAGGCCACGGCTGATCGCCTGGTCCAGGCCATTGCGGGTCTTGTAGAAGCCCTCGACGGTGCGCTCGCCGGTGGCGAACGGCTTGTCGTTGCCGTCGATGTCGCTGGTCAGCAGATCGGCGGCTTCGGCATCGGTGCGCGCCACCAGCAGGGTCGGCACGCCCAGCACGTCGGCAGCCAGGCGCGCGGCGTTGAGCTTCTCGATCGCCTCGCGGGTCGGCACCAGCACCTTGCCACCCATGTGGCCGCACTTCTTCACCGAGGCCAGCTGGTCTTCGAAGTGCACGCCGGCAGCGCCGGCTTCGATCATCGCCTTCATCAGTTCGAACGCGTTGAGCACGCCGCCGAATCCGGCCTCGGCATCGGCCACGATCGGCTGCAGGAAGTCGATGTCATCCTTGCCTTCGGCGTGGTGCAGCTGGTCGGCGCGCAGCAGCGTGTTGTTGATGCGCTTGACCACTGCCGGCACCGAATCGGCCGGGTACAGCGACTGGTCCGGATACATCTGCCCGGCCAGGTTGGCGTCGGCCGCCACCTGCCAACCGGACAGGTAGATCGCCTTCAGGCCGGCCTTGACCTGCTGCATGGCCTGGTTGCCGGTCAGTGCACCCAGCGCGTTGACGAACTCGCGCTCATGCAGCGAGGCCCACAGCTTTTCCGCACCCAAGCGGGCCAGTGAATGCTCGATGTGGACGGTGCCGCGCAGGCGCACCACGTCGGCTGCGCTGTAGTTGCGCTGGATGCCTTCCCAACGCGGGTTGGTATCCCAGTCGTGCTGGATCTGTTCGGCAGTGGGCAGCTTGCTCATGTCTTTCTCCAGTTCGGTTCGTGCGTGCAGCGGGGAGGGAAACGGCGGGTTTGCGGGCAGTCGGTCAGTCGATGCGCGCGTAGGCCGGCAGGGTCAGGAAATCGGTCAGTTCTTCGCTGCGGCTCAGTTCGCCGAGCAGGGTGATGGCCTCGCCGATGCGTGCACCACCGGGCAGTGCGCTGGTGTCGCCCAGGCGCGCTGGCAGCTGTGCCAGGGTGGAATCCAGCAGCGCCAGATCGATCGCAGTGCCATCGTCCAGCTGCTGGCCCGGCGTATGCAGCCACTGCCACAGCTGGCTGCGGCTGATCTCGGCGGTGGCCGCGTCCTCCATCAGGTGATGGATCGGCACGCAGCCGTTGCCATCCAGCCACGCCGCCAGATAGCGCACGCAGACTTCCACGTTGCCCTCGAAGCCGGCGCGGGTGATGGTGCCCGGCGGCCGCGCGATCAGTTCGTCGCGGCCGACGTGCACATCCTGGCGCAGCACGCTGTGCTGGTTCGCACCGGGCATGTGTTCATCGAAGATCGCCATCGCCACCGGAATCAGCGCCGGATGCGCAACCCAGGTGCCGTCATGGCCGGCGGTGACTTCGCGCAGCTTGTCGGCGCGCACCCGGGCCATCGCCTGTTCGTTGGCGGCGGCATCGTTGTTGATCGGAATCTGCGCGGCCATGCCGCCCATCGCATGCGCACCGCGGCGGTGGCAGGTCTGGATCAGCAGTTCCGAATAGGCCTTCAGGAACGGCTGGGTCATGGTCACCTGGCCGCGTTCGGGCAGCACGCGGTCGGCGTGGCGGCGGAAGGTCTTCAGGTACGAGAAGATGTAATCCCAGCGCCCGCAGTTCAGGCCGACGATGCGGTCACGCAGCGCGTGCAGGATCTCGTCCATCTCGAACACCGCCGGCAGCGTTTCGATCAGCACGGTCACCTTGATCTGGCCGTGCGGCAGGCCGAGCATGCCTTCGATGTGCGACAGCGCGGTCTCCCACAGCGCAGCCTCTTCCATGCTCTGCAGCTTGGGCAGGTAGAAGTACGGGCCACGGTCCTTCGCCTGCAGGCTGCGGGCGTTGTGGAAGGCGAACACCGCCGCATCGAACAGGCCGCCGGCGATGAACTGGCCATCGATGCGCACGTGCTTCTCGTCCAGGTGCCAGCCACGCGGGCGCACGATCAGCACCGCCTGTTCGTCGTACGGGCGCAGGGTGTAGTGCTTGCCGGCCTTCCCGTTGGATGCCGGCGTGGTGTACTCGAGGTCGCCGCGCACCGCCGCCGCCAGCGACTGCTGGCCGGCCAGCAGGTTGCGCCAGGTCGGCGAGGTCGAATCCTCGAAGTCGGCCATGAACACCTTGGCGCCGGAGTTCAGCGCGTTGATGACCATCTTCGGGTCGGTCGGGCCAGTGATCTCGACGCGGCGGTCCTGCAGCGCGGCCGGCAGCGGTGCAACGCGCCAGTCGCCGCTGCGGATGGCGGCGGTGTCTTCGCGGAAGTCCGGCAGGCCGCCCTGGTCGAAGAACGCCTGACGCTCGCGACGGGCCTGCAGCCGTGCCTGCCGGCCCGGTTCCACCGCGCGGTGCAGCGACACCAGCAGAGCCAGCAGCGCCGCCGGCAGCACGGCGTCCTGGCCAGCCACGCGGGTCGCCAGGGCGATACCGGGGGTAGCCTTGGCGGCGGGGGTGGGAACAGCGGAAGCGACGGCGGACATGGGGCGACTCCAGCGGTGGGGGAACGAGTCCACGGTGCCGCTGGGCCTGAGTATTTGGCAAAACAGTTTTTGCAATGTTCTACATAAGTTGTGCTAATACTCATGACACGATGAGCACACGCCCGCATCCAAGTCCGCGTTTTTCCTACAAATCCGACCGGCTGAAGCCGCTGCGCGCGTTCTGCCAGACGGTGCGCCTGGGGTCGGTCTCACGGGCCGCTGAGGCGCTTTTCGTCAGCCAGCCGGCCATCAGCCTGCAGCTGCAGGCGCTGGAACGGGAGCTGGGGGTGCCGTTGTTCGAGCGCAGCGGTCGCCGCCTGGTGCCCAGCCGCGAGGGCCAGCTGCTGTACGAGATGGCACAGCCGCTGGTGGAGAACCTGGATGGGCTGGAGGCGCGCTTCCGCGACAAGGTGCGTGGCCTGGACGCGGGCGAGTTGAACATCGCCGCCAACAGTTCGACCATCCTGTACCTGCTGCCGAAGATCGTCGAGCGCTTCCGCCTGCATCACCCGGACGTGCGCCTGACCCTGCACAACGCGATCAGCGCCGATGGCACCGACCTGCTGCGCGAGGACGCCGCCGACCTGGCGATCGGTTCGATGACCGATGTGCCGGCCGACCTGACCTACGCCCCGGCCTACCGCTTCGAGCAGGTGCTGATCGCACCGCACGACCATCCGCTGGCCAGTGGCGGCGAGCTGGAGCTGGCCGACATCGCGCGCTATCCGTTGGTGCTGCCGCCGAAGCGGCAGATTACCTACCGGCTGGTGGACCAGGTGTTCCAGCGCCACCGCATCGCCTACACCGTGGCGCTGGAGGTGGGCGGCTGGGAAGTGATCAAACAGTACGTGGCGATGGGCATGGGCATTTCCATCGTGCCGGCGCTGTGCCTGAACGAGGCCGACCACGAGCGGCTGGCGGCGCGGTCGATGAAGCGGTGGTTCCCGGAGCGCAGTTACGGGGTGATCGTGCGCCGGGGCAAGGCGTTGTCGGCGCAGGCGCGGGCGTTCATCGAGCTGATCCAGCCGGAGTTGTTCAGCCCGCGCGATTACGACCAGAGCGGGCATTCGGAGCGGTGAGGGGTGTTCGGCAGGGCTGCGCCCTGCACCTGCCGAATCAACGGCAACGGCAGAGGCAACGGCAACGACAACGTCAAAGGCAACAGCGGGGATTCCGTGGCGGGCGGGGCGGTGTGGGTGGGCAGGACACGCCGTAAACCCGTCCTTGGGGGCTCGATGGCGCCATCCATGGCGCCAACGGTCCTGCCCATCCACACCTCCCCACCTCTGACAGATTTCCGCGATCTGTCGGAACGGCATGGCCTGCTCTTGGTGGGTGTCGACCTTCGTCGACACGGTTGATCCACGCCATGCGTGGATGACGATTCCGGGCGTCGGGCTGGATAGACTGCATCCATGTCCATCGAACTCCGTCACCTGCGCTACTTCCTCGCTGTCGCCGATACGCTGCACTTCGGCCAGGCGGCGGAGCGGTTGGGCATGTCGCAGCCGCCGCTCAGCCAGCAGATCCGCCAGCTGGAAGATCTGATCGGTGCGCGGCTGTTCGTGCGCAGTCATCGCCGTGTGCAGCTCACTGCCGCAGGTGAGCTGCTGCAGGAACGTGCACGCGCCATCGTGCAGCAGGTCGAGTCTGCGGTGGACGAAGTGCAGCGTGCGCAGCGCGGCGAGCAGGGTGAGCTGCGCATCGGATTGACCCGCGCCACGCCGCTGTCACCGCAGATTCCGCGTTCGATCCTGCGCTACCGCCAGCAGTACCCGCAGGTGCGGCTGCAGCTGAGCGAGATGAACACCCTGCAGCAGATCGATGCACTGCTCGATGGCAGCCTGGACGTGGGCATCATCCGCAAGCGCGCGTTGCCACCGGAACTGGTGGCGCACAGTCTGTTCGTCGATCCGCTGGCGTTGATCGTGCATGCCGACCACCCTGCCCTGCGCAGGCTTTCGAAGCAGGGCACGCTGTCGCTGCGCGACTTCGCGCAGGAGCCGTTCGTGGCGTTCCGCCGCAGTGCCGGTGCGGGCATCCATGACCACATGATCGCGTTGTGCGCGGCTGCCGGATTCACACCGCGCATCGTGCAGGAGGCGGGTGAAGCCTCGACGCTGATAAGTCTGGCCGCTGCGGGCCTGGGCGCCGCGATCCTGCCGTCGTCGTGCGATCACATCCGGGTGGAAGGCGCGCGCTTCGTGGCGCTGGCCGATGCCGGCGCGCATTCGGAAGTGCAGCTGGCATGGCATCGCGAGGGGGTGACGCCGCTGATCCGCAATTTCGCCGGGCTGCTGCGCGGGGCGTTCGCCGAAGGGTGAGGCGCAACCCACCCGGTAGTGGCCAACCTTGGTTGGCCCACGGCCACAGCGCCAACCAAGGTTGGCATCTACCAGAGCAAGGTCACGCCGTGACCGGCTGCGGGGCGCGCTGGTGCAGCGCCCAGACGATGCCACCCCCGATCAGGGTCAGCACGGCAGCGAACGCACACACGCCTAACCAGTCCCAGGCCGCATAGGCCAGACCGCCGACCCCGCCCAGCACGCTGGACCCAAGGTAGTAGGCAAACAAATACAGCGCCGAGGCTTCAGCACGCATCGTGCCGGCACGGCTGCCGACCCAGCTGCTGGCCACCGAGTGACCGCCGAAGAAGCCGAACGTCACCAGCGCGATGCCGAGTGCCATCGTGCTCAGCCAAGGCAATGCCAGCAGCGCTATGCCGACGCCGATCAGTGCGAACGAGATCGACAGGATGCGGCCGCGGCCGTAGCGCGTGGCCTGCTGGCCCATCCACGCCGAACTGAAGGTACCCACCAGATAGACGCTGAAGATCAGGCCGACCACGGTCTGGCTGAGGCGGTACGGCGGCGCCAGCAGGTGGTAGCCCAGGTAGTTGTAGAGGGTGACGAACACGCCCATCAGCACGAACGAGGTGGCGAACAGCCACGGCAGGCCCGGGTCGGCGAACAGCATGCGCCAGCGTGACGGCAACTGGCGCAGGCCATCACGGCGGGGATGGAAGTGGCGCGACGGCGGCAGCTGCAGCCACAGCAGCACGGTGCTGGCGATGGCAATGATCGAGACCACGCCGATGCCCCAGCGCCAGCCCCAGTGATCGGCGATGATGCCGGCCAGCAGGCGCCCGCTCATGCCACCAATGGCGTTGCCGCCGATGTACAGGCCCATCGCCAGGCCCAGCGCGCGGCTGTCCATTTCCTCGACCAGGTAGGTCATCGCCACCGCCGGCACACCGCTCAGCGCCAGGCCCAGCAGGGTGCGCAGCACCAGCAGCGTGGTCCAGTCGTCCACCAGCGCCGTGCTCAGCGACAGCATGGCCGAGGCCAGCAGCGCAACGATCATCAACGGGCGCCGGCCGACCGCATCGGACAACAGGCCGGCCAGCAGCATCGCCACCGCCAACGTGCCAGTGGTCAACGACAGCGACATCGCGCTGCCGGCGGCGGACACACCGAAGTGACGGCTGAACTCGGGCAGCAGCGGCTGCACCGTGTACAGCAGGCCGAAGGTGGAGAAGCCGGCCAGGAACAGCGCCAACGCGGTGCGGCGGAAGGCTGGTGTCCCCTGCTGGATGCGGGTCTCGGTGTCGAAGTCGACGGTGTGGGGACGGCGCTCGACGGCCGCCGTGGTTTCGCCAGTCATGGAATCAATGGGCCGGTGGGGACGGCCGGGCGTTGGAGGGAACGGGCCTCAGACTAGGCCCGTCCATCCAGTCGATCCATAACCCGATAGATCAGGATTGATACACAGAAAGTATCAATTCAGGTTAGAGGCGCTGCCATTCGAAGCCGGCGCCTCGACGGTAATACACCGCCACAGCGCGGCCGTAGACCTTGTCGGCGTCGACGAAGCCGAAGAAGCGGCCATCGAAGCTGTTGCCGCGGTGGTCACCCAGCACCAGCACCTTGCCGGCCGGCACCACCAGATCGGCGATGTCCGGGCCGCCGCCCATGTCCAGATCGAGGCTGGCACGGCGTTCGCCGAAGGCTTCCACGTCCTGCAGGTCGGCGATCTGCAGCGGCTGGCCGTTGATGCTCAGATGGCCCTCGCGCATCTGCACATGGTCACCGGCCACCGCCGCCACGCGCTTGATCAGGCGGGTGCCGTCGGCCGGTGAATCAAACACCGCCACTTCACCACGCTGCGGAACGCCGGTGGCCATCAGTTCCTTGCCGGTGAACGGCAGGCGCAGGCCATAGGCACGCATGTCCACCACCACCCGGTCGCCGGGCTGCAGGGTCGGCTGCATCGAGCCACTCGGCACCACATAGTGGTTGGCCAGGGTATCGCGGGCGGCGGCGAGCAGGCCGAGCATCACCAGCAACGGCAGCGCCTCCTTTTTCAGCCAGGCCAGCGCGCGTTCGGAAAAGGGAGGGCGGGCAACGGCGTCCACGGCAGGCTCCGGGTGAGTGGTAGCTGCATCAGACCACATCCGGGCCGAAGAGGTTCCCGCGCCTAGAACCTGTAGAGCCGAGCCCATGCTCGGCTTGCTCTTGTAGCGTCGAGCTTGCTCGACTGAGGCGCAGAGCAGTCGAGCAAGCTCGACTCTACGGAACGGCAGCCGAGCATGGGCTCGGCTCTACAAAACGGGTTACGCAGGTTTTACGCCCCGGCCCGGCCGCGGGCATCGCACCTTTACGGGCAGCACGCGCATCGTGTGCCCACCGCGCCACAGGGCGCATTCCGCAAGGTGTTGTATGACCCTCCTGGTGATCCGCCACGCGTCTCCGTCGGCGCCGCGCCCGCAGCTGCCGGCGCAGTTGAGCGGCCATCGCGTGCTGTGCAGCGACTGCGCCAGCCTGTCCGAGGTACGCCAGTGCCTGTGCCAGCCGCAGGCGCGCTCGGCCGACTGGGTACTGCTGGATGTTGGTGCCGCCGACGAGGCGCAATGGCAGGCCGAAGGTGGCGCGCTGCAGGCGGCGCTGGAACGGCTGCCGGCGCAGTACATCGAGCTGCAGGCGCCCAGCGAACCCGGCCTCGAGGCACGCCTGCGCCTGCAGCATGGCCCCGCAGCAGTGGTGGTGGACCAGCGCAGCCAGCAGGCCGGTTATCCCTTGTCGCTGGCCATCGTTGGCCGCCGCCTGGCGCAGGAGGGCTGAGCCATGTCGATCTTCATCATCCGTGGCCCGGAAGCCGCCGGTGCATTGATCCGCACGGCGATGCCACTGCCGGCGCCGGTACTGAAGTCACTGGTGCATCGCGCGATCGACGCCGGCACCAGCGTGGCGATCCGCGCCTGCGGCTCGGAACAGGAACTGCTGGATGCCCTGCGCGTGGCCGACCACAGCCGTGGCGAGGTGACGCTGCTTGACCCGGGTGCGTGTGCCAACAGCCTGCGCCTGCAGCGGCTGCTGCCCTACCTGCACAACGCCTACGTGGAAGTGCATGACGACGGCGCGGTGGCCGAGCCGTGCCTGCCGGCCGGTGTCGGCCAGCGCCTGGGCATCGCCGCCGGGTATGGCGCGCAGAGCTATGTGCTGGCGCTGGATATCGCGCTGGATTACCTGGGGCTGGCCGAGCAGGCGAACCGGGTGCATGTGGGGACGTAAAGCGCTTGTGTAGCGTCGAGCCATGCTCGACTGGCTTTTCCGCCTTTGTAGAGCCGAGCCCATGCTCGGCTGCCTTTCCAGGAAACATCAGCCGAGCATGGGCTCGGCTCTACACAAAGAAAAACGGCGGGGTTTCCCCCGCCGTTTTCTGTTTCTTATTTCAGCCCGCGGAACTTCAGCAGCGGTTCCACCGACGGGTCCTTGCCGCGGAAATCGCGGTACAGGGTCGACAGCTCCACGCTGTTGCCGCGCGAGAGGATCTTGTCGCGGAATTCCTGGCCGTTGGCCGCGGTCAGGCCACCGTGTTCGGTGAACCACTGGTAGGCGTCATGGTCGAGCACTTCCGCCCAGAAGTAGGCGTAGTAGCCAGCCGAGTAACCACCACCCCAGATGTGGTCGAAGTAGGTGGTGCGGTAACGCGGCGGCACCTGCGGCAGGTCGACCTTGAACTTCTTCAGCGCGCTGGCTTCAAAGGCGCCGACATCCTGCAGCGGCGCGTCGGCCTTCTGCGTGTGCCAGGCCAGGTCCAGCAGTGCGGCCGACAGGTACTCGGTGGTCGCGTAGCCCTGGTTGAAGCTGCGTGCCTTGAGGATCTTGTCGACCAGTTCCTGCGGCATCGCTTCGCCGGTCTTGTAGTGCTTGGCGTAGTTGGCGAACACCTTCGGGTCCAGCGCCCAGTGTTCGTTGAACTGCGACGGGAACTCGACGAAATCACGCGAGGTGGCCGTACCGGCGATCGACGGGTACTTCACGTTCGAGAACATGCCATGCAGTGCGTGGCCGAACTCATGGAACATGGTGGTGACGTCGTCGAAGCTGATCAGCGCAGGCTGGCCGGCGGCCGGCTTGGTGAAGTTGCAGACGTTGTAGACCACCGGCTTGGCACCGGTCAGGCCATCCTGTTCGACGAACACGTCCATCCAGGCGCCACCGGACTTGCTGTCACGCTTGAAGTAGTCGGTGTAGAACAGGGCCAGCGAGGTGCCGTCCTTGTCGAACACTTCGTACACCTTCATGTCCGGGTTGTAGGTCGGAATGTCGGTGCGCGGCTTGAAGGTGATGCCGTACAGCTGGGTGGCGGCGTAGAAGACGCCGTTCTGCAGCACGTTGTCCAGTTCGAAGTACGGCTTGATCTGCGACTCGTCCAGATCGTACTTGGCCTTGCGCACCTGCTCGGCATAGAAGTCCCAATCCGAGGCGGCGACCTGGAACCCACCCTTCTGCGCGTCGATCACCTTCTGGATCTCGCCGGCTTCGGCGCGGGCCTTGGCGGTGGCGGCCGGCACGGTGTCGGTCAGCAGCTTGAGCGCGGCGGCCGGGGTCTTGGCCATCTGGTCGCCCAGCTGGTAGTCGGCGAAGGTGTCAAAGCCGAGCAGCTTGGCCTTCTGCGCGCGCAGCTGGGCCAGGCGCTGTACGGTCTGCCGGGTATCGTTGGCATCGCCGCGCTCGGCGCGGGTTTCCGAAGCCTTCAGCACGGCGGCGCGCTGGTCGCGGTCACTCAGCGAGCCGAGCACCGGCTGCTGGGTGGTGTTCTGCAACGGCAGCAGGAACTTGCCATCCAGCTTGCGCTCCTTGGCGGCGTTGGCAGCGTTGTTGATCGCATTCTCGTCCAGGCCAGCCAGCTTGGCCTTGTCGTCGACCACGACGGCCGCTGCGGCGGTGGCGGCCACCAGGCGGGTGTGGAACTGGGTGGAAAGGGTGGTTTCTTCCACGTTGAGCTTGCGCAGGCTCGCCTTGTCGGCGTCGGACAGCTGCGCGCCAGCGCGCACCAGGCCGTCGTAGTAATGCTCGACCAGGCGCTTCTGCACCGGATCCAGTTCCAGCGTGTCACGCTGGTCGTACAGCGACTTCACGCGCGCGAACAGCTTCGGATCGAGATTGATCTCGTCCTGGTGCGCGGCCAGCTTCGGCGCCACTTCTTCCTGGATCTTCTGGCGTGCATCGTTGGTATCGGCCTGGACCAGGCCGAAGAAGATGCGCGACACGCGGTTCAGGGTCTCGCCGCTGCGCTCCATCGCCACGATGGTGTTGTCGAAGGTGGCCGGTTCGCTGCTGTCGGCGATCTTGCGCACGTCGGCCAGGTGCTGGCGCATGCCTTCCTCGAACGCCGGCAGGTAGTCGCTGTCCTTGATCTTGTCGAACTGCGGCGCCTGGAACGGCAGCGTGCTGGCGCTCAGCAGCGGATTGGTGGAGGCTTCGGCTGGCTGCTGGGCCGGGGCTTTCTGGGCATCGGACACGGGGGTGGACTCCTTGCCGGAACAGGCCGCCAGCGCCAGGCTGATGGCGGCGGCCAGGACTACGGTACGCGACATGTAAAACACTCCTTGGGCAGACGGTACGGGATACCAGCCCTCCACCCTACTCCTGTCGCGCTCGCCCGGCATGTGCCGGACGTGGCGTCTATGCGGCGGCCTGTGGCAGGCTCAAACCGTACCGCGGGTCTTGCCGATCCAGGGCCGGTAGAACTCGCGGATGGCGGCCATGTCGGCGGCGTCATCGCCGCTGGGCGTGAACAGCGGGCCGATGCCGATGGTCTTTTCCGGGTAGTGGAAATACGCGGCCAGGATCGGTACGTCGGCCATCCGGGCGATCTTCAGGAAGCCGGCCTTCCAGTCCTTCACCGCCTTGCGGGTGCCCTCGGGCGTGATCGCGAACCACATCTTCTCGTTGTTGCGCAGCAGGTCCACCGCCTGCCCCACCGTGCCCTGCGGCGAACTGCGATCGAGCGGGATCACGCCCAGCTTGTGCAGCAGCGGGCCCAGCGGCCACCAGAACAGCGATGCCTTGCCCAGCACCTTGACCTTCATGCCCAGCGCGATCTTGGCCGCCATGCCCCACAGGCCATCCCAGTTGGACGAATGCGGGGCGATGATGAAGACCAGCCTGGGGATGTCAGGCAGGGTACCGGTCACCTTCCAGCCGCCCATGCGCAGGGTGCAGCGCGCCAGCCAGCGCAGGAAGGCGTTGGGTTTGACCTGCGGCATCTGCGGCGGCACGGCCGGCAGCAACGAAGTCGGGTTGTTCAAGCAATCACTCCCAGTCACGTGATGAGCGCCCGCGCTTGATCTGCGCGCGCCCGCGTTTGGCGTCCAGACGACGCAGTTTCGACCCGAGGGTCGGCTTGGTGGCCTTGCGCGGTTTGGGCACGCTCAGCCCGGCCTGGATGAAGGCCGCCAGCCGATCGCGCGCATCCTCGCGATTGCGATCCTGGGTCCGGAAACGTTGCGCGTCGATGACCAGCACGCCTTCGCCGGTCATGCGCCGGTCACGCCGCGCCAGCAGGCGCGCGCGCAACGGTTCGGGCAACGAGGGCGAGTTGGCCACGTCGAAACGTAGTTCCACCGCGGTGGAGACCTTGTTGACGTTCTGGCCACCGGCACCACTGGCACGCACGAACCGCTCGACGATCTCGCCGTCGGGGATTTCAAGTTGCGCGCTGATGGTGACCGGTCCACTGCCCATCCGCGCATTGTAGCGGCAGCCACGTGCCGGAGTGCGGCATCGCGCACCGTATGCCGCCGATCAGGTACCGAACACGCCGCCTTCGCCTTGGCTGCGGGTATGCTGGCCGTCCCATGTACCGCAGGAAGCCCGCATGACCCGCTTCGTACCCGCCCTGCCGCCCCTGCTGCGCCGCGCCGCCCTGCTGCTGGCGCTGGCCGTGGCCAGCGTTCCGGCCCTGGCCGCGCCACCGACCGATGGCGACATCAACCGCCTGCTGTCCGCGTCGCGGGCGCAGAGCATGATCGACACCATGCTGCCGCAGATCGAGGCAATGCAGCAGCAGCAGTTCCAGCAGGTGGCCGCACAGCGCCAGCTCAATGCCCAGCAGCAGGAACAGCTGAAGCGGATCCAGGCGCGGACCAGCCAGACCCTTCGCCAGGCCCTGTCGTGGCAGCAGCTGCGGCCGATGTACGTGGACCTGTACAAGAAGACCTTCAGCAAGGAAGACGTGCTGGCGATGGCCGAGTTCTACGAGAGCGCGGCCGGCCAGAGCCTGCTGGACAAGACCCCGGCCCTGATGCAGAACGTGATGGTGGCCATCCAGGCCCGCATGCAGCCGCTGTTCGCGGACCTGCAGAAGGACCTGGAAGCGATCGTCAACGAGCCGGAAAAGAAGTGACCGGGATTTCCGTAGCGCCCGAGCCCATGCTCGGGCGGCGGCGCGCAGCGCCGTGAAGCGCAGCCGAGCGTGGGCTCGGCTCTACAGGTCCTGGTGCCAGCCGAACAGGTCCAGCGCCTTCTGGAACTCGCGGTCCAGCGGCGCACGTACATCCACCATGCCACCATCGGGATGCGGGAAGCGCAGGCGCTCGGCATGCAGCAGCATGCGGTGCACGCCCTGCATGCGGAAGATGCGGTTGTGGCGGCCATCACCGTGGCTGGTGTCGCCGATCATGTGATGCGAAAGATGCTTCAGGTGCCGGCGGATCTGCCGGAAGCGCCCGGTCTGGGGCTGGCAGCGCAGCAGCGCGTAACGCGAGCTGGTGAATTCACCGACCGGCACCGACAGCTCGCCGGTGGCCAGGCGCTGGAAGTCGGTGACCGCCGGCTTCTTCACCGGCTTGCCCGGGCCGCCATCCAGATCATGGTCGACCTGCCAGGCGAGTTCGGCCGGCCAGCCACGGCAGACGGTCAGGTAGTCCTTCAGCACTTCGCCGCCCATCAGCGCCTTGCCCAGCGCGCTGGCGGTCTCGCGGTCGAACGCCAGCAGCAGGCAGCCGCTGGTCGCCCGGTCCAGGCGATGCACGAGGAAGATCGGTCGGCCCAGCTGCTCGCGCAGGCGGTCGGCCAGGAAGTCGTCTTCGCCACGGGCCAGCTTGCTGTCGTGGACCATCAGCCCGGCAGGCTTGTTGACCACGGCAAGGCGCTCATCCAGGTGCAGCAGCTGCAGGGGCGCGGTGTCGGTCTCGACCGCGGCGAGGGTATCGGGTTCGGTGCTCACCGCGGGATTATAAGGGCCTGCTTACTGTAGAGCCGAGCCCATGCTCGGCTGCTCTGCGCGACCGGCAACAGCGTGCCAACCAAGGTTGGCACCTACCGATGTAGAGCGGTCAGGCGCTGCGTACGGCCAACAGCTCGCCATTGCCCACCGGCACCAGGCTGGTGCTGAAGTCCGGATCAGCGTCCAGCAGCACACGCAGCGGTTCCATCTCTTCCGCATGCGAGGTGGCGTTGTCCACCACCAGCAGGCCCCCCGGGCGCAGCACGCGGCGCAGCTGCGGCCACCAGCCGGCGTATTGCCCGCGGTCCGAATCGAGGAACAGCAGGTCAATGCTGGCATCGGCGGCCTGTGCCAGCCATGGCCCGGCATCGTCGTGGACCAGCGTGATGCGATCGGCCAGGCCGCTGCGCGCGAAGGTGCCACGCGCCATCGCCGCCTTGTCCTCGGCGTATTCCAGCGTGGTCACGTGGCCGTCGATGGCGGCGGCAGCCTCGGCCAGCCACAGCGTCGAATAGCCGTTGGAGGTGCCGATCTCCAGCACCCGGCGCGCAGCGCCGAAGCGGACCAGCACGGACAGGAATTCCCCCGTCTCCGGCGTGATGTTGAGCATGCGGCGGCCACGCGCGCTTTCGCGGGCGTCGTTGTCGGCGCCGAAGCGGGCCAGTTTCTCCTTGAGTGCCTGCAGCATGGGGCCTACTTCCACCACGCGCGCAGCAGCGCCACTGCGCCGACCGCACCGGACAGCCAGCTCCACGCCGGCACGTCGCCCCAGTACCAGCCCGGCGGCTGCAGCACATACATCAGTGCGGCGATGGCCAGCAGGCCGACACCGGTGATGGCACCCACCGCGCGCGTCTGCAGGCGCTGCACGCTGGCATCCAGTGCGGCCAGGTCGCGCGAACGCATCGACAGTTCGTGGCGGCCTTCCACCTGCTGGGTCAGCCAGGCGTGCACCAGGCGCGGCATGTCCGGCGCGTGGGTCATGATTTCCGGCAGGCGCTTGCCGATCTCGCGCACGACCCGGCGCGGGCTGTAACGCTCGCGCAGGATCTTCGCCAGCACCGGCTTGGCCACCGCCCAGATGTCGATCTGCGGATCGAGCTGGCGGCCGACGCCTTCGATGTTCAGCAGGGTCTTCTGCAGCAGGATCAGCTGCGGCTGCAGGGTCAGCTGGTAACGCTGGGCCACGCGGAACAGCTTCATCAGCACTTCGGCCAGCGAGATCTGCGACAGCGGGCGGGTGAAGTACGGCTCGCACACCGAACGCACGGCCGCTTCCAGATCGTCGATGCGCACGTTGTCCGGCATCCAGCGCGCCTGCACATGCAGTTCAGCGATGCGGCGGTAGTCGCGGTTGAAGATGGCCATGAAGTTCTCGGCCAGGTAGTACTGATCTTCCTGCGACAGCTGACCCATGATGCCGAAGTCCAGCGCGATGAAGCGCGGGTTGGCGCGACGCGACGGATCGGTGTCGACCCAGATGTTGCCGGCGTGCGCATCGGCATGGAAGAAGTTGTCGCGGAACACCTGGGTGTAGAACACCCGCACGCCCTTGGCGGCCAGCGCCTTGCGGTCGATGCCGGCCTTGTCCAGTGCAGCGATGTCATCGGACGGAATGCCCCACACCCGCTCCAGGGTCAGCGCGCGCTCGGCGGTGTGGCTCCAGATCACTTCCGGCACGTACAGGTCGTCGGAGTTTTGCCAGAAGCGGCGCAGCACGCTGGCATTGGCGCCTTCGCGCTGCAGGTCCAGCTCGGCGGCCAGGGTGTTTTCGACCTCGGCCACCACTTCGCGCGGACGGATCTTGTCGGCGCGCGGATGGGTGCGCTCGACCAGGGCGGCCAGCGAATTGAGCAACGCGATGTCGGCATCGATCTGCTTCTCGATGCCCGGGCGCAACACCTTGACCACGACCTGGCGGCCATCGGCCAGCGTGGCCGCATGCACCTGCGCGATCGAAGCCGAGGCCAGCGGTTCGGTATCGAAGCTGGCGAACGCCTCGCTGACCGGCAGGCCAAGTGCTTCCTCGACGATGCGGCGCGCGGTCTCGCCATCGAACGGCTTGACCCTGTCCTGCAGCAGGGTCAGCTCATTGGCCACATCCGGCGGCACCAGGTCGCGGCGGGTGGACAGGATCTGGCCGAACTTGACGAAGATCGGGCCGAGATCCTGCAGCGCCAGGCGCAGGCGCGCACCGCGCGACTGTGCGGCGATGTCGGCCGAGGCGCGCGGCACGAACGGCTTGGCCAGGCGCAGCCAGCGTTCGGCCGGTGTGCCCTGCAGCAGGTCGTCGAGACGGTAACGCAGGATCACCCGGCCGATGCGGCTTGCCCGCAGCACCGCCTTCATGCGGCACCCCGCAGGCGCTGCACGCGGGCACCGAGCCGCTCGACGTCATCACGCAGCACGTCCACGTCGTCGTGGAAGGCATCCAGTTCAGCGCGCGGCACTACATCACGCGATTCCTCGGTGAGGAACTCGGCGGCGCTGTGGGCCAGGTCGACCGCGCCCTGGCGCGCGTGCTGCAGGGCACTGCGCAGGGTATTGGCGACCTGCACGCCCAGTACCTCGCCGAACACGCTGACGAACGGTTGCTGCCAGTCGGGATCGAAGCCCTTGGCCAGCTGCTGCAGGCGGCGCGCCAGTTCGGCATCGCCGGCCACGCGCACGCGGCCCTTGCCGTTGTTGTCACCGCGCCGTGCGTTGGCCAGCAGCGGCAGCTGCGCGAGCACGCCGGCCAGGCTGCTGCGCACGGCCAGGTCGGCTTCCTGCGCATCCACCGGGCCGACCCGCAGCTGGTCGCCGTCGACGCTGATGCGCATGGCCAGCGACGGCGCTTCCAGGGTCAGGTCGATATGCCGGCCGTCGAGGCTGGCCAGTGCATGGCGGGTATCCGGATCCAGCGCCAGCGCGCGGTTCAGGGCGATCTGCAGGGCGCGGCCAGCGACCGGCTTGAGGGACTTGAGCAGGGAGAGAGCCATGTGTGCATTCTACCTGCGTGGGTGGGGGGCTTGGGCCGGGCTGCTGCCCGGCACCCGCAGAGGCCACTGCCAGAGCAACATCAAAGGCTGGCTTCCTGTGGGAGGCGGGGTGGGGCCGGTTGCGGGGGACGCTGCAAGTACGTCCATGTAAGCTCGGTCGCCGCATCCATGCGGCTCACGCCCCCGCAACCGGACCCACCCCGCCTTCGACAGGTTCCTGCGATCTGTCAGGCTATCCGGGGTCGGATCCCGTTGCTGCGCAACGGGCTCTGACCCCAATGCTGATGGCATCTCGCGTTGGTAGATGCCGACCTTGGTCGGCGCTGGATTTCCGGGAGCCAACCAAGGTTGGCCGCTACTTGAGCCGGCCGCCAGGCGGTTCATCTGTGCCTCACCTGAGCGGCAATGGAAGGTTCATGCTGTACGGCCACGCAACGCACAGGACATCGCACTCCCCATGGCACGGACCCGGGTCGGCATCATCTTCGGGGGCAAGTCCTCCGAGCACGAAGTTTCGCTGCAGTCGGCGAAGAACATCCTCGATGCGCTTGATCGCGAGCGCTTCGAGCCGGTGCTGGTCGGTATCGACAAGCAGGGCCAGTGGCATCTGAGCCAGCCGGATACCTTCCTCATCAATGCCGATGATCCCTCGCGCATCGCGCTGCATGGGTCCGGCACGTCGCTGGCGGTGCGCCCGGGTGCGGAACAGGCGCAGCTGCAGCCGTCCGATGCGGCCAGTGCACTGGGCCAGATCGATGTGGTGCTGCCGATCGTGCACGGGCCGCTGGGCGAGGACGGTGCGCTGCAGGGGCTGCTGCGCATGGCCAACCTGCCCTTCGTCGGCTCGCCGGTGCTGGGCTCGGCGGTAGCCATGGACAAGGATGTGACCAAACGCCTGCTGCGTGATGCGGGCCTGCAGGTGGCTCCGTGGATGTGCATCCGTCGCCATGAAGCCGATACGGTCGATGTCTCAGCGCTGATCGCTGCACTTGGCCTGCCGCTGTTCGTGAAGCCGGCCAACCAGGGTTCGTCGGTGGGTGTGAGCAAGGTAAAGGATGCAGGCGGTTTCGCCGAGGCACTGGCATTGGCGCTGCGCTACGACCACAAGGTGCTGGTGGAATCGGCCGTGGTCGGCCGCGAGATCGAGTGTGCGGTGCTGGGCAACGCGCATCCGCAGGCCAGTCTGTGTGGCGAGGTGGTGGTGCACGACGAGTTCTACGCCTACGACACCAAATACATCAACGAGGATGGCGCAGAAGTAGTGGTGCCGGCGGACATTGATGCTGCAACCCAGGCGCGCATCCAGCAGATCGCGCTGCAGGCCTACCAGGCGCTGGAGTGTGCGGGCATGGCGCGCGTGGATGTGTTCCTCACCGCAGAGGGCGAGATCGTCATCAACGAGGTCAATACGCTGCCGGGCTTCACCCGCATCAGCATGTACCCGAAGCTGTGGGGTGCCAGCGGTGTCGACTACACGACGTTGATCACGCGCCTGATCGAACTGGCGCTGGAGCGTCACCAAGCCGATCGCGGATTGCAAAGCGCAGTGTAGGGCCTCTCTGTGTAGAGTCGAGCCATGCTCGAAGATCCTCTGTAGAGTCGAGCCAAGCTCGACTCATGAGAAGCAGTCGAGCATGGCTCGACTCTACTAAAGAGGCGTGCCGACCAACGGTCGGCACCCACCGGAAAGAACAGTGCCGGCCACCGGCCGGCACCACCCTGCGGTCTTCTATCCGCGCTTGCGGAACATCGAAATCACCGCAAGGATCAGGAACACCACGAACAGGATCCAGGCGATGTTCGTTGCGGCACCGGCGATGCCGGAGAAGCCCAGAACGGCGGCGATGATGGCGATGACAAAGAAAATGATGGCGTAATGCAGCATGGCGCTCCTCGCGGGTGGTCGAGCCTTGGATGGCGTGGGTCCATCCTCCCGATCCTGCGGTGTGCAACCAGTGATGGCGATCTATGCAGCAGATGAAGCCTTCAGCCTTCTCAGCCCTTCTTCAATGCTGACCTGCGGCACGTAGCCGAAGTCACGGCGCGCCGGCGCCATGCTGTACCAGTGCGGCGTGCACAGCTGCTCGGCCAGGAAGCGGGTCAGCGGCGGCTCGCCACGCAGGCGAAGCAGCGGCCACAACCGCTCGCAGACAGCGCCGATGCGGTAGGCGGTCTTGAAGCTGATCGCCTTGTCCACGGTGGGTGCGCCAACAGCGGCCAGCAGCTTGTTGACCAGCTCGCGCATCGGCAGCGGTTCGCCGTTGGAAATGAAGTAGGCCTTGCCCGCACACGCGGCGCCCGGCGCCAATGCCTCGAAAGCGAGGAAGTGCGCGAGCGCGGCGTTGTCGATGTACGTGGTATCCACCTTGTTGGTGCCATCGCCCACCAGGCGCAGGCGGCCCTGCCGCGCACGTTCGGCCAAGCGTGGCACCAGCTGCTGGTCGCCCGGGCCCCAGATCAGGCGCGGACGCAGCGCCACCGTCGCCAACGAGGCGTCATTGGCTGCCAGCACGCGTTGTTCGGCAATCGCCTTGGTCGCCGCATACGGTGCCTGGAAATCCTCGCCGTAAGGCACTTCGTCGGCGCCGAGGCCTTCCACCGGGTGGGTGGCGCGATGCGTCACGCTGGGCGTGGAGGTGTAGACCAGCCGGCCGATACCGTGCGCACGGCAGGCGGCGATCACGTTGTCGGTGCCGACCACGTTGGCCTGGTGGTAGCTGTCATAGCTGCCCCACGCCCCGGCCTTGGCACCGTTATGGAATACCGCGTCAACGCCGGCCACCGCGTGCAGCACCGCCTGCGCATCGGCCAGGTCGCCACGGATCTGGCCCACGCCCATCGCCTGCAGCTCCGGGTAATGGCTGCGGTTGAACGCCAGGACCTGGTGGCCACGTTCGACCAGCCCGCGGCACAGCGCCTGGCCAAGGAAACCACCACCACCGGTGACCAGGATCTTCATGCGCGCTTCTCCAGTTCAGCGCTGGCCCAGACGGCGAGCTTCTCGCGGCCGATCTTGGCGTTGTGACGGATATCGACGGGGAACGATGGATGCACCAGGAAGTGCTGCAGACCGGCGTCTGCCACACGGGCTGCGGCATGCGCACGCAGCGCTTCCTGCAGTGCCGGGCTGTCGGACTGGCCACGCTGCAGTTCCACGCACAGCACCGGTACCTGCGCACCCGGGGCACCAACGCCGACCAGTGCGGTACGTGCCACGCCTGCGACGGTGTTGAACACCGGCTCGACCTGTTCGGTGTACAGGGGGCCGTGCGCGGTTTCCACGCGCTGCGTCTTGCGCCCGCAGAACCACAGGCGGCCCTGCGCATCGAAGTAACCGACGTCGCCCATGCGATGCACCACGCGCGTGCTGCCATCGGCCAGCGTCTCGCGGATCTTCGCCGCGGCCGTGGCCTGCGGGCGGTTGAAGTAGCTGTCGGTGGCGGTCGGTCCGGCCACGGTGATCTCGCCCACTTCGCCGGTGGCCAGCACGCGCACCTGCGACCAGTCCGGCAGCGGTGCGTCATCGATGGCGATGATGCGCACCTCGTTCGGCTCGACCACGCTGCCCACGCAGGTCCCGGCGCCGGCTTCGGTAGCGGCACGGGTGCGCTCCAGCTCGCGGCCCTCCACCACTGCCACCGGCAGGCACTCGGTGGCGCCATAGGGCGTCCAGAACTGTGCGTCGGCGGGCAGCAGGCTGCGGATGGTGGCGACCACGTCCGGCGGCACCGGCGCACCGGCCGACGTCACCCGGGTCACCGTCGGCAGCGGCCGGCCATGCTTCGCCAGCACCCGCATCAGCGCGGGCGAACCGAACAGCTGGGTCACGCCAAAACGCTGGATGGCATCGTGCAGGCGTGCCGGGTCGGCCTGCGCCGGCCGCGTCGGGTCCATGTCCGGGATCACCGAGGTCAGGCCCAGCGCCGGGTCGAACAAGGCAAACGGCGGGAAGGTCGGCAGGTCCACCCCGCCCGCTTCCATGCCGAAGGCACTGCCCAGCAGCTGGATCTGGCCGACGAAATGGCGGTGGCGGTAGACCACGCCCTTGGGCACGCCGGTGGAGCCGCTGGTGAACAGGACCGCGGCCATGTCCTCGCCGTCGGTGGCGGCCAGCATCGGCCCCCCATTGGCGCCGGCGCGCTCCAGCGCGGCCAGGGTGGTTCCGCCCCAGCCGAGGCGGCGGCCGACGGTCACCAGGCGAGTCGCCGAGGGCGCCCAGCGCAGCACCAGCCGTGCCACATGGGCCAGCGGAATGCCGATGAAGGCTTCCGGCTGCGCCTCGTCCAGGCACTGCTTCAGCGCGCGCCTGTCGATGCCCGGGTCGACCAGCACCGGCACCGCGCCCAGCTTGAACAGCGCGAACATCAACAGGAAGAACTCCGGCGAGGGCCGCACCATCACCACCGTGCGCACCCCGCGGCCGATCCCGTAGCCGGCCAGGCCGGCGGCCATGGCGTCGCTGCGGGCATCCAGCTGGCGGTAATCCAGGGTGACGTCGTAGGCGGCCATGCCGTTGCCGGCGCCCCGGCGGCCGGGGCAGCGGATGGCGATCTGGTCGGGGCGTTCACGCGCCAGTTCAGGCAAACGGGCCGCAATATTGCAGGGTCGGTTCATCCGTTCATTGTCGCCGCTTACGGAATTTCTTGCGCGGCGGCCCACTTCGTGGAAAATCCGCACCCTCGTTCCTGATTCCGACTGCCGCCCGAGGCGGCTTGCCCATGCAACATCCCTGCATGACCTGCGGCGCCTGCTGCACCCAATACCGCGTGGCCTTCCACTGGATGGAATCAGACGAGGTCACCCCCGGCGGCGTGCCGCACCAGCTGACCGAGGTGCTGGACCCGCACCGCCTGTGCATGCGCGGCACCCATTCCAAACCGGTGCGCTGCGTGGCACTGGATGCGCAGATCGGCGTGTATTCACGCTGCACCATCCATCCCAACCGGCCCAGCGTGTGCCGCGAGGTGGATGCATCGTGGGAGTACGGAAAGGCCAGCCCGCAGTGCGACAAGGCGCGCATCGCCTATGGCCTGGATCCGTTGACGCTGGCCGACTGGCGCTGGCGCGATGACGCCGACAATGATGACGACCATCCCGATGACAACGGCAACAGCCCGTCTTCGCCGCCGCAGGCACCGGTCGCAGCGTAGTGGTCGTGCCGACCGCTGGCCGGCAACCTCATGAACCCGGCCGGTGTGCCGACCAACGGTCGGCACCTACCCATTACCTCTTCCGGTGGGTGCCGACCGTTGGTCGGCACACCGCTCAGATCGGGTTCTTGTCCAGGAACGCGCGGATCTCCGGCACCAGCACCTCGTGCTTGTCTTCCAGCACGTAATGCCCGGCATCCTCGAAGACATGCACCTGCGCCTTCGGCAACGCGGCCTGGAAACCCTTCAGGAAGTGGTGGTCGAACACGAAGTCGCGCAGACCCCAGCCGAGGAAGGCCGGGCGGTCGGCGAACGACGGCAGCGCCTTGCCGGCGCGTTCCAGCAGCGACCAGGCCTTGTCGGCCGGCGACAGCGGAATGTCCTGCATGAAGCGGATGGTGCTGATGCGGTTGGCGTAGCTGTTGTACGGCGACACGTAGGCGCGGCGCACATCGGCCGGCATCTTGCGCTCCACGCCCAGCCACGACGCACCGGACGAGAACGCATTGAAGGTGCGGATGATCCACTCGCCGATCTTCCAGTGACGGCCCAGCGCGATCTGCCACGGCATCTTCTTCGCCGCCGGCATCGGGAACGCGGCCGTGTTGAGCACCACCAGGCGCTTGACCTGGTCATGGTGCGACAGCGCCCAGCCGAAGCCGATCATGCCGCCCCAGTCGTGCACGGCCAGGGTCACCGGGCCGGTGATGCCCAGGTGCTTGAGCAACGCGTCCAGATCATCCACGCGCGACTGCAGCGTGTACTCGTAGCGGCTGTCATCGGGTTTGTCCGACAGGCCCATACCGATATGGTCCGGCACGATGCAGCGGTATGTGTCCGACAGGCCGGCCACCAGCGTGCGCCAGTAATAGCTCCACGACGGGTTGCCGTGCACCATCACCACCACCTCGCCGTCGCGCGGGCCTTCGTCGAGATAGTTCATCGACAGGCCCGGGCGAACCTCGAAGCGCTGCGGGTGGGCGGGGTAACCGGGAAGATCGCGCATGCGGAGTACCTGGAGAGAATCGCGGCGCGGTGTAGAGCCGAGCCGATGCTCGGCTGTTCTCCGGTCCGCTGCGGAAGAGCCGCGCTGCGCGCGTGAGCCGAGCATGGGCTCGGCTCTACAGGGGGTCTTACCAGACCACTTCGGCCATCGAGCAGTTCAGGCCGGAACCAATGCCCAGAAGCGCGATGCGATCGCCCTTCTTCAGCTTGCCCAGCTGCTTGAGCTTGCTCAGCACGATCGGCACCGAGGCCGGGCCGATGTTGCCGTGCTCACCGAAGATGGTCATGACCTTCTTCGGGTCGATGCCGAAGTTCTTGATGAACGCAGCCGTGTGCGGCTGGCTGACCTGGTGGATCACGAACTGGTCCAGCTCTTCCACGGCCCAGCCCAGGGCGATCTTGGCGGCGGTGAAGGTCTTCTGCGCCAGCTTGATGCCTTCGATCAGCAGCAGGCGGGTGTCGGTGACCATGCGGTCCAGGTTGCCCAGGCACAGCTGGTTCCACTCGGTGGCCGAACGGGTGACACCGCCCTTGTAGCGCGGCGCGTCCGGCACCAGCTCAGAGCGCGCCATCACCATCGCCGCAGCACCCGAACCGGTGGTCAGCGCCGCCAGTTCGTTGCGGAAGTCGTCGGCGGTGACGTCCGGGGCAGTCATGCGCTCCAGGGTCTTCTCGTACACCAGGTTGGCGGTCTCGCCATCCACCACCAGCGCGTAGTCGATGTCGCCGCGCTCGATCATGCGCGCCGCGATGTCCATGCCGTTGATGAAGGCCAGGCAGGCATTGGCGACGTCGAAGGTCATGCACTCGTCGCTGACGCCGAGGTTGCCCGACACGATGGAGGCGGTGGACGGCTCCAGGTAGTCGCGGCTGACCGAGGTGTTGACCAGCAGGCCGACCTGCGTCGCATTGATGCCCGCGTCTTCCAGCGCCTTGCGGCCGGCCATGGTGGCGGCATCGGACGCCAGCACGCCGTTGTCCCACAGGCGGCGGGCATGGATGCCGGCGATATCGCCGAGCACGTCGGTGCGGATACCGAGGCGATCCAACGTCGGCTGCAGCCGCTCGTTGATTTCCTTGGTCGTCAGCGTATGCGGCGCATCAACGTGTGCCAGGCCGGCGATCGAGACATTCTTGAAGAGCATCGAGGTTAGCGCCAAGGCTCAGGCAAAAGGGGGCGCTATTCTATAACCCCCGGGGCCTTCACCGCATCTTTACGAATTCAGGCTTGGCCGTATGGTGAAGCGTTCAGCGCGGCGGGCACTGGAAAGCGGCAAAGCGCTGGCTGCCATCGGCGGGGGCTGCGGCGGCCTGCACGGCATTGGCGCCGGCGCTCGGGGCCTCGTTGCGGGCCAGGGTTTCCAGCTCTTCCTGCACGCGCAGCGGGTTGCGGTTGTAGAAGCCGACCTTGCTCTTCACGGTGACCACTACCTCGCCCTTGGCGATGCAGCCGGCCGGAACCGGACCTGCCGGCAGCACGCGGGTCGCCTTGCCGGCCGGTTCGATCGGCACCCAGGTACAAGCGGTGACGGTGAGCAGCAGGGAGGAAAGCAGCAGAACGCGCATGGGCAGATCCTGGAAGGGTATGGGGAGATTCTGCCTGAACAGCCTGAATCGAGGGTAGCCGGGTAGGGATCACGGAGTTGCCGGCCAGCGGCCGGCACTACCGGGGAGGCCTGCCCGCCGGGGCGGGCAGGCACATCCCTTATTTCTTGACCGGGTTGCCTTCGGCGTCGATCACCGTCACCTCGCCCAGGTTCAGCGCACGCACGGCCGCTTCGGTCTGCTTGAGGTCACCCACCACCACCCAGGTCAGCGCCTGCGGCTTGATCTCGGCGGCGGCCTGCTGCACCTGCGCCGGGGTCATCGCCTCGATCTCGGCCTTGCGACGCAGCACGTAGTCGTCAGGCCGCTTGAACTGCACGATCGAGCCGATGGTCGATGCCACCGCGCTGGCGGTCTCGTAGGCACCGGGCAGGCTCAGGGTCTGGATGTTGCGGATGCGGTTGACCTCGGCGGCGGTGGCCGGCTTGCTGCCGTCGGCGAACGCGGCGATTTCCTTGCGCATTTCCGCCAGCGCCGGGCCGGTCTTGTCGATCTGCACCGGCGCGCTGGCCATCCACGGGCGCTGACCCACCGAATTGACCGCGCTGCTGCGCGCACCGTACGACCAGTGCTTGTCCTCACGCAGGTTCATGTTCAGGCGCGAGGTGAAGTCGCCGCCGATCACGCCGTTGGCGATATCGAAGCGGGTCGAGCTGGTAGCGCTGGACGGCGCCACCACCTGGCCGGCGAACAGGTTGGCCTGCACCGCGCCCGGCTGGTCGATCAGGAACACGCGCGGGCCCTTCGGCAATGCGACGTCGGTGGCCGCCTTCACCTGCGGGGCATCGCCGGCAGCCTTCCAGTCGCCCAGCTGCTTGTCCAGCAACGGCACGATCTCGGCCAGGGTGGTGTCACCGACCACGATCAGGGTGCCGTTCTGCGGGCGCAGCCAATCGTGGTGGAAGTCGACCAGGTCCTCGCGGGTCAGGCCGTTGATCGCTGCTTCGTCACCGCTGCCGGTGAACGGGATGGCATACGGGTGGCCCTTGCCGTACAGCAGCGGCGGCAGCACGCGCATCGCCACCGCACCCGGGTTGACCTTTTCCTGCTGGATGCCGGCGATCCAGGTCGCCTTGACCCGGTCGATCTCGCCCTG
The DNA here is from genome assembly GCF_020428325.2 of Stenotrophomonas sp. SBJS02. Taxonomy (NCBI): domain Bacteria; kingdom Pseudomonadati; phylum Pseudomonadota; class Gammaproteobacteria; order Lysobacterales; family Lysobacteraceae; genus Stenotrophomonas; species Stenotrophomonas sp. SBJS02. The sequence goes on along the minus strand of NZ_CP109812.1, from coordinate 213,858 downwards.
TTCGAAGCGCGGCTCGCGCAGCAGGTCGCGGTACAGCGCCAGCGACGGTGCCAGGTTTTCCTTCAGTGCCGACAGGTCCACGCTCATCGAATCCAGGCCGGCCGAAGCATCCAGGCTGGCACCCAGTGCGTCGGCGGCATCGGCGAAGGCCAGCGAGCCGAGCTTGCCGGCGCCTTCGGTCATCAGGCTCATGGTGAAGTTGGCGGTGCCCGGCTTGCGGCCCTGGTCGGCGCTGAAGCCGCCCGGGAACTGGTAGCTGAACTGCACCACCGGAATTTCATGGCGTTCGGCCAGGATCACCTGGGTGCCGTTCTTCAGCGTGGCGCGCTGCAACGCCGGGAACTTCAGCTGCGGGAACTCGCGGGTCTGCGGCACGCCCGCCTTGCGGTCGACCTGCTCCGGCAGGGTGCTGTACTTGGGGTCCACTGCCGGCACGGTGAAGGGCTTCGGCGACTGGCTCGGGTCTTCCTTCAGCGCCACGCGCTCACCCGGTGCGATCACCAGGGTGTGGCTGCCCTTGTCCAGCCACTGTGCGCCCAGGCGGCTCAGGTCGGCGGCACTGGCCTTCTCGATATTGGCCAGCGAGGTGCGGAAGCAGCCCGGGTCGCCAGTGAACACCGCGCACTCGGCCAGCGCATCGGCCTTGCCGCCAAAGCCTCCGATGCGCTCGATGCCACGGATGAAGCCGGCGCGGGCGCCGGTCTTGGCGCGTTCCAGCTCGGCCGCGGTCGGGCCCTGCTTGATCAGGCGATCCAGTTCCTCGTCGATGATCTTCTCGACCTTGGCCGGGTCCTGGCCCTGCTTCACGGTCGCCACGATCACGAAGTTGGAGCCCAGCTGCGAGGTCGACAGGCCCGAGCCGATGCTGTCCACCAGCTTGTCCTGGTGCTGCAGGCGCTGGCTCAGGCGCGAGGATTTGGCGCCGCCCAGCACTTCGGCGAACAGCTGCAGCTGGTCGATGTCAGTGGTGCCGACCTGCGGCACGTTCCAGGCGCGGTAGATGCGTGCCTGCGGCACCTTGTCGGTCATCGTCTCGCGGGTATCGGCACTGCGCTTGGCCACGTTCACCGCCGGCTGCGCCATGGTCGGGCCAGCGGGGATGCTGCCGAAGTAGCGGGCGACCTTCTCCTTGGCGGTCGCAAGGTCGATGTCACCGGCCAGCACCAGCACCGCGTTGTTCGGGCCGTACCAGGTGCGGAACCAGGTCTTCACGTCGTCCAGCGAGGCCGCGTTGAGATCGTTCATCGAGCCGATCACGCCGTGGTGGTACGGGTGGCCAACCGGATACAGCGCCTTGTTGATCTGGTCCCAGGCCTGGCCGTAGGGCTGGTTCTCGCCCTGGCGCTTCTCGTTCTGCACCACGCCGCGCTGCTCGTCCAGCGCGGCCTGGTCGATCGCACCCACCAGATGGCCCATGCGGTCCGACTCCATCCACAGCGCCATGTCCAGCGCGGTGGTCGGCACGTTCTCGAAGTAGTTGGTGCGGTCGGTGTTGGTGGTGCCGTTCTGGCCGGTGGCACCGACCTGCTTGAACGGCTCGAAGTACTCGCCGTCGTGGTTTTCGCTGCTCTGGAACATCAAGTGCTCGAACAGGTGCGCGAAGCCGGTGCGGCCAGCCGGCTCATCCTTGCTGCCTACGTGGTACCAGACATTGACCGCAACGATCGGCGCCTTGCGATCGGTATGCACGATCACGCGCAGGCCATTGGGCAGGGTGAACTGCTCGAACGGGATATCGACCTTGGCCGGTGCCGCCTGCCTGGCGGCCAGTGCAGAGGTGGGCGCGAGCGTGCCCAGGGCGGTGCTGAGGGCGACAGCCAGCAGTGCAGCGCGCGGGCGAAGGGCGAGAGACATTTCCGGATCCTTGGTCACATAGGTGAACCCCGATCCTAGCCTGCGCGCGCAACGGCAGGAATCGGCCAGCAGTCACTGGGGGTGTTTTGCCCCGAGGCCCATCCGGCCGGGCTCCAACGGGGCTCCTGAACCGTCACATGCGTCGGCTGAAGGCGTCCGGACAGTGTCCGCAGCGCGAGGAATGGACAGGTGTCCGCCCACCGGACACTTTCGAATCGAAATAAAAGCCTTGTAAATCAACAACTAAAAGTTGGCACGGGGATTGCTTGGTACTTCCTGCGCCAAGAAGGGCTTCAGACGAAAGCTGACTGAAGACTGAACAAATGCAGGAAATCGAAAATTTTCCTTGCAAGCCCAGAATTGGTGTACTACATTACTACCACACCACCGCTCACCAACACTAAACAGGCCCCGTCATGAACGCCAAGACCATTGCCATCGCCATCGCCCTGATCGCCGGCACCGCGGTTGTTTCGTCGGTGCAGGCCTCCGAATCCATCAAGACCCTGTCCACCGTGCAGGTTCGCCCGGCCGCCGACCAGCTGGCCCAGCAGGCCTGGGAACAGGCCAGCGGCATCCCGACCCTGGCCACCGTGGAAGTGCGCCCGAGCGCCGACCAGCTGGCCGAGCGCAGCGGCTACGTCGCCGCCCCGGTCGCCGCCGCACTGCCGATCACCACCCTGGCCTCGGTGGAAGTGCGCCCGAGCCTGGAACAGCGCGTCGCCCTGGCCGCCGAGCTGGAAGCCCAGCGCTACGCCGCCACCCTGGCCGCAGCCGCCACCAGCGTCGCAAACCAGGTCATCACCAACCTGCCGGCCCTGCAGGTGCGTCCGAGCGCTGCAGACCTGCAGGCCCTGGCCACCGAAACCGCCCAGGTCCTGCTGCGCCCGTAAGCGGTGCCGCCCTGCCCAGCGCAGGGCGTGCGCCGTAAAGGCGGCGGCCGTCGCAGGTACACTGCGCCGATGAATGCCGCGCCCCAGTTCCACGTGATCCTGTTCCAACCGGAAATCCCGCCCAACACGGGCAATGTGATCCGGCTCTGCGCCAACACCGGCGCGCAGCTGCACCTGGTCGAGCCGCTCGGCTTCGCACTGGAAGACAAGCAGCTCAAGCGCGCCGGCCTGGACTACCACGAGTACTCGCGCCTGCAGGTGCACCCCGACCTGGACACCGCGCTGGCGCGGATCGCACCGAAGCGATTGTTCGCCCTGAGTACGCGTGCCAGCGTCCGCTATGACAGCGTGGCGTTCGAAGACGGTGATGCCTTCCTGTTCGGCCCCGAAAGCCGTGGCCTGCCGCAGGACGTGCTCGATGCGCTGCCCGATGGCCGCCGCCTGCGCCTGCCGATGCGGCCGGACAACCGCAGCCTCAATCTTTCCAACACCGTTGCGGTGGTGATGTACGAGGCGTGGCGCCAGCACGGGTTTGCCGGCGGGGCGTAAACCGCTTCTGGTGGGTGCGGACCTTGGTCCGCACCGATGCCCGGTCGCGCGCTGAAGAAATGTGCCAACCAAGGTTGGCACCTACCACAGGCAGGTCGGAGCACCCACCCGGTAGATCCACGCCATGCGTGGATGCCTTTCGCGTGCGCCCGAAGTGCCAACCAAGGTTGGCACCCACCGGAACCAGGTTTCAGAACGCGTTGATGCCGGTCAGTTCGCGGCCGATCACCAGCTGGTGCACGGTCTCGGTGCCTTCATAGGTGATCACCGATTCCAGGTTCAGTGCATGCCGGATCGCCACGTGTTCGGTGGTGATGCCGGCCCCGCCCAGCAGGTCGCGACACTCGCGGGCGATGTCGATGGCCATGCGGCAGTTGTTCCACTTGGCCAGGCTGACCTGCTGCGGCTGCAACTGACCGGCTTCCTTCAGGCGGCCCAGCTGCAGCGCCAGCAGCTGCGCGGTGGTGATGCGGCGGGCCATTTCGGCCAGCTTGATCTGCGCGCTCTGCGTGGCCGCCAGCGGGCGGCCGAACAGCACGCGCTCCTTGGCATAGCCCAGCGCTTCATCCAGGCAGGCGATGGCCGCACCGATCGGCCCCCAGCTGATGCCATAGCGGGCCTGGGTCAGGCAGCCCAGCGGGCCCTTCAGGCCCTTCACGTTCGGCAGGCGATGGCTGTCGGGCACGCGCACGTCATCGAAGAACAGCGCACCGGTCAGCGACGCGCGCAGGCTCATCTTGTGCTTGATTTCCTGCGTGGTGAAACCGGCCATGCCCTTTTCCAGCACGAAGCCCTGGATGCCGTCCTCGGTCTGTGCCCAGACGATGGCCAGGTCGGCCACCGGGCCGCTGGTGATCCACATCTTGCTGCCGGTGATGCGCCAGTCGCTGCCATCGCGCACCGCGCGGGTCTTCATGCTGGCCGGGTCGGAACCACCATGCGCCTCGGTCAGGCCGAAGCAGCCGATCAGCTCGCCGCGCGCCATCGCCGGCAACCACTGCTGGCGCTGTTCCTCGCTGCCATAGGCGTAGATCGGGTACATGCACAGCGAGCTCTGCACCGAGACGAAACTGCGCAGGCCCGAATCGCCGCGCTCCAGCTCCTGGCAGATCAGGCCGTAGCTGACTGCGCCGAGGCCACCGCCGCCGTACTCGGTCGGCAGGGTCGCACCGAGCAGGCCCAGTGACGCGATCTCCGGCACCAGTTCATCGGGGAAGCGGGCCTGGTCGAAGGCATCGCCGATGATCGGCAGCACGCGCTCGTTGGTGAAGCGGGCGACGCTCTCCTGCACCGCGCGCTCTTCCTCGTTGAGCAGGGAACGGACATCGAACAGATCGTACGGATGCAAAGCCATGGCACTCACGCGCAGTCAGGACCTGAGCATTGTCGGTCATCCGGACAGAGCGTGCCGACCAAGGTCGGCACCCACCAGAGCTGCGGCCCTACGCTGCATCGCAGCAATCCGGGTGTGAACATCGGCGATCTAGCTCGATCACGCGCGGCCCGGTACCCTGACACATTCAAACAACCGTTTCGCCCGTGGCCGCACGCGCGATTCCCAGGCACCGCCGGTGGCCCCGATGCCGGCACTACCCACGAGTCATGCAATCGATGAGTGCTGAAGCCAACGCCCTGCCCCCGCGTGAAGTCATGGAATTCGACGTGGTCATCGTCGGTGCCGGCCCCGCCGGCCTGGCCACCGCGATCCGCCTGCGCCAGCGCGCGATCGAAGCCGGCCGTGAACTGTCGGTCTGCGTACTGGAAAAGGGCTCCGAGCCGGGTGCGCACGTCCTGTCCGGCGCGGTGATGGACCCGCGCGCACTGACCGAACTGTTCCCGGACTGGGCCGAGCGCGGCGCACCGCTGAAGCAGAAGGTCACCCGCGACGAATTCCTGTTCCTCAGCGAAACCGGCGCACGCAGCACGCCCAACGCGCTGCTGCCGGAGTGCTTCCACAACGAAGGCAACTACATCATCAGCCTGGGTGAAGTGACCCGCTGGCTGGCGCAGCAGGCCGAGGCGCTGGAGGTGGCGATCTTCCCCGGCTTCGCCGCCGCCGAAGTGCTGTTCGGCGACAACGGTGAAGTGATCGGCGTGGCCACCGGCGACATGGGCATCGAGAAGGACGGCAGCATCGGCCCGGCCTTCGAGCGCGGCATGGCGCTGCAGGCCAGGTACACGATCTTCGCCGAAGGCGCGCGCGGCCACCTCGGCCGCCAGCTGATCGCCCGCTACACGCTGGACGAAGGCAAGGACCCGCAGGCCTACGGCATCGGCATCAAGGAACTGTGGCAGATCGACCCGGCCAAGCATGAGCCGGGCCTGGTGGTGCATGCCGCCGGCTGGCCGCTGGACAGCGACACCTACGGCGGCGCGTTCCTGTACCACGCCGACGGCGGCAAGGTCGCCATCGGCTACGTGGTCGGCCTGGACTACAGGAATCCCTGGCTGAGCCCGTTCGAGGAATTCCAGCGCTTCAAGACCCATCCCTCCATCCGCAAGCATCTGGAGGGTGGCACCCGCATCGGTTACGGCGCGCGTGCGATCACCGCCGGTGGCCTGCTGTCGTTGCCGAAGACGGTGTTCCCCGGTGGCGCCCTGGTCGGCTGCGAGGCCGGCTACCTCAACGCCAGCCGCATCAAGGGCAGCCACGCCGCGATCAAGACCGGCATGCTGTGCGCCGACGCCGCGTTCGACGCGCTGGCTGCCGATCGCCAGCACGATGAACTGAGCGCCTACCCGAAGGCCTTCGAAGCCAGCTGGCTGTTCACCGAACTGCAGCAGGCCAAGAACTTCAAGCAGTGGTTCAAGAAGGGCCAGACCGTGGCCACGCTGATGACCGGTGTGGAACAGTGGCTGCTGCCAAAGCTGGGCGTGCGCAATCCGCCGTGGACCCTGCACCGCACGCAGCCGGATCATGTCTGCCTGGAACCGGCAGCCAAGCACACCCGCATCGCCTACCCGAAGCCGGATGGCGTGCTGACCTTCGACCGTCTCAGCTCGGTGTTCCTCAGCAGCACCAACCACGACGAGAACCAGCCCAGCCACCTGACGCTGAAGGACCCCAGCATTCCGGTGAAGGTGAACCTGGCCGAGTACGCCGGTCCCGAAGCCCGCTACTGCCCGGCCGGTGTGTACGAGTTCGTCGGTGAAGCCGACAACGCACGGCTGCAGATCAACGCGCAGAACTGCGTGCACTGCAAGACCTGCGACATCAAGGACCCGACCCAGAACATCGTCTGGGTGACCCCACAGGGCGGCGGCGGCCCGAACTACTCCGGCATGTGATCGCCGCGGGCTGCGACCGCGTGTCGCAGCCCGTCCGCTCCACCGCGCCGCTATCCTGCCCGCCCATGCGTGCTCTCCGCCTGCTCATCGCCGTTGCCGTGGCCCTGGCGGCCACGGCCTGCCAGCGTCCGCCTGCAGCACCGGCCACGCCGGAACAGGCGCACCAGCAGGCGATGCAGCGCGCGTTTGAACTGTGTGCCGGCTGCCATACCGTGCAACCCGGGGGCATCCACCGCTTCGGGCCGAACCTGCACGGCGTGATCGGTCGTCGCGCCGGCAGCCTGCCCGACTACGGCTACTCCGATGGCATGCGCCGCGCCGACATCACCTGGACCGCGCAGACGCTGGATGCGTTCCTGCAGTCGCCCACCCACATGGTGCCCGGCACGCGCATGTACAACGCCTTCCCCAGCGCCGAACGCCGCGCGCTGGTGATCGCCTACCTGCAGCAGCAGTCGGCTCAGTGAGCCAGGCGCTGCAGCTGTTGCTGCAGCCGCGCCACGAAGGTCGCCACTGCCGCGAACAGCGACGCCACATCGGTTTCCGCCGCATCCTGCAGGCGCTCGACCAGTGCATTGGCCTGCGCGGCCAATCCCGTTGCCCCCACCGCGCCCAGTCCGCCGGCCTGCCGATGCAGGTGCAGCGCGGCAGTCTCGCGATCACCGGCCTGCACGGCGTGCTGTACGGCCGCCAGATCGCCTTCGCTGGCCTGCAGCAGGCTGTCACGCAGCTGCTCGGCCACCGCGCGCGAGCCGAAGCGCTGCTGCAGGGCCGCCAGATCAGGCAGCGTATCGCCATCGTCGGCCGCCACCTCGACCACCGGCACCTCGAACGACTGGCCCTGCGCCTGTGGCAACCAGCGCAGCAGCGCGGCGCGCAACGTTGCCAGTGACAGCGGCTTGGCCAGCACCTCATCCATGCCCGCCTCACGGCAGCGACGTGCATCGTCATCCAGCACGCTGGCGGTCAGCGCCAGCACGGTCAGCCGCGGCTGGCCATTGCGGCCTTCGCGTTCGCGCAGCAGCCGGGTGAAGCCAAAGCCATCCAGCACCGGCATCCGGCAGTCAGTGATCACCAGATCGAAGCTCTCCGACGACAGCCGATCCAGTCCCTGCTGGCCGTCACCGACCATCACGTGCGGCACGCCCAGCTGCTGCAGGCGCCAGGCCATCATCGCCTGGTTGGTCGGGTGGTCCTCGATCACCAGCACCCGTGCCTCGCGCAGCGGCGCAGGCAGCAGCGCCATCTGATCCTGCTCGGCCACCAGGGCTTCGACATCGCCACTGCCGGCCTCCACCAGCGACAGCCGCACCTCGGCGCGGGTGCCCTCGCCCAGCGTACTGTGCAACGCCAGCTCGCCGTCCATCATCTGCACCAGACGCTGGCAGATGCTCAAGCCCAGCCCGGTGCCGCCGTGGTCTCGCTGGATGTAGGCACCGGCCTGGGTGAACGGAGCGAACAGGTGCTGCAGCTGTTCCGGTGCAATGCCGATGCCGGTATCGGTGACACTCAGGCACAGCGGCTGAGCCCCCTCCTCGCTGGTCGGCCCCAGCACCTCCAGCTGCAGGCGAACCTCGCCCTGCGCGGTGAACTTGATGGCGTTGCTGAGCAGGTTGAACACGATCTGGCGCAGGCGTACGCCATCCACTTCGTGGGCCGGCGCCAGCTGCGGGTCGATCTGCACGTGCAACGCCAACCCACGTGCACTGGCCTGTGCGGAGAGCAGGCGGCACACGCTCTCCAGCAACGGCCGCAGTGGCTGCGGCACCGGCTCCAGGCGCAGTGCGCCAGCCTCCAGCCGTGAGTAGTCGAGGATGTCGTCCAGGATCTGCCGCAGCATCTGCGCCGAGTCCTCGATCACCCCAAGGATGCGCTGCTGTTCGGTGTCCAGCGGCGAATGCGCCAGCACTTCCAGCATGCCCAGCACGCCACTCATCGGCGTACGGATTTCATGGCTCATGGTCGCCAGGAAGCGCGACTTCGCTTCCGCCGCCTGCTCGGCCTCGGCCTTGGCCGTGACCAGGGCGTCGGCCTGTGCACGCGCTTCGCTTACATCCACCCAGTAGCCACTCCAGGTCACCGCACCGGCTTCGGCGGCATACGGATGGGCCTGGCTGCGCACCCAGCGCGCGCCTTCGCCCCCGGCGCGCAGGCGGAACTCGAGGATCAGCGGCGCGAACTGGCGCGCGGCCTGTTCGACGGCCTGCAGGATGTGCGCGCGATCGTCTTCTTCAATGCGTTCCAGCAGCATGCTGGCATCCTGCTCGGCCTGCTGCGGGCTGATCCCGAACAACGCCTGCAGATCACCGGCGATGAACGGAAAACTGAGCACGCCATCAGCGCTGCGGCGTGCCTGGTAGACCACCGCAGGCAGGTTGTCGGTGACCTCGGCCAGTCGCTGTTCCAGATGACGCCGGCCGGTCACTTCGCGGCGCAGGCGCCAGTAGCCGATGCCATGCACCAACAACGCGGTCAGCAGTACCAGCGCCAGTGGCAGGCCCCAGTGCAATGCGCTTTTCCAGTCAACGCCAGTGCGATACTCCACCGCCAGCCAGTCGCCACGCAGCGCCTCATGCTTGCGCGGCGTCATCTGCAGCAGCAGGCGGTCGAAGGTGGTCGCCAGTGCGGCATGCCGCCGCTCCACCGCCAGCACCAGCTGATCATTGAAGCCTGCCGGTGCAGCGACCTGCAGGCGGCCGGGGAAACGACTGCGCAGCAGGTAGTCGACCAGCGCCAGATTGCCCACGTAGGCATCGGCCTCGCCATCAAGCAGTCGCTGCATCGCCTGTTCCGCACTGCGTGCCGCCATGATCCGCGCCTGCGGTGCCTGCTGCAGCACGTAGCCCCGCACACGCTCGGGATCGGACAGCAGCACGCGCTTGCCCTGTAGGTCCGACATGCCCAGCAGGGCTGGGCTGTCGACGCGGCTGACGATCACGTTCGGCACACTGATGAAGGGCTGGCTGAACACCCAGTCCGGCCCCAGGTAGCGCGAATCGGCCGGGATTCCCATCACCGCCTGCAACTCGCCGCGGCGGGCCTTCTCACGCACCTCATACCAGTCGTGGCTGCTCTCCGGCTGCAGGTTGGCGCCAGCCTGCATCAGACGGCGCAGGTACTCACTGGCCAGGCCGCTGGGCTTGCCCTGCTCGTCGGTGAACGACAGCGGCGCCGCGTTCGGTGCGAAACCGATCTTCAACGGCTGTTCCAGCACCCGCTTCTCTGCCCGGCTCAGCGCCAGCTGCGCCGATGCCGACCACTGCGGCGGCGGCAGCCAGCGTTGTGCCAGCGCCTCCCGTTGCGACTGGCTGGTTGCCGCCAGCGCGAGGTCCAGCGCTTCGGCCAATGGCTGCTTGCTGTTGGGTACACCGAAGTGCAGGCGTTCGGGAGGCAGATCGCTCGGCCGCAGCAACACCACGCCCTGCAGGCGCTGGGTGGCGATCAGTTCGGTGGCGACATAGGCATTGCCGATATAGACATCAGCTTTGTCGTCTCTGACCATCTCGAGTGCCGCCAACGAGCTGTTTGCGACAAGCTGACGGGCCTGCGGAAAACGCGCGCGCACCTGCGGACCGGTCAGGAAGTCCTGCTCGATCACCACCCGCAGTCCATCCAGATCGGGATTGTCCGAGGCACGCAGGTCGTCGGGGCGGCCCACCAGAGCCAGCGGTGCCTCGCCATAGGCGGCGGTATAGACCATGCAGCGGGTGCGGTCGGCACTCAGACCGACATTCATCACCACATCGATCTCGCCACGACATGCCGCATCCAGCACGGAGGTCCAATCCGGAAAACGACGGGCCTCGACCTTCACACCCAACTGACGGGCAAGAAGCGACAGATAATCCGGGCCCAGACCCACCTGCTGGCCATCACGGAGTGACTCGAATGGTGGCCAGCCGCTGTCATACTGCCCCACGACGATGCTCGGATGGGTGGCCAGGTACTCGCGCTGCAGGGGACTGAGCGGCAGGAGGCCAGGAACGGCCTGCGCCAACGCTGCCGGCAGCGCCAGCAGGACCAGCAGCAGGACCAGTCCGCGAACAGCCCAGCTACGCATCGGCGACGATCTCCTAGAATCCTGCCAGGGACCGCGATGGTCGCGGCCCAGCCAGCCCGGTGGCCATACTAGAGCATGAGCTTGCGCATCATCATCGCAGACGACCACCCGGTGGTCCGTATCGGTACCCGCGCCGTCATCGAATCGAGCGGGGTAGGCCGCGTGGTCGGCGAAGCCGACAGTGCACAGGCGCTGATGGCCCTGCTTGGCAGCCAGCCCTGCGACCTGCTGGTCACCGACTACTCCATGCCCGGCAGCCCCCAGGCCGATGGCTTCGCCATGATCGGCATGATCCGCCGCCGCCATCCCGACCTGCCGGTATTGATGCTCAGCGTCTCCAACAACCTGGCCATCCTGCGCATGGTGCTCGACAGCGGCGTGCTCGGCCTGGTCGACAAGAGCTCGTCGATGGACGAACTGCCGCAGGCCATCCAGGCGGTCTATCGTGGCCAGCCCTATATCAGCCGCAGCCTGCGCGAGCGGGTCGAGACCGCCGGCAGCTGGCGCATGCGCGAGGGCGACGGCAAGCCGCTGTCGCCGCGCGAGGTGGAGGTGCTGCGGCTGCTTGGCACCGGCATGACGGTGAAGGAAATCTCGCTGCAGCTGCACAAGAGCGTCAGCACCATCAGCCGGCAGAAGGGTGACGCCATGCTCAAGCTGGGCCTGAAAGGCGACGCCGAACTGTTCGACTACCTGCGTGACGGCAGGATCTGAGAGCCGGCTCACACGCCGGAGGCCAGCCACCGCCCTCTTTGATGTGCCGCGGATCTGTGCCAAGATGGCCCGGCATGAGTTCTCAATGCGAGGTCGAAGGAATCGACCGGCTCATGTCCTCGCTCCCGTCCCTGGTGGATGGGGTGCGGTTTCCTGCCGGCCGTCTGGCCCGGCAACGCTGACCATGGAGAGGCGCATGCATCACCCCCCTGAGCTACGTTGGACCCTGCCGTTGCGGCCCCTGCGCGCATTCGCGGCGTGCCTGCTCGTCTCTCTTTCCGCTGCCGCCTGCAGCGCCGCCGATCCGGCCCCCTCGTCCTCCCAGCCTGGCGCCCCTGCGCAGGCTGCCAATGCGCCCCGACAGGATGTTGCCCCGATGCAGACCCCCACCCCCGATGCCGCCGTCATCCCGCCCGACGCGCCGACCGTGATGTATTTCACCTACCAGGTGGACGGCGATGGCGCGACCTCCTACGAGGTCCAGAACGGCAGCGTGGCGACCTTCTGGTTCGGCCACACCTTCACTCTTGATGGCACCACGTACTACACGGGTTTCTCCTGGGATACCCGCGAGCACTACGGCAAGCCGGGCGAGCAGACGCCGGCCGGTCCGGACGACCGCGCCAACCTCGCCGAGGCCACCTTCGTGCTGGCCGGCACCGACGCCAGGAAGCCATGGAAGTTCCGTGGCCAGGAATGGACCATCGGCGCACTGGGCGCGTACGACAAGGCCGACGATGTCGATACCCGGCGCAAGCCGCTTGAACATCGCACCACCGACGGCCGCCTGCTGCTGGCGGTGCCGACCAGCAGCTTCGACCGTGGCATCAGCAGCACCGGCTATGCGCTGCTGCTGTTCAACCCCAAGCGCAGCGAAGACGACGTGGACAGCAAGGTGTGGCGCTATGTCGGCTCGGTGCGCACCGGTGAGGACAACAGCGCGGCCTGCGACGAAGGCAACGTGATGCCCTGCACCGACAGCGATGGCGAACTGGCCTTCGTTGCCGACGGCAACGGCCTGCCGCGACTGACCGTGACCTTCAAGGGCACCACCATCGAAGCCCCCGGCAAGACCCGCGCTCTGGGTGCCGGCGACGCCGTGCACTACACCTTCGACAGCGCGACCCAGCAGTACGTCGCGCCCTGATAGCACCCGCCACGCGCGGGTTACCTGTTGACCGACATGTTCTTGACTCACGGATGAGTCCGGTTGGCGATTCGCGGCATGCGCCGCTCCATCAACCCCGAGGAAAACGTCATGGCACAGCATGACTACAGCAGAAAGGAAGTCCTGGACATCGTCGAGCAGGTTGCCCGGCACAAGGGCATCCCGGTCGATGACTTCATGCGCTTCGCGCACATCGAGACCGGCGGCAGCTTCAACGAGCGCGCCCACAACACCTCGTCCGGTGCCAAGGGCCTGTTCCAGTTCGTGCCCGGTTCCGCGCGCCAGTACCACCTGACCGGCCACGAGTTCGACCCCACCCGCAACACCGAAGCGGCCGCGCAGATGTACCAGGACAACCTGGACTCGATGGCGCGCCGCAACGAACGCACGGGCCAGCCGTACCTGTCCGGCGGAGCGACGCCAACCGGCCTGGATCTGTACCTGGCCCACCAGCAGGGCAGCGCCGGCTATGGCTCGGTGCAGACGGCCATCGCCACCGGCACCTTCGGCGTGGTGCGCAACGGCCATGGCGAAGAGATCAACATGCGCCGCAACGTGCTCAACCAGATCGGTTCCGATGCCAAGGCGCTGACCGGCCACACGCTGGCCGAGATGCGCGGCATGAACGACGGCGACCTGGCGCGGACGTTCTCCAGCTACTACATCCACAAGTACGCGGCGATCAGCATCCCGGAAAAGAACATTGCCCCGCAGACGGTGGCGCAGGGCCAGGGCCAGTCCCCGGCAGCGCCTGCACAGGCCAGCGCAGCTGTGGCGGCGGGCGCAGCCGCGCTGGCGGCAACCGCAACGGCGGCCGCCGCGCCGAAGCCGGGCATTGAACTGCAGGCCGCCTACGACGCAGGCCTGAAGTACGACCACGTGAAGTACGCCATCAACATTCCGGGTCACGCACTATACGTACCGGGCAAGACCGGCAAGAACGTGGAGCAGGGTTACATCGACTGTTCCGGCTGGGTCGGCACGCTGCAGAACCGGACCATGGACGAGATCAACCAGAAGGCCGGGCACGCGGTGTTCAGCAAGGCCGACCGCATCGACCTGGGCAACCTGGGTTCCGGCGGCATAGTGCGCAAGGCGTTCGACCAGTCCGGCGTGCTGCTGGACCGCGACGCGGTCCTGAAGCCCGATGCGCTGAAGGAAGGCATGATCATCGGCCTGGATACGGCCAGGACCCGCCACGAGCACTGGAACGGCATCGACCACATCGTGATGGTGGTGCGCGACCCCAACACCGACAAACTGCTGATCAGCCAGTCCACCGGCAGCAAGGGCGTGCACACCATGCCGGTGGAGGACTACCTCAAGCAGGTGAAGGACCACCCGAACTGGAAGCTGTACGCCTCCGATCCGCTGTCCAAGGCGCGCGACCTGCTGGAAAACCGCACCCAGTCGCACGAGCAGACCCAGGGCAAGCCAGCGGCCGAGCACAAGGCCGCTGCCACCCCGCACGCCGAACTGTACAAGCAGGGTGCGCACAGCGAAGGCGTGCGCAAGGTGCAGGAGCAGCTGGGCCACCTCGGCTACGTCGGTGCCGACGGCAAGCCGCTGGTCGAGGATGGCCGCTTCGGCCGCAACACCGACGCGGCGGTGCGCCAGCTGCAGAAGGACAACGGCCTGGTGGCCGACGGCATTGTCGGGGCGAAGACCCTGGAAGCGATCAAGGACGCACGCGAACGGCCGTTGCTCAACGACGAACGGCACCCACGCAATCCGTTGTTCATCCAGGCCAGCAAGGGTCTGGAGCTGATGCCGGCAGGCACCTTCAAGGATCGCCACGCGCTGGAAAGCGCCGCCGCAGCCCTGACCAAGGAGGCGCATGCTGCCGGCCTGCAGCGTATCGACTCGGTGGTTCCCAGCCCGAACGGCGAGCGTCTGTTCGCCGTGCAGGGCACGATCGGTGACCCGGCGGCCAGCCGCGTCGCGGTGGAGACGCGGGCGGCCAGCGAACAGAGCCTGGCGCTCAGCAGCGGCGCGGTGCAGGGTGCGCCGAACGTGCTGCACCCGCAGCAGGACGCCCAGCAGGAGCAGGCCCGGCAGGCACAGAAGGCGATGGGCGTCTAAGCCCGCAGCGCCTTGGCAGAGAAGGGAGGGCCACGCCGGCGTGGCCTTTTCCCTTTCTGCCAGCTGAGCGGCCGGGGCCGCTTTCAGCCTTGCTTCATGCCGCCTGCCGCTAGATGAATGCGCAAGCCGCACGGTGGACCAGGCAATGTTCCGGCAATGTTGGAACGCCAGCGTGGACACCACGGCAGCCGGGGCGCCCCGCGCCCTCCCTGCCCAGCGTGGCATGCACCTCACAGGAGAACGAACATGCTCAGTACTTCCGCACTCAGCTTCCGTGGTCTGGCGATGGCTCTGGCTCTGGTGGCCGGTGTGGCCGTGGTCAGCGATGCCAGCGCGATGTCGAGGAAGGACAAGCGCACCCTGGTCGGCGCCGTGGTCGGTGGCGTGGCCGGCAACCTGCTCTCCAACGGTGATCCCGCCGCCACTGTCGGCGGTGCCGTGGCCGGCGGTGCGATCGGCAACCTGACCACCTCCGATCGTCGCGACCGTCGCTATTACGACAACCGCTACTACAACGACCGTTACGACCGCCGGTACGATCGTGGCTATTACCGCAGCGGCTACTACGACCGTGGCGACGACCGCCGCTGGCAGCGCGAGCGTTACTACGACAACCGCTACTACCACGACCGCGGTCGCCATCGCGGCTGGTAAGCAGGACGGCATCCTCCATGCCGATGCACGGACGGGCGGGTCGATGACCCGCCCGTTTGCGTTGGCCGCGTGCATGGCGTTGAATGCGCAGCCTTGGATGTGACTTTCCCCACCGGGGCTGCGGCATGACGTCTTCCTCCCATCGCGTGCAGGGCCTCAACAACGACGAGGTCCCTGCCGACTGGCCACCGATCAGCGCGGCGGACATCGCGTGGCTGAGTACGCGTTACCCGCAGCTGGGCGGGCACAGCCAACCGCGCTGGCACAGCCCACGGCCGCTGTCGGCCGCCGCCATCGTCGACGGCGTGGACGGTGCGGTGTTCATCAAGCGCCACCACCACAGCGTGCGCAGCGCGGCCTGCCTGGAAGAAGAACACCGCTTCATCGCCCATCTCGCCGCCGCCGGCGCGCCGGTGGTGCAGGTGCTGCCGGCGGTTGATGGCCACACCGCGGTCGAACACGGCGAATGGACGTTTGAACTGCACGATGTCGGCGTGGGCGACGACCTGTACCGCGACGCGGTGTCGTGGTCGCTGCTGACCGATGTTGCGCAGGCCCGCGAAGCCGGGCGCGCACTCGCACAGCTGCACCTTGCCTCGGCCAGCTATCACGCGCCCCAGCGCAGCACCCATGTGCTGGTCGCGCGCGACGATCTGATCCGCGCCGACGATCCGATCGCGGCCATCAAGGCAGGGCTGCATGAGCGCCCCGGGCTGGCCCGCTATCTGGCGCGCATTCCGTGGGAAGTGCAGCTGCAGCGTGACGTGCTGCCATGGCATGCCGGCCTGGCCCAGCGCCTGCGCGACGAGCCACGGCTGTGGGCGCACAACGACTGGCACGTTTCCAACCTGCTGTGGCGCGATGGGCAGGTCGGTACCGTGCTGGATTTCGGCCTGGCCTCGCCCACCAGCGCACTGTTCGACCTCGCCACCGCGATCGAGCGCAATGCGGTGGCGTGGCTGGAACTGGAGCGCGGCATGCAGGCGGTGCGCATCGATATCGCGCTGGCGTTGCTCGACGGCTATCGCCAGGCGCTGCCGTTGTCGGCGGCACGCGTGCACCTGCTGGCCGACCTGCTGCCGATGGTCCATTTCGACTTCGCACTGTCCGAAGTGGAGTACTTCGAAGGCATCATGGTTCGACCGCGAACGCGGATGTGGCCTGGCAGCCCTTCATGCTGGGGCATCCGGCATGGTTCCACAGCGCGCCGGGGCAGGCACTGCTGCAGGCGCTGCACGCGGCAGCCTGAAGGGCACCGACTCGCAAATCCGTACCATTTGTAGTGAAATGGTCACCTGAAGCGGGGGTGCCTGGATCTGCCAGGCTGAGAGAGTCCCTTGGAACCTGATCCGGTTTGCACCGGCGTAGGGAGCTTTGAGCCGCAGCCACACCCCCGTCATGGGCCGGTGCACCTGCGCGCCGTCGCTTCGTCTCCCTTGTTGTCCGAAGACGAACCGAATGAACCGCTGCCTGCGCCCCACCCTGCTCTTCCTCGCCCTCTGCGCCGCGCTGCCGCTGCATGCCCGCGAGGCCGAGGCGTCCCCTGATGTGGCTGCCACCGGCGCCGAGCGCTCGCCCACCGAGCTGGCGGCGGTGCGCGTGCAGGCCGGCAAACCGAAGGCCGATACCTCGCGCGTAAACGCCTTCGGTGGCGGCAGCTGGAAGGACACGCCGGCCTCGGTGAACGTGCTCGAGCGCGATTACCTCGACCGTCGTCAGGTGCGTTCATTGTCCGAGCTGGCCAGCAACGATGCCTCGCTGGGTGATGCGTATGCACCGGTGGGTTACTACCAGAACATCGCCATCCGTGGCTTCGCCCTTGACGCCGCCACCGGCTATCGCTTCAACGGCCTGTCCATCGCCGGCGAACAGCGCCTGGCGCTGGAGAACGTGCAGTCGGTTGAGATCCTCAAGGGTGAAGCCGGCCTGGCCGCAGGCGTGATGGCACCCGGCGGCATCATCAACTACATCGGCAAGCGCCCGGCCGAAATGCGCACCGCCACGCTCGGTACCGACTCGGAAGGCTCGCGCTACGTCGCTGTCGATGTCGGCCACTGGATCACCCCGCGCTTCGGCCTGCGCCTGAATGCCGCATGGGATTCCAGCAATTCCTATGTCGAGCACGCCGATGGCCGCCGCAATTTCTATTCGCTGGCCGCCGACTGGCTGATCGGCGAGCGCGGCAAGCTGGAGGTGGACGCCAACTACCAGACCAGCTCGCAGCGTTCGGTGTCCGGTTACCAGCTGCTGGGCGCACGCGACCTGCCGCGCGGCGTCGACCGCGAGCACCTGCTCGGCTACCAGCCGTGGCAGCGGCCGGTGGATATCGCCAGCACCAACATCACCGCCCTGCACACCTACGACTTCAACGAGACCTGGCAGTCGCGCGTCTCGGTCGGCCACAGCCGCTCGGTGATCGATGACAACGTCGCCTTCGCCTACGGCTGCTACTACGCCGTGCAGTGCGCCGATGGCAGCGTGCCGGGCAACTACTTCGCGCCCAACGGCGACTACGACGTCTACGACTACCGCAGCCCGGACGATACCCGCCGCAACCAGCAGGCCCGTGCCGAACTGCGTGGCCGCTTCGAGACCGGCAGCGTCGGCCATGAGCTGACCCTCGGCGCCGACTACTTCCGCCGCACCGTGGACAGGCGCCCGAGCGTCAACGAGTACGTTGGCACCACCAACATCCACGACGCACCGGTGCCGGTGTTCGCGCCGTCGCCGAAGATGCCGGGCCCGTCCGCACGTCGCCTGGACAGCGGCCAGACCGCGTTCTTCGCGCTGGACCGGATGAGCTTCGGCGATGACTGGCAGTGGCTGGCGGGTGGCCGCTTCGTGCGCCTGGACGAGCGCGCCTACGACAAGCGTGGCACCCCGCAGCGGCACAGCCGCCTTTCTCGCTTCCTGCCGCAGACTGCGGTGGTGTGGAAGGCCACCGACCAGCTCAATGCCTATGCCAGCTACGTGCGCGGCATTTCGCTGGGCCAGGAAGCGCCGTTCTGGACCAGCAACGCCGACACCTTCCTGCCGTCGGTGCAGTCGCGGCAGCTGGAAGTGGGCGTGAAGTACGTGCCGGTCGAGGCGCTGACGCTGGGCGCGGCGGTGTTCCGCATTTCGCAGCCGTACCAGTACGCCAAGCCGGACAACAGCGACGTCGGCTACACCTTCATCGAAGAAGGCACGCAGACCCACACCGGCCTGGAGCTGACCGCCAACGGCCAGCTGACCGATGCGCTGCAGATCGTGGCCAGCGCCAGCGTGCTGCAGGCGCGCGCGCGCGACACCGGCACGCCGGCCTATGAAGGCCATCAGCTGGTGAACGTGCCGAAGGTGCGCGCCAGCGTGCACCTGGCCTATGCGCTGCCGTTCGTGCAGGGCCTGGATGTGACCGGTGGCTGGCGCTATGCCGGTGCCAATGTCGCCCGCGCCGACGGTGGGGTGCGCGCACCGGACTACTCGGTGTTCGATGCCGGCCTGCGTTTCCAGCATCGCCTGCATGAGCGCGCAGTGACCTGGAACCTGTCGGTGGACAACGTGTTCAACCGCTTCTACTGGCGCGATACCGGCAGCAGCGGTGGTGACTACTACCTGTTCCCCGGTGCACCGCGACAGGCCCGCCTGTCGGTGACGTTCGCGCTGTGAGCGGCGTGATGCTGGAGTGGACCGCCGCGCTGAGCAGCATCCTCGGCGTCTGGCTGATGGCCCGGCGCCGGCTGGCAGCGTGGCCGGTGGGCCTGCTGTCGGTGACGCTGTACGGTCTGGTGTTCGCCGAGGCCAAGCTGTACTCGGACACCCTGCTGCAGGTCGCCTTCGGCGGCTTCCTGGTCTATGGCTGGCTCAACTGGCGGCAGCACGCCGCCGATGAAGGCAGCATCCGCATCGTGCCGCTGGCGCGCGGCAAGCTGCTGCGCGACCTGGCCATCGGCCTGTGCGGTGGCGTGGCGCTGGGTGCGGCCATGCACACCTTCACTGATGCCGCACTGCCCTGGCTGGACGCGATGCTGACCGCGCTGAGCCTGGTCGGCCAGTGGTGGCAGGCGCGCCGCCACGTGGCCTGCTGGTGGGTGTGGATCGCGGTGGACGTGGTCTATGTGGGTGCGTACCTGTTCAAGTCGCTGCACGTGACCGCCGCGCTGTACGTGTTCTTCCTCGGCCTGGCCGTATTCGGCCTGCGCGCATGGAGCGCCGCCGCGCGTGAACCGCAGGTGGCAACCCGGTAGAGCCACGCCATGCGGGGCTGTTAGGGGCAATCGGCGCGCCATCCACGCATGGCGTGGATCTACGGGGTCAGGGCCAGACCCAGCCGCAGCGGCTGGCGCATGTCGGCCGGTGGGGCCGCCTGCAACGGCGCGGCCTGCAGCGTCGCGCGCAGGTCGGCGTCGACCTGGGCATCACCCAGGCTGTCGAATTCCAGCTTCGAGATGCGGCCATCCGCCGCGATCCACACGCTCACCGATAGCGGCGTCGGTGCGTCCGGATGTGCCTGCAGCCATTCCAGCACGCGCTGCGCCTGCGGGTCCTGCTCCTGCTGCAGGCGCTGCTGCAGCTGCCCCCCCACGGCGGCGGCGTAGGCCATCCAGTGCGCAGGGGCTTCCTGCGCGGACACCGCAGCGCTCCCCAGTGCCAGCGCACCGAACAACGCGGCCAGCCGCTTCCACCCGCGGCGTGCGCCGCTCCTGTTTCCGGTCATGGCCATCGCCCGCCTCCTGCACTCGCATCCAACGGCAGATGGTCGGCGCGGTAGATGACAGGCAGATGGCGGCACAGTAGAGCCACGCCATGCGTGGCTACTACGGGCAACGTGTGCGCCATCCACGCATGGCGTGGATCTACTGGAACAGAGCGGCCAGTAGCATGCGCAAGAACGAGAGGCGCGATCAATCGCCCAGATCGGCCAGCACCTTGCGCGAGGGCGCGAAAAAGGTCACGCCGGTGGTGGCGGTGGAGAAATCAAGGATGCGGTCGTGCAGTGGCGCGGGATTGCCGATGAACATGCGCTCGAGCATCTTCTCGATCACCCACAGGCGGCGCGTGTAGCCGATGAAGTAGGTGCCGTACTCGCCGCGACCCGGGTTGGCGAACGGCATGTTGTCGCGCAGGATCTCGTGCTCGCCGTCAGCATCCTCGATGGTGCACAGCGTCTTGTGCGACTTCTGCGCATCGGCCGGCGCATCATCCAGCTCGATGTTGTCGTGCTTGGTGCGGCCGATGATCGCTTCCTGCGCCTCGGTCTTCTGTGCGCGCCAGGCATCAAGATTGTGCAGGTACTTCTGCACCACCACGTAGCTGCCGCCGGCATGCTCCGGGTCTTCCTCACCCACGATGGTGGCTTCCGGCAGCGACAGCCCTTCCGGGTTGGCGGTGCCATCGACGAAATCGAGCAGGTCGCGGCCATCGAAATAGCGGAAGCCGGCCACGTCATCGACCGTCTCCACCGCATCGCCGAAGGCCATCAGCAGGTTGCGCTCGAATGCCACGATCAGATCCATGGTGCGTGCGCGGATGTGATACAGCAGGTCGCCGGGCGTGGACACGGCGGTGTGGGTCGCGCCCTTGATCTCGCGGAACGGTTGCAGCTCACGCGGCGGCGTGGTGCCCACCAGCGGCTGCCACACGCGGTAGCCAATGGCCACGTTGCAGGTGAAGGTGCGCTCGATCTCGCGGATGGCGGTGTTCTTGATCAGGTCATCGGTGCTGGCCAGGACCTCGCGTGCCTTCGCGATCGACGCCTCGTCGTCCTTCACCTTCAACACCAGGAACGCCGCCGAATGGGTCAGTGGCGCGGTGATCTGCTGCGGCTCGTTGTCGAGCGTGTGATTGAGAGCGGTGATCGGTGCGGGCTGGGAGTTCACGGCGGTTCCTGCTGGCTTGAGGCGGGCGCATCGCGCGTGGCGATGTGCGGGCGATCATAGCCGAAGCTCCTGATCGGCGACGGAGCGGTTCTCAGGTTGCGGCGGATACCGCGTGCGTTTGAGACAGCACCATGACACTGCTAGCCTGCGCCATGAGGCCGGCAGGACGTGGCCATCCCTGCACTTCACGGAGGAAGACGCTGATGTCCCATACATCGATGCAGTGGCTGCGCGCATCCGCCACAACCGTGGCCCTCGCTCTGGCGCTGGGCACACCGCTTGACGCGCACGCCGCTGCCGAGGATCCCTTCTTCGCCGCCCTCGATCGCTACGGCGCCGATGACTTCAGCGGATGCGCGCGACTGCTCGGCGAGCTGTTGCAGCGTGGTGGCCGCTTCCCCGACGGCGGCGAGCTGCTGCTGGTGGAATGCACGGCCGCTGCCGGCGACCGCAGCCAGGCAATGGACTACGTGAACCAACTGCTGCCCCGCGGGCGCCTGTCATTCGATGATCTGCTGCACAAGGATCGACCGGGCCTGAACGCCCTGCGCGCCGATCAGGCGTGGCCGGACATGCAGCGGCGCGTGGAAGCCGCCGAGCAGCAACGCCTCGCGCAGCTGGACGCGCCGTTGCGCAAAGAGCTGCTGGAGCGCGCCGCACGTGACCAGGCCGCCCAGCATGTGGCCATCGACGCGGGGGGTGGCAATGCGTTCAAGGGCGTAGCACCGGTGGCCCAGGCCAATGCCGATTGGTTGAAGACCATGATTGCCGACAAGGGCTGGCCGACCTATTCGCGGGTCGGCCATGACGGGGCCAAGGCGGCCTGGCTGATCGTCCAGCACGCCGATCACGATCCCGCGTTCCAGGCACAGGTACTGCCGATGATCGAACATGCGGCGAAGGCCGGCGAGGCCGATCTTCCCGATCTGGCGTTGCTGACCGATCGCGTACTGCTCGCGCAGGGCAAGCCGCAGCGTTACGGCAGCCAGTTCACCACCGCCGGCGACGGCACGATGGAGCTGCGGCCCACCGAAGACATGGACGGACTGGACGCACGGCGCCAGGTCATGGGGCTGCAACCGCTGGCGCAGTACAAGGCCACGCTGTCGGAGGCGTATCGCAAGCCGGTCCGCTAGGGCCGTATCAGCCTGGACGCATCACGGGTCGATGCAGACAACGTACTGCTGTGGGTCGGTCCAGGCGATGCGCAGATACGGACCTTCGAGCAGACCGCGGTCGCGAAGCCAGGCAAACACCTCGGCCGGGCTCCATTCGCGACCGGCCAAGAACGCTACGCCCCGGTCACGCAGGGCAGCGAACAAGCGGGCTTTGCCGATGTCGTCGCCCACTTCGGCGCACAATGTCGCCGCCTGCCCCGCCATGCCGAGTGCCTGCAACGCCGCACGCGCGTCTGCGTCCAGCACCACCACCTGCACGGTATTGCCGTCGGCCTGCTGCACATACGCGGAAATGGGGATCAGCATGCGCTGGACTCTGCCTGGCTCGGCCCAGTATGCATGCTCCGCGGCGGGTATCAGCAGGTTCAGGTCGCATCACTCCAGACCGCCAGTTCGTAGCCGTCCAGATCACGGAAGTGGAAGCGGCGGCCACCGGGGAACGCGAACACCGCCTGTACGACTTCGCCACCGGCAGCGATTACACGCTGCTGTGCATCGGCCAGGTCCGCGCAGTAGAGGATCACCAGCGGCCCCCCGTGGGCACGCACCGGCGCGTCGGCCACGAAGCCACCTTTCAGACGGCCGTCGTCGAACTCGGTGTAGGCCGCGCCGTAGTCGGTGAAATGCCAGCCGAACACCTCGCCGTAGAAGCGTTTGCTGCGGGCAATGTCGGCGACGTTGAATTCGATGTTGTCGATGCGGCGTTCGGCATCGTGAGTAGCGGCATGGCTCATGGCGTGGCTCCTGGGTGGGAGCCCAGCTTCAATCAGCGCGGCATCGCGGTCTTGAACGAAACGGCCATCATTGGCCCCATTCGAGGCGCAGTTCGCGTGCGGTCATGCTGGCAAGCTCGCGCGCCTCGCGGCTGAGATGGGCCTGGTCGGCATAGCCGGCCTCTGCGGCCAGCATCGCCAGCGAGTGCTGCGGCAGCGCACGGCTGTGGCGCAGGAAGCGTTGCAGGCGCAGGATCCGCTCCAGCGTCTTGGCGCCGTAGCCGAACTGCAACTGGCTGAAACGTCGCAGGCTGCGCGGGCTCAGGCTCAAGTGCGCCGCCAGCGTATCCAGCGTGGCGTCACCCGCGGCGAGCGCCCGGAACAGGACATGTGCACGCTGCGCCGAAGTATCCAGCGCGGACGCACCCATATGCTGCTGCAGGCAGTGCGCCATCCGCTGCAGGCGCAGTGCAGGCGCGGTGTCGCCGATGGAGGCCGCAGCCTTCTTCGCCCACGTGCCCTTCAGATCGGCCAGTGGCACGGCCTGGCCGATGATCCCGGCCAAGGGCAGGCCCAGCGCGGCCAATGCCTGGCCGGGACGGAAGCGTGCGCCGAGCACCTGTGCACCGGGTGCCAGCGCCGGGTGCGCGGCCACGCGGTCCGGGCCGACCACGAACAACGCACCGTCGCGCCAGAGGATATCCACGCAGCCATCGGGCAATACGGTGATGTGCCCATCGGCATCGGCAGGAAGCTGGCTCTGCCAAAGCTGGCCAAAGTGGCCGCGCAGCGGCGCAGGCGCCAGATGCTCCTGGTAGGCCGTGCCAGTACCTGCGAGGGAGGAAGGGTCGCCCATGCCGCATTGTGGCGCCACAGGGCCCATAAAAGTGAAGCCCGGCGCGAGGCCGGGCTTCGGTTGGCGTGTGGGAGAGAGAGAGAGTCACACGCCAGCACAACACGCACTAACGACAGGCGTTTGTTACCAGGTGAAGCGCGGACCCACGAACCACTCGCGGTCGCCGGCCTTGGCCAGCTTCACTTCGCCGCTCAGGCCCCAGTTCTGGTTGAACTTGGCGGTGGCGCCGACACGGCCGTAGAACTCGCCGTCCGGGTTGTAACCGTGCTTCTTGCTGAAATCTTCGTAGCCGGCCATCACGTAGCCTTCCACGTATGGGTTGAACGCGGTGCGCACGCCCACTTCGGTGGAGTAGCCGTTGAAGTCCAGGCCGCGCTTCTCGTCGTACTTCTGGTACGCAACACGGGCCACCAGGTCGGTGTTCGGTGCGATGCCATAGTTGTAGCCGACACCCAGGCGCCACTGGTCGACGTCATTCTTGAACTTGTCGGTTTCCTGGGCGCTGTAGTCGCCGAAGATGTGGAAGTTCGGGTGCACCGCCACGGAACCCTTCACCTTCCAGCCATCGGCGTCGCCGCCCTTGGCATCGGTGTTCACGTAGCCGCCTTCAACGTAGTTGTACGACAGGCCATCGGTTGCCGATGCAGCGAACGGCAGAGCAGCCAGAAGACCCAGGGCGAGCAGCGAATTCTTGTTCATCGGGACACACCTTTAATTATTTTGGTTTCGTCGGCCGCCTCCCGGGAGGGGGAGAGAGAGGAGGCGGTCGACAGGTGTGAATTATCCGTTAGGGGGTCTAATCGACCCTGAATATTGAACTGACTGGTGTATAAATATGGTTCCCGTTCAGGGAACTCTGCATGGCCGCATTTCAAGATGCGATCTCCCCCGCACTTGCTGCGCAGGAGTGCGTGGAGCACGCCTACTTCGAATTGCCTTCGCATCAGGGCGAATTGCAACTTTTCCAATAGCGGCTCACTGGCACCGTCCCTATCATCCGCGGCCACCATCGCTTCGAAGTGTTGAACCTGGAAGTCGTGATCAATCTCGTCCATACGAGCGTGGTCGTCTCGCTGCCGGATTGGGCCGCCTACTCGTACTCAGAGGAGGTGGGGGACAGTGAGAATTACGGACCGCCGAAGTACTCAGCCTACCAACTCGCGCCAGGCGCGGAAGCCCATGCCACGCAGTTCCAGCACAACATTTTCGAAAGCAACCAACCGTACGCCCGGCGACTGCACGTGCTGGCCGTCAAGCGCTGCAGCGTGGAGTGGTACTGCTACGCCTCTACCCGGACGTTGAGCGCAAATCGCAAAGCCGCGGAAGCGGGCATTCGAAAGATCATGGAGAGCGTGACGTTCGCGGACTGAGCGATTCCGTGCTGCGCGCGCCCCGCAATCGCGCGTGAGGCGAGCCGATGCCTGATGGCGGGTGCTGCCGACAACGGCACAGAAGTGCAATCAATGTGACATCGGCTTCATACAGATGAATTGGCTGTTCTGAACAGGCACAAGGCGATCGGCCGGCGTACATCAGCTCGCCTGATCCCGCTTGTTAATGCTGAGTCAGAAAGCGACTTCACAGTGCATCCACGTATTCAAATTCCAGCTGAAAGCGTTTGGTAGCGCCGGGAACAAACGCCGCTATATTCCAGCTTCCCCAGACGAAGGAGGGAGTGCAATGAACCTGAACCCGCAACACATGAAGACGGCCCGCGCACTTGCTGTAGCGCTCATCGCCACCGTCAGCCTTGGCGCCTGCGCCTCTTACAAGAACGAGTTTGCAACCATCAACTCGCGTCTCGATCAGCTCGACGTAAAGGTGCAGGGTGCCGCGCAGAGCGCGGAGTCCGCCAACCAGTCCGCACAGCAGGCCAACCAGCGCCTGGACCAGATCGAAGGCCGCGTGCAGCAGCTTGAAAGGGCACCTGCCGGCCGCAAGCCGCGCGGGTAATCGCTCCCTCACCGTTTGAATTGATCCACCTCTGTATCGGGTGTATCGGGACCCAGTGGCCTTCGCCGGCCACTGGCATCCTTCCACCAAGATTGCATTGCAAGGAGTCGTCCCATTCGCACTTCCTCCTCCCCTGCACGCCGCGCCCTCCATGCCGCACTGGCCATGGCACTGATCGTCGCGTGCAGCGGCGTAGCCAATGCCAGGGACAAGGACAAGGACGCGTCTGAAACACCTGTGGCCGCCGTTGATGAGCTTCCGCCCGACCAGAGCGTGTCCGAGACAGTGATTGAACTGGCTGGCTGGGTCGTTGCCAGCAAGGACAACCAGGGCTATCCGTTCGCGATCATGGACAAGGCGGCGGCACAGGTACTGGTCTTCGGTGGCGACGGCAAGCTGCGCGGTGCAGCACCGGCACTGTTCGGTTCGGCCATCGGCGATCACTCGGCCCCGGGCGTTGCCAAGCTCGCACTGAGTGCGATTCCAGGCCATGACCGCACCACCCCGGCGGGCCGCTTCATTGGTGGCTACGGCCCCTCCGACGATGCCGGGCGCGTGCTGTGGGTGGACTACGATTCCGCCGTCTCGATGCACCCGCTGCCGCCAGGCACCCCGAAAGAGAAGCGCGCCCAACGGCTGGCAACGCCGACGCCGGACGACAACCGCGTCACCCACGGCTGCATCAACGTCTCGCCCGCGTTCTACGACCAGATCGTGCAGTCCACGTTCGAGAAGGGCGGTGTGTTCTACATCCTGCCGGACAAGGATTCGATCGCGAAGACGTTCCCGGAGTTCGCGCAGAGCCGCGGGGATGCAAAGGACGAAGACGAGAAAGGCGCGCGGCGCGCAAGCAAGTAGAAGTGGGTAGTGGAGCGCGTTTGCGTACTGGAAGTCAGGAAGCTGCAGCGCCCGCGGCCCATGCCATTGCAGCGGCATGCGCATCGCCCTTCCGCTCGCTGTAACGGTCCACCAGGTAATCCGTCCTGCCACGCGTCAACAGCGTGAACTTCACCAGCTCCTCCATCACGTCCACCACCCGGTCGTAGTACGGCGAGGGCTTCATTCGCCCTTCGTCGTCGAATTCCTGCCAGGCTTTGGCCACCGACGACTGGTTGGGGATGGTCAGCATGCGCATCCACCGGCCCAGCACGCGCAACGTGTTGACCGTGTTGAACGACTGCGAACCGCCGCTCACCTGCATCACGGCCAACGTGCGGCCTTGCGTGGGCCGCAAGCTGCCATCCTCCAATGGCAACCAGTCGATCTGGTTCTTGAACACGCCGGTGACCGTGCCGTGCCGCTCCGGACTGACCCAGACCTGGCCTTCCGACCACTGCGACCACGCACGCAACCGCTGCACTTCGGGGTGGCTTGTGTCCACGCTGTCCAGCATGGGCAGCGCATGCGGATCGAACACGCGGGTCTCGCACCCCAGGTGACGCAGCAATCGCTCGGCTTCCAGCGCCAGCTTGCGACTGAACGACTGCGGCCGAAGCGAACCGTAGAGCAGGAGGATGCGTGGCGGTCCCGGATCTGCCGCGGCGAGCTGGTGGTGATCGGGCTGGGGCAGCGAGGCGTGCACCAGATTGGGCAGGTGGGAGCTCAGGTGGGAGCTTGTGTTGGGCTTGTTCATTCGACTATTATAGAAATATGGAAACGTTGAATGCAATTGCCGCCCTGACTGCGCTGGGTCATGCCACCCGCCTGGCTGCCTTCCGCCTGCTGGTAGAGGCTGGCCCGGCAGGTCGCATGGCAGGCGATATCGCCACGGCCCTGCAGGTGCCCCCAGCCACGCTCAGCTTCCACCTGAAGGAGCTGGTGCAGGCCGGCCTGGTGGAGAGCGAAAGCCGGGGCCGCCATGTCTGCTACCGCGCCAACTTCGATGCGATGAACGGCTTGATCGAGTACCTGACGCACAACTGCTGCGCGGGCTCGCCAACCGAGCAATGCGTGCCCACGGCGCCTGCCTGCAAGTGCTGACCCCACACAGATCCTCTCCTCTCAAGGCAATTGCTCCATGACCCGCAATGTCCTGTTCCTCTGTACCGGCAACAGCGCCCGCAGCGTGCTTGCTGAAGCCACCCTGCGCGCCTGGGGCGGCGATCGCTTCACGGCATTCAGTGCGGGCAGTCAGCCCACCGGTCAGGTCAATCCATTCGCGCTGGCCCAGTTGCAGGCCGAAGGAATGCCCATTGAAGGGCTGCGCAGCAAGTCGTGGGATGAGTTCGTGGATGCAGCGCCCATGAATCTGGTCATCACCGTATGCGACTCAGCCGCAGCGGAGGCCTGCCCGGTGGTGTTCGGTGACTTCATCCGCAGCCACTGGGGCCTGCCCGATCCAGCGGCCGTGGCGGGCAGCGATGCCGAGAAAGCCGCGGCGTTCGCGCTGGCGCATGCCATCGTGAAAGCGCGCCTGCGTGCATTGCTCGCCCTGCCCGAATCATTGTGGTCCGACCGCGAGGCGCTGCAGCACACGCTGGATCGGATCGGACAGCTGCCGCCAACTGATCGCATGCCGTGACTGCCCCCATGAATCTGTTCGAGCGCTACCTGACGCTCTGGGTCGGGCTTTGTATTGCGGTCGGCACGCTGCTGGGCCACGTCCTACCCGCTGCTTTCGCGGAGTTGGCCTCGGCCGAAATCGCCAAGGTCAATCTGCCGGTTGCCGTGCTGATCTGGTTGATGATCATCCCGATGCTGCTGAAGGTCGACTTCAGCGCAATGCGCCAGTTGCAGCAGCACTGGAAGGGCATCGGGGTGACACTGTTCATCAACTGGGCGGTCAAGCCGTTTTCGATGGCGCTGCTGGGCTGGCTGTTCCTGCGCCATGCCTTCGCGGACTGGCTGCCCGCAGCACAGATCGACAGCTACATCGCCGGGCTGATCCTGCTGGCAGCGGCGCCCTGTACTGCCATGGTGTTCGTGTGGAGCAACCTGTGCCGCGGTGATGCCAACTTCACTCTGAGCCAGGTGGCGTTGAACGACGCGATCATGGTGGTCGCATACGCACCGGTGGTTGCGCTGTTGCTGGGCCTGTCGGCGATCACCGTGCCGTGGGACACGCTGCTGTTGTCGGTGGGTCTCTACATTGTGGCGCCCGTGCTGGTCGCTGCACTGCTGCGGCACTGGATCCTTTCGCGCAGCGGCGAGGCGGGGCTGCAACTCGCGCTTCGAAGGTTGGGGCCGCTGTCCCTGTCCGCGCTGCTGCTGACGCTGGTGGTGCTGTTCGGATTCCAGGGCCAGCAGATCGTGAAGCAACCGCTGGTGATTGCATTGATTGCAGTGCCGATCCTGATCCAGGTCTACTTCACTTCAGGCCTGGCCTACCTGCTCAATCGTCGTTTGGGCGTGGCGCACTGCGTGGCCGGCCCTTCAGCGCTGATTGGCGCCAGTAACTTCTTTGAGCTGGCGGTGGCAACAGCGGTGGGGCTGTTCGGTGTGCAGTCGGGAGCGGCGCTGGCCACCGTGGTGGGCGTGCTGATCGAGGTGCCGGTCATGCTGTCTGTGGTGCGGATCGTGAATCGTACTCAAGACTGGTACGAGAGACGCGAAGAGCGCTGACAGATCAGAGTGCATCGATGTCGATTTACGTTCTTCGCTCCGCACTGTCGTCATCGGCTTGGTCGGGTACCCATACGCCACGTCATCAACTTCGATCCGTGTCGCATATTGCCCAAGCCGCTGCGGCCATTGCGGCGCCTCGGTCTGCGGCTACTTAACAGCATGCAAGAATGCCGAAAGCGTCTTCGATCGAACGCTGTTTGCAACTTGTCTGATTGGCGTTGCGCAGCGACGGCGGTACAGATGACGTGCCACCGGAAAAGGGTGGCCGGGCATCGAAAACCCGTGGCAATGCGTACGTTGTTTGCGCCTGCCCGTCGGCGTCACCCAGTGTGGCGCGACGGGCAATTCGTCTGCCGGTCATGGTGGGCGGAGCGTGGAGGCCTTGTGCCTGCCGGCCTTGTACGCACTGTCCCGGTTTTCGAGCCACGTCTCCGCCCGCCACCTTTGCGTGGCGGCTGCCGTCTGTCCTGCACGGAGCCTTTGCCATGAGCACACCCGAATCCTCTCGACTACGCACGCAGTACGTGCCCGCCAACGCGGACGTGCCTTCGGAAGCGGCGCACGCGCACGATCCTCTCGGTTTCATCGCCACGCTCGACCGCATCCGCAAGGGCGCCGCCGCCGACGGCCAGCCCTGGCCCGAACGTCATCAGATGCCGGGCCGCCGCATGGCGCTGGCCGACGCGGATTGCGCATTGACCGGCCTGCGCGTGGCGCTGGAAATGCTGCTGGCTGCCGAGCGCGTGCGCCAGAACGGTCCCGACGAGGAGTACGTGGGCGACCGCGTGATGGAGGGCCTGATGATGGCCGGTCTGTCGCTGACCGCACAGGTCAGCGCACGCATGCGCCCGGAAGGGTGACACGGGGAACAACGCTCACTGCAACGCCGGGCACGGCCCGGCGCTGCGGAGCGCGTCACATCACTCGCAGGGCGCGCTGTCTTCCTTCAACGCGGCATCCTGCAGTGGCTGGCGCTGGTCGATCTGCGCACGTTGTTCCGCCGTCGGCTCACCCAGCCACCACACACGGCAGCGCGCGGTAAGACGGCCGACCATCTTCGACTGATCGGGCGAGTACAGCATTGCCAACGCGGTGCCGGGACAGTCGTGGGCCTGGCAGGCGGTGTAGAACCACCACGGCTCGCCCTGCAGCACTACCAGTTCGCCAGGCCCGCTGGGTCCGCTCAACAGGCGTTCGCGCAGCGAGGGAATCTCCTTGTCGGCGGATTCGGCCGCCGCCGTGTTCTTCATCAGGGCGTTGAACGCGGCAAGAACCTTCGGATCCTTGCGACCGCAGTCGTCCACGGCGTTGCCACCCACCAGGGTGAAGAAATGCGTCGCCAGCGGATTGTCCGCGCAGGTCAGTTCGCCGCCGGCGCTCGGGTCTTCCGGTTCGCCTTCGTTGTCCCATACCGCGGGATCCACACCGTCTTCGATGGACGGTTCCTTTTCGACCACTGTTGCTGCGGCGGCCGGTGCTGCATCCGGCGCCGGTGCCTGCCCGCAGGCCGCCAGCAGCGCGACCATCATCGCCATCCCTGTGATTCGCATCTTCATCGCGTGTCCTTGTCTGATCTGCGCTGCATCGTCCGCGTCGACGGCCGCGTGATTCTAACCAGCACCGCGCTAGGATGCGTTGACAGCTTCCCGTCATCGCCTGGAGCCGGACGCATGCGCCGTACACCACTCGCCATGATCTTCCGCAGTGCCCTGCTGCTGGCATCGCCGGCAATGGCATTCGGAGCTGAAGGCACGACGCCTGCGCGCCTGCCCGATGCCGCCCTGCCCGCGCCGCTGGACCGTGTACTGCGCGACTATGAGCAGGCGTGGCGCAACGGTGATGCCAAGGCACTGGCTGCGCTGTTCGCCGAGGATGGCTTTGTGCTGCAGAGCAACCAGCCGCCGGTGCGCGGCCGCAGTGCGATCGAGGCTGCGTATGCCGGCCAGGGCAGCAGCCCGTTGCGGTTGCGTGCCCTTGCGTATTCGATGGAGGGCAACACGGGCTACATCATTGGTGCCTACAGCTACGGCAACAACGTGGTCGATACCGGCAAGTTCACGCTCACGTTGAAGCGCGTGGGCGATGGGCCGTGGTTGATCTTCTCGGACATGGACAACACCAGCGCGCCGCCGCGGGCGCGGTGATGAATGCCGGCGGGCATGGCCCGGCGCTACCGGGCGCCAACCAAGGTTGGCAGCTACCAGAAGCGGGGTCCGTCGTAGATCCACGCCATGCGTGGATGGGGCGCGCACAAAAAAAAAACCCGGCACTGGGCCGGGGTTTTTCGATTCACTTGAACAGCGTGTCCGGGTATTCCGGTTTCTGTTCCCGCGCCAGCAATGCACGCAGGCCTTCTTCCGGCGTCTGCTCGCCGTGCAGCACGGCACGCACGCGGTCAGAGATCGGCAGGTCGATGCCATGACGGCGCGCCTGTCGCATCACTTCGTCGGCGGTCTGCACCGACTCGACCACCTGGCCGATTTCGCGCACGGCATCCTGCAGCGTCTGGCCACGGCCCAGGGCCAGGCCCAGGCGGCGGTTGCGCGACAGGTCGCCGGTGCAGGTCAGCACCAGATCGCCCAGGCCGGCCAGGCCCATCAGCGTTTCCGGCTTGGCGCCGATCGCAGCGGCCAGGCGCAGCATCTCGTTCAGACCACGGGTGATCAGGCCGGCACGGGCGTTCAGGCCCAGCTGCATGCCATCAGCCACGCCGGTGGCCACGGCCAGCACGTTCTTCATCGCACCGCCCAGCTCGGCACCGACCATGTCGTCGCCGGTGTAGGCACGGAACGCCGGGCCGTGCATCGCCTCAGCCACCGTCTGCGCGAACTCGGGCACGTCGCCGTGCACGGTGATCGCCGTCGGCAGGCCCTGGGTCACTTCCTTGGCGAACGACGGCCCGGTGACAACGGCCAGCGGCACGTCCTCACCCAGCACTTCGCGCGCCACTTCATGCAGGAAGCGGCCCGAACCGGGTTCGAAGCCCTTGGTGGCCCAGGCCACGCCGGCACCGGCCGGACGCAGCGGCGCCAGCGCACGCACGGTTTCACCGAAGGCATGCGACGGGGTCACCACCAGGATCCAGGCCGCGCCCTCCACCGCCGACGCCAGGTCGGTCGTGGCACGCAGGCTGTCCGGCAGCGGGATGCCCGGCAGGTAACGCGGGTTCTCGTGGCGCTGGTCGATGGCGTCGACCACGGCAGCATCGCGCCCCCACAGCACGGTCGGGTGACCGTGCCGCGCGAGCAGGCTGGCCAGCGCGGTTCCCCAGGAACCGGCGCCCAGCACGGCGATCTTGTCAGCGGGAGTGCTCATCCGTGACGTCGCGGCAGGAATCAGGCGTTGCCAGCCGGCTCGGAGTCAGCCAGCGACGGTGCGTCGCCCTGCTCCTGGCGCTGGCGCAGGGTTTCTGCGTACAGGCCTTCGAAGTTGATCGGCTGCAGGAAGAACGGCGGGAAGCCGCCGGCCTGGATCAGGTCGCTGATCAGCTGGCGCACGTACGGGAACAGGATGTTCGGGCACTGGGTGCCGAGCAGCACGTCGATCGACTGCGGGTCCAGGCCGACCAGGCCGAACACGCCGGCCTGCTTCACTTCGGCCACATAGGCGGTGCGCTCACCGGCCTGGCAGGTCAGGGTCACGGCCAGCACGACTTCGAAGGCGTTCTCACCCAAGCGCTGCACCTGCTGGTTCAGGTTCAGCTGCAGCTCCGGCTGCACCTGGTCGTTGAAGATGGTCGGAGCGTTCGGCGACTCGAAGGAGACGTCCTTGACGTAGATCTTCTCGACGGTGAAAGCAGGGCCGGTGGCGGCATCGACCGGCGCAGCGGCGCCGTTGGTGATCTCTTCGGACATTTCCAGTAACTCCAGGTGAATGCAATGAAAACGATAGTCGAATTACTGCGATGGGGGCGGCATCAGGCCCATACAAGGCCGGATCCGCCACCTGCGGCAATCAGTTGCGGCCCTTGACCAGCGGCAGCTCGGCCTGCTGCCAGGCGGGAATGCCGCCGTCGAGCACGTAGACCTTTTCGAAGCCGGCCTTCTTCAGCGCCTTGGCGGCGGTTTCCGAGGCGTTGCCGCTGCGGCACACCAGCACCACCGGCGACTGCTTGGCATTGGCCACCAGCTTGTTGTCCGGGCCGAAGGCACTGGCCTGGGCATTGCGGCTGCCGGCAATGTGGCCCTTCTCGAAGTCACCGCTGGCCGACAGGTCGACCACCACCGTGCCGCCCGCGTTGATCAGCTGGGTCAGTTCGGCGGGCTTGATGCCCTTGAAGCCCCGGAACAAGCGGCGGATTTCGGTGACGATGATGGCCACGGTCAGGCCGACCAGGGCCGCGGACAGCATCGGGTTTCGGCCTGCAAAGGCCAGCAACTCTTCGTAATTCACTCAGGTCACGGGTCGATTAAGCGGGCGCCGATTGTCGCACAAGCCGGACGCGGCCCGTCACTGCCCTTTCCACAGGTCCGGCAGGCCGGCGGTCTGCCACCAGCGCTTGGCTTCCGGGTCCCAGCGCCAGCGCTCGACCACGACCACGGTGCGCTCGGCCTGGGTGTTCTGGTTGATCACCCCGATTTCGACGCGGCGCTCGACCAAGCCCCCGTCCAGCGAGGCGCTGCTGCGCTCGCGGTAGGACGACACGCGCAGCTGCGCGTAGCGGTTGAGCTCGAACTCGGTGGGCGGCTTTTCCTTGCGCAGCTTGGGGTCGAGATAGCCGATGGCATCGTCCATGCTGCCCCAGCGGATGGTGGCGCCGTAGGCGATCTGGGTCTCTTCCAGCAGCTTGCGCTGCTTGCGGCTGAGGTCGTCGGCCGAGGCCACGGCGCTGGCCAGCAGCAGGGAACAGATCAGGAACTGGATGAGGCGGCGCATCGGTGGTTTCCCCAGAACGTCAGCCTGCCATCCTACCCTTTGGCGAAGGCAACGAAGCGACCGCTGAACTCGGCGGCGGGCTTGCCATCGGCCCCGGGCTGGGTGGCGATGATGCTGATGCGCGCCTTGCGGCGCTGGCGGAAGGTATTCAGGAACGCATCCCAGCCGCTGGCCTCGGCCGCTTCGGCATGGGCGTGCAGGTCTTCGTAGACCGGGGCCAGGTAGCGCAGGTTGCTGTCGGCCACGTAGACCTCGGCATCGTGGCCGGCCAGGCGCAGGCGCAGGCTGACCAGCGCCCAGCCGGACAGGGTCAGCACCGAGGCCAGGCTGCCACCGAAGGCGTTGCCCTTGTCGTTGACGTT
This sequence comes from Stenotrophomonas sp. SBJS02, assembly GCF_020428325.2. Lineage (NCBI taxonomy): Bacteria > Pseudomonadati > Pseudomonadota > Gammaproteobacteria > Lysobacterales > Lysobacteraceae > Stenotrophomonas > Stenotrophomonas sp. SBJS02. The sequence continues at coordinate 179,237 of NZ_CP109812.1, read as the reverse complement.
GGCGGCCAGCGGCGCGGTGATGCGCAGCACGCCGTCGGCATAGCCGTCGAGCTGGATCTGCATGGCGCGCACCGCCGGCATGCAGTCCAGCACGTCCTGCAGGGCGGCCAGCGAGGAAGTCAGAGCATCAACGGACATCGGAGCAGAGACCAGACAACGAAGGGCCCGCATAATGCAGGCAATGGCCGACCATACGATACCCACTGGCGCCGCCGGTTCCGACGCGGGCTGGACCCTGGTTTCACTGCGCCCGCAGGGCCAGCATGTGGCGCTGCGCCGCGCCGTTGCTGGGCTGGGCGGGCATGTGCTGGCCCTTTCGCCGTGGCGCCTGCAGCGCCTGAAGGGCACGCCAGTGGTGCGCCAGCTGCAACGCGCGCTGAACTGCGATCGGGTGGTGTTCACCAGCCCGGCCGCCGTTGCCGCAGCCGCGTCCCTGCTGCCGCTGGCCGAGGCGCAACGCAGCCCGTGGCTGACCGTGGGCGAAGGCACCGCGCGTGCGCTGCAGGCGCTGGGCGTCGGCGAGGTGCACGCACCGCAGCGCATGGACAGCGAGGGGCTGCTCGCGATGCCAGTGCTGGCCGACGTACAGGGCCTGTGCATCGGCCTGGTGACCGCGCCCGGCGGGCGTGGCCTGATCGCTGCGCAACTGCAGGCGGCGGGTGCCACGATCGAACGCGCCGACGTCTACCAGCGCCGATTGCTGCGCCTGCCGCCCCGCACGTTGGCTCGATTGCCGCATTCAGCGCAGCCGTGGGTGCTGGCGGTGAGCAGTGGCGAAGCGCTGCAGCATTTCTGGCAGCAGCTTCCAGCCGCATTGCAGCAGCGCCTGCAGGCACACGCAACCGCAGTCGTAGCCAGTGATCGCCTCGGCGAACAGGCGCGGGCGCTGGGCCTGCAACACATCGTGCGCGCCGCCGGCCCCACCACCGCGCAGCTGGTGGCGGCTGCACACGCCACGCTCACCGTCCCGGCAGCGACCTGAACAGGGACGTGGGTCACGCTTGCCGCTGTGGTCGGCAACAGTGATGCTGTGCACAACGCGGCCTGCCGGAACCGACTGGCAACACAGCCGACAAGGAAGCCCGATGAACGACACTCCGCCCACTGCTTCACCCCATCGACCCGTGCGCTGGCTGCTGCCGCTGGCCGGGGTGGTCGTGCTTGGCGTGGGCGGCTATGCCGGCTGGTACGTCTGGCAGCAGCAACAGGAAGAACAGCACGCGCAGGCACAGACCATGGCCGTGCAGCTGCAGGGCCTGGAGGCGACGCTGGACGCATTGCGCCGCGACCAGCGCGCGACCAGCCAGCGCCTGCAGGATGCGGCGACCACCAACCGCGTGCTGCGCGACGAGATGCTGGGCCTCTCGCAGCGCAGTGCACTGCTGGAAGAGAACCTGGCCAAGCTGGCCGACAGCGCCAACCAGGGCCGCCAGGCGGTACAGCGCGATGAGGCCGAACTGCTGTTGACCCAGGCGGCACAGCGCCTGAATTACGCGGATGACGTGGAGGGCGCGCGCCGCCTGTATGCACAGGCCGCCACCGCACTGGCCGATCTGCCCGACAGCGAAGGCCTGAATCTGCGCCAGGCACTGGTACAGGAACGCGATGCGCTGGATGCGCTGGGTACCGGCCCGCGTGTGCAGTCACTGCAGCGGCTGGATGCCGTGGCCCGCGCGCTGCAGGGCCTGCCCTCGCAGATCACCGGCACGACCGGCAGCAGCACCGCCAAGCCGTGGTGGCAGGCCACGCTGGCGCCGTTCGTGGACATCAGCCCGAGCCGCCAGAACGGTCCGCTGACCGCCGCCGAACGCCGCAATGCCGACGATGCACTGCAACTGGAACTGACTCTGGCGCGCGCCGCGATCGAGCGTGGCGACCGCACCGGCCGCGATACCGCGTTGGCGCGCGTGGAACACTGGGCACAGCGGCGTTGGCCGGATTCACCGGCCCTGCGCGCGCAACGTGCTGAACTGAAGGCCTTGCGCGAGCTTCCGCTGCAGGCGAGCAACGCTGTTCTTGGCAGCACCCTGCAGCAGCTGCGTACCCAGACCGACCGGAGGTAATCCCCCATGAAACCCCTGCAATCCTTGGTCGTGCTGTTGCTGGCCGTGGCCATCGGCGTGGTGGCCGCGCAATGGCTCGGTGCCGATGACCTCAACCGCTTCGGCGAAGTGACCCTGCGCTACGGCGGCTACGACTACCACAGCAACCTGCCGAAGGTGGCGCTGCTGTCGGTGATCGCGGTGCTGGTGCTGTGGCTGCTGTGGAGCCTGATCGCTGCACCGTTCCGCGCCTGGGGCCGCTACCGCCGCAAGCAGGGCCGGGTGCGCCTGATCGACGGCCTGCAGGCCTATGAGCACGGCCAGTGGCAGCGTGCCGAGAAGCTGCTGGACGGCGCCGCCAAGGATCCGGAAGTGAGCGCGGTGGCGCTGGCCAACGCCGTGCGCAGTGCACAGGCGCGTGCCGATGGCCCCGCCAGCGAGGCGCTGCTGCAGCGTCTTGGCGAGAGCGATGCCACCCTGCAGGCGCTGCTGCGCGCTGAACAGCTGCTGGCGCGCGATCTGCCGGTGGATGCGATCAACGCGTTGGATGTGGCGGCGATCCAGCCGCTGCCGCCGCGTGGTCTGTGGCTGCGTACCGAAGCGCTGGCACAGGCCGGTCGCGCCCACGAGGCGTATGGCCAGCTGGGTGCACTGCGGCAGAGCAAGGTGCTGCCGGCCGACGCGAACAGCGAGCTGGAAGCACGCCTGGCGGCACAGGCGCTGCTGGAAGCGGCCGACGTCAATGCGCTGGCTGCGCAGTGGGAAGCCACGCCCAAGGCGCTGCGCCCCACCCCGGACGTGGTTGGCGCCTATGCCAGCCGCGCGGTGGCACTGAACTGGGACGAGCCCGCGCTGCTGGCGCTGGAGCAAGCGCTGGACCATCGCTGGGACGACGAACTGGTGGCGCTGTATGGTCGCCTTCCCGCCGAACGCCTTGCCACCCGCCAGAGCAACCTGGCGCGCTGGCGCAACGTGCATGACGACTCGGCCGCGCTGCGCCTGGCACAGGGCCGCGTGGCCCTGGCGCAGCAGCAGTGGGACGCTGCCGATGCATTCCTGCACGAGGCCATCGCCGCGGGCGCCGGTGCCCCGGCGTGGGAGGCATTGGGTGAACTGTTCGCGCAGCGTGGCGAGCACGCGCTGGCCGCGCAGTGCCTGGCCAATGCACTGCGACTGCAGCGCGGCGAGGACAGCGTGGAACTGGTGCGTGGCACCGAGACTCCGCTGCGTGCCACGGTGGAAGAGCAGCCGATCGCGGTGCAGCCGCCGGTGTATGACGCCAACGAAGAGCGCGACGAATTCGGCAACCCGCGGTTGCCGTGAAGCGTGCCGACCAACGGTCGGCACCCACCCAGTAGATCCACGCCATGCGTGGATGCTTTCCGCACCGTGCCGACCAACGGTCGGCACCCACCGGAACAAGAAAAAACGCCGCCCATCGGGCGGCGTTTTCGTACCAGCGCTTGCCGGCCAGCGGCCGGCACTACCGTCATGCTCAGCGTTCGACGATCGCCACCACGCCCATGCCGCCGGCGGTGCAGATCGACACCAGCGCGCGGCCACCGCCGCGTTCGGCCAGCTGCTTGGCTGCGGTCGCGATCACGCGGGCGCCGGTGGCGGCGAACGGGTGGCCGGTGGCCAGCGACGAGCCCAGCAGGTTGATCTTGTCCGGGTCGATGCGGCCCATCGGTGCATCCAGACCCAGGCGGTTGCGACAGTAGTCCTCGCTCTCCCACGCACGCAGGGTGCACAGCACCTGTGCAGCGAAGGCCTCGTGGATCTCGTAGATGTCGAAGTCCTGCAGGGTCAGGCCGTTGCGCTTGAGCATTTCCGGCACAGCCACGGTCGGTGCCATCAGCAGGCCTTCGCCATGCACGAAGTCCACCGCAGAGACATGCGCATCGCGCAGATAGGCCTGCGGCTCATGGCCGTGGGCACGCGCCCACTCTTCGCTGGCCAGCAGCACGGCGGCGGCGCCGTCGGTCAGCGGGGTGGAGTTGGCAGCGGTGAGCGTGCCACGGCCGGAGACCTTGTCGAACGCCGGCTTCAGCGTCGCCAGTTTCTCCAGCGAGGTATCCGGGCGCAGGATGTTGTCGCGCTCGACGCCACGGAACGGTGCGATCAGGTCGTTGAAGAAGCCACGCTCATAGGCGGCAGCCAGCTTCTTGTGCGACGACACCGCCCACTCATCCTGCGAGTCGCGCGAGATGTTCCACTCCTTGGCCATGTCCTCGCAGTGGTCGCCCATGCTCTTGCCGGTGCGCGGCTCGGCCACGCCCGGGAACTCGGGCTTGAGCTCGGAGAACTTGAAGCCGGAAGTAAGTGCACGGATCTTGTCGCCGGTGCTCTTGGCACGGTTGGCGGCCAGCAGGCGCGCGCGCAGCTTCTTGCCGTAGACGATCGGCACGTCGGAGGTGGTGTCCGAACCGCCGCCGATGCCCGATTCGATCTGGCCCAGCGCGATCTTGTTGGCAACGGTGATGATGCTGTCCAGCGAAGTGCCGCAGGCGCGCTGCAGGGTGATGCCGGGGGTCAGCGGCGACAGGCCGGAGGACAGCGTGGCTTCGCGGCCCAGGTTCCAGTCGCTGGAGTGCTTGATCACCGCACCCATCGCCACTTCACCCAGCTGCTGGCCGTGCAGGCCGAAACGTTCGACCAGCGCCCCCAGCGTACGGACCGACATGCCGAGGTTGCCGACATCCGAATACGCGGTGTTCTGGCGGCAGAACGGAATGCGGACGCCACCGAGGATGGCGACGGGACGAGCGTTGGGCATGGAGATACCTGGCATGGATGAGGGTGTCTGCAACATGGCCTGCACGGCGGAGCAGGCATAATGGAGCCAAGTGTAGCTGCCGCCCTGTGATGGGCCAACCGTGGAACCATGAGCAAACCCGACCCCGCGATGAATGCCCTTGGCGTGCTGGCCCTGGAACTGGCCGGCGGTGAAATCCCCCGCCAGGCGGTGCTCAGCGCTGAACAGGCCGGTGAACTGGCCGAACGCGTCGGCCGTGACCTGTCCAAGCTGGTGCCGCAGGTGGCCGAGCTGGACCTGGTGTTCGCCGCCGCGCATTTCGACCCGGCCGAAGTATTGCGCCCGGGCTGGCCGATCCACCGCCGCCTGGAAGAACTGCAGATGCGTGCGCCGGGCCGCAACCAGGGTCCGCGCCTGCTGGCGTTCGGTACCGATGCCAACGGTGATGTACCGCTGCCGTTCCAGGCCGATGCCGGCCTGGTGGGCGGTGGCCTGCGCGTGGTGCCGTTCCTGCTGACCGGCAGCGACGTGGCCACCACCCATGCGGTGGCCGAGGCGCTGGAAGACACGCTGCTGGCCAACGGCATGGCCCATGCCGACACCGCGTTGATGGCGCAGAACACCTTTGGTGCGCGCATCGAGCACGCGCGCTATTTCACCGTGAACGACCTGGCCGCGATGATGTCGATGCAGTACGACAACCAGGGCCTGGCCGCGCTGTGGCCGCTGATCGAGACCGCGATCATGGCGCCGGGCGAGGACGAATGGCTCAACGCCGCGCCCGAGCCGCTGCTGCGCTACACGCATGGCGAGGCGCGCATGGCGTTGTTCGACCCGGCCGGCTGGTGCGCGCACTACGACCACAGCAAGAACGACTGCGACCGCCTGAAGGGCATCTACGAGCAGTTCCTGATGCGCCAGCGGCAGATGGCCGCCGTGCTGGAAGCACATGGCGTGCCGGTGTTGTTCGTGCACTGCGAAGCCGGGCAGGACGCGCGCGAGCTGCTGGCGCGCTGATCTGCGGATGCGTGCCGCCGGGCGTGGCCCGGCGCTACCGTGCAATTGCGTTTCGCCGGGGCGCGACCGCCGTGCGTATTGCTGCTGTAGAGCCGAGCCCATGCTCGGCTCAGGTCCACCGAAAAGCAGCCGAGCATGGCTCGGCTCTACAGGAAGCGATGCACAGAAAAACGCCGGTTTGCACCGGCGTTTTTCGTTTCCAACAGAAGCGCCCTTACGGGGCCTTCTGGATCACCGCACACGCCAGGCGCGCGCCGGCGTTGCCGGTCGGCTGGGTCTTGTAGTCATCCGCATCGGCATGGACGATCAGGCCACGTCCGATGATGTCGAAGTCATCACCCTTGCCGATGTTGACGTTGCTCGACACCGGGCCGTCGATGGTGGCCACGCCCTTGTCGTCGGCCTTGATGTTGGGCATGTCGCCGCCGTGGTGCGGATCGGCGGACACGCTGCCGTGATCCTGCTTGCCCGGGTTGAAGTGGCCACCGGCGCTCATGCCGTCCGGGGCACTGCAGTCGCCCTTCTCGTGGATGTGGAAGCCGTGTTCGCTGCCCGGCTTCAGGCCACTGATCTGGCCGGTCACGTGGACCTTGCCGTCAACCACCTTGAAGGTGACGCTGCCCTTGGTCTCGTTGCCCTGGGTCGGTGCCAGTTCTGCGGTGGCCGAGGTGTCGCCGGCCGGCGTTGCAGCCGGTTCGGTGGTGGCGCCCTCGGCCGGAGCGGCCGGCGGGGTTTCAGTCTGCGGAGCGGGCGGCTGCTGGCCGCAGGCCGCCAGGCCCAGCGCGGCGATGGCCGCAAATAGCGAAGTGTGGATCAGACGCATTGGAATCTCTCCCTGGATGAAGCCTGCGGTGATCAGCGGACGACCCGGATCACGCCGCAGGCGATGCGGACGCCGGCATTGCCGGCGGGCTGGCTGCGATAGTCGTCGGCGTTGGCATGCACGACCAGTGCACGTCCGGCGATATCGGTGGCGGCGCCTCCGCCAAGGGTAACGCCCTTGAGGTGGATATCGACGTTGGCGCGGCCCTGGGCATCGGCACGCAGATTGTCCATGTCGCCCAGGTGATGCTTGCCGGTGCCGGCGCGGCCATGCGCAGCGCCACCGGGGTTGAAGTGGTTGCCGGCACTGCTGGCATCCACCGCGCTGCAGTCGCCGCGCTCGTGGATGTGGAAACCGGCCTGCTGCATCGGCTGCAGGCCACCGATCAGGCCGGTGATGTGGATGCCACCGGGCTCCACAATCAGCGCGATGCGGCCACTGACGATGCTGGCCGAAGCCGGCGCAAGATTGGCCTCGCCCTGCTTCGCTGCGCTGACCACGGTCGGCGGCGGCGGAGTAGGTTCGGTCTTTTTCGGCGCGCTGCCGCAGGCAGACAGCAGCACGGCGGCGGACAACGGCAGGATGGCAAAGGACAGACGCATCAAAGACTCCTTGCAGATGACACTAAGCGTTGCATCGTCCATGAACGATCAACAGTTCGGCAAGCGGGCGCGAGGATCGCGTGCAGGGACCGTTCAATGGGCCCCGCGGCGGCGCCCGGCGCCCAGCTTGCGGGTAAGGGTATTGCGGCCCAGGCCGAGGCGGGCCGCGGCTTCGGCACGGCGGCCATGGGTGATCTGCAGCGCGGCCTCCAGCAGCGCATGGTCGACCCGCTCGCGCACCTGCGCGTGGAGCCCGTCCACGCCTTCGGCCAGCTGACGGCGTGCCCATTCGGCCAGCAGCGCTTCCCACTGCCCCGGATCGGCGCTGGTGGTGCTGCTGCGACGACCGCGTGTACGGTTGAGCGCGGTATCGACGTCGGCCACGCCGATGGTGTCGGCGGCGGCCAACGCGGCCATCCGCCAGCACACGTTTTCCAGCTCGCGCACGTTGCCCGGCCAGTCGTGCTCGCGCAGTGCCTGCAGTGCGGCGGCGGTCAGGCGCTTCGGCGGCGTATCCAGCTTGCGCGCGGCGGCGGCCAGGAACGTGCTGGCGAGTTGCGCGATGTCTTCGCGGCGCTCGCGCAGCGGCGGCAGCTGCAACCGCACCACGTCCAGGCGGTGCAGCAGGTCGGCACGGAACTTCCCCTGCGCCACCAGGCCTTCCAGATCCTGGTGGGTGGCGGCGACCACACGCACGTCGACGCGGATCAGTTCACGGCCACCGACGCGGAAGAACTCGCCCTGCGCCAGCACGCGCAGCAGGCGGGTCTGCAACGGCAGCGGCATGTCGCCGATCTCATCGAGGAACAACGTGCCGCCATTGGCCTGCTCGAAGCGACCGATATGGCGGCGCTGTGCGCCGGTGAAGGCGCCGGCCTCGTGGCCGAACAACTCGCTTTCCAGCAGTTCGGCGGGAATCGCGGCGGTATTGAGCGCGACGAACGGCCCCTGCGCGCGCGGCGATTCGCGATGCAGCGCATTGGCCACCAGCTCCTTGCCGGTGCCGGTCTCGCCGGTGATCAGCACCGCCAGCGGTGCCTGCGCCAGACGGCCGATGGCACGGAACAGCGCGCGCATCGGCGGGGTATCGCCCACCAGTTGCGGCGGCTGGTCGCCGTGCGCTTCCGCCGCCGGTGTGGGCGCCGCCAGTGCCGGTGCAACGGCCGGCAGCACACGCTGCGCCAGCGCCACGGCATCGTCCAGATCGAACGGCTTGGACAGGAATTCATGCGCGCCACCGCGGAACGCACCGGCCGTGCTGGCCACATCGGTGTAGGCCGACATCACCACCACCGGCAGCTGCGGCAGCGCGGCCTTGAGCTTGTCCAGCAGCACCAGGCCATCGTCGCCGGGCATGCGCACATCGGTGAACAACAGCGCCGGCGGCGGGCCTTCGCTCAACGCCTGCAGGGCGGGGGCGGCGCTGTCGAAATCGACGACCTGGTAGCCCGCCTCGCGCAGTGCGGTGCACAGCACGAAGCGCACGGCACGATCGTCGTCGACCACCCAGATGCGCTGCGGGGACGAAGAAGACTCAGACATCGCGCGGGGCCTCCTCGGCCAAGGCGGCGCCGCTGACGATCGGCAGCAGCAGGGTGAACACGGTATGGCCCGGGCGCGAGCGGTAGGTCAGCGTGCCGCGATGTTCGCGCGCCACCTGCTGGGCCAGCGCCAGGCCCAGACCCGTGCCTTCGGCACGGCCACTCACCAAGGGCAGGAACAGATGCTCGGCCAGTTCCTCCGGCACGCCACGGCCGTCGTCGGCAATTTCCAGGCGCAACGCCAGCGTGTGCAGCTGCTCGGCGATGCGCACGCCATGCTCCACGCGCGTACGCAGGGTGATGTTGCCGGCGCCGGCCTGGATCGCGTTGCGCACCAGGTTCCAGACCGCCTGGGTGAGGCGGTCGGCGTCGCCATGGAATTCGGGAATGCTGGGGTCGTAGTCGCGCTGCAGGCGCACCGCCCAGCCAGCTTCGCTCTCGGCCAGGCGCAGCACGCGCTCCAGTGCGGCATGGATGTTCAGTTCGGCATGCGGCGCGGCCGGGGCCGGCGACAGCAGCTGGTCGAGCAGGCCGTTGAGGCGCTCGATCTCCGAGCCGATCAGCTCGATCAGCTCACGTTCGCTGGCATCGCGCTGGGCCGCGCGGCGGGCCAGCAGCTGCGCCGCGCCCTTCAGCCCGGCCAGTGGGTTGCGCAGCTCGTGGGCCAAGCCCTTCAGCGCCGCGCTGAGCGCGCTGGGCAGGGCCTGGGTCGGGTCCAGCCCGGGGAATTCGTCGACCGGATGCGCCTCCAGCAACCAGCCACCATCGTCGCGGCGGCTCATCCAGCCCTCGGCGAAGCGCGGGGCCTCGCCGGGCACCGCCAGTGCCAGCCGGTTCAGGCGCAGGCTGTCGCGCTCATCGCGGGCCAGAAAATGGGCCAGTGCCTCGCCCTGCACTTCCAGTGCGGCAAGCGGCCGCCCCAGCAGGCGCCGGACGCTGACGCCCAGCCAGCGGGCGAAGGCCGGATTGCAGCCGGCGATGCAGCCATCGGCCCCGGCCCAGGCCAGCGGCGTGCCCAGGGCATCGAGGGACGGCGGGGGAGCGGGGTCGGACATTGCACCAATGTAGTGCAAAACGCGGATCCGGGGTCGGATCCCTTCCCGTCAGGAAAGGGCTCTGACCCCGGCCGGGCAGCGTTACACCGCGTAGCCGGTGGCTTCCCGGGCCTTCTTCCAGGCGCTTTCGAATTCGCGCGCGGAGATTTCGTCGTCCTCGTCGAAATCCAGGAACGACACCGGCTGGTCGGCCAGCAGGAAGCGGTCATCGCTGTGGGCATGCTCGTCGGCCCAGACCATCTTGGTGCCGTAGATTTCCACCTGGCGCACGATCTTCTCGCCACGGGCTTCCATCAGCACGTTGCCCTTGCCCAGGCCCGATTCGGCCCAGTGCTTGTAGTACTTCTTTGCGGCGGATTTCGTGCCGGGTTTTGCGTTGTGCTTTGCGTAGGTCATTGCAGGGGTCCTGGCTGCAGGGGCGGCCGGAAAGTTCGGAATGACGCCATTATCAGGCATCCGGGGGTCAGATCCCTTCCCTGCGGAAAGGGATCTGGGCCCTGCCGACCTACTGCGGCAACGCCACGCCCTTCGGCCACAGCATCCAGATATTGCCCTTCTGCTTCATGTCGCCGGCCAGCTTGCCGGCGGCGTCGCCGCTGCCCCAGTACAGGTCGGCGCGCACTTCACCGGCGATGGCGCCGCCGGTGTCCTGCGCGGCCACCGGGCGCACCACCGGGCTGCCGTCCGGGCGCGTGGTGGACAGCCACAGCAGGCTGCCCAGCGGCACCACGGTGCGGTCCACCGCCACGCTGTAGCCGGCGGTGAGTGGCACGTTCAGTGAACCGCGCGGCCCCTCCGGGCTGTCCGGATTGCGCACGAAGAACACGTAGCTGGGATTGCTGCGCAGCAGTTCCGGCACGCGCGCGGGATTGGCCCGGGCCCACGCGCGGATCGCGTCCATGGTGACGTCTTCCTTCTTCAGCTGGCCCTGGTCCACCAGCCAGCGTCCGATCGCGCGGTAGGGGTGGCCGTTCTGTTCGGCATAGGCCAGGCGCACCTGCTTGCCATCGCCCAGGCGCACACGACCCGACCCTTGGATCTGCAGCAGCTGCAGGTCCATCGGATCGGTCAGCCAGGCCAGCACCGGCGCCTTGGCGCCCTTGGCCGTGATGGTACCGGCGTCGTCATAGGGCTTGAGCACTTTGCCTTCGACGCGACCGCGCAGGCGCTTGCCCTTCAGTTCCGGATAGAGGCTCTCCAGCTGCACCACCACCAGATCATCCGGCGTGCCATAGACCGGCACCGTCGCCTTCTCGGTGCGGGTCAGGCTGCCGGCGTAGATCGGCTCGTAGTAGCCGGTAATCAGCCCGTCGGCCTGGTGGCCGCCGGCACGCAGTGCGTAGACATCCAAATCGCGCTGCAGGAACTGGCGGATCGCCGCCGGGTCCTTGTCCGAAACCGTCGCGGCGGTGGCGCAGGGTTTTGCCCAGACCGCATCGTTCTTCAGGCGCGTGCAGCTGCTGCGCCAGGCAACGAAACCGGCCTGCAGGTCGTTGTCGGAAACAGACGGCAATGCACCCCATTCGGCCTTGACGTACGTGGCAGGCGATGGGGCAGGCGGTGTCTCTGGTGGCGTTCCCAATGTGGAACACCCCGCCAGCAGCACGAGGGTACCCAGGCTCCAGTACCTGCGGTTCGATTGGGCGTTGAATGCGGTCATGGGTCAAATGTAGTGCAAATGACCCTCTGCGTAGCAGTTTTTTCACGGCGTTTACCAACTCATCCGCTTCAGGATCGCATTGCCCGACAGATGATGCTTGACCACGGCGGCGATATGCAGGAACAGAAGCCCGCCCAGAACGACGCATGCATAGCGGTGTGCAGTATTGAACGCCATGGTCAGCTGCGGGTCGCTGATGGGCTGTGGAAAGCTCACCAGGTTGAACACATTGATCTCCCGCTCCATCATCAGCACGCCCGTCAGCAGCACGACGGTCGTGACAAGATACAGAGCGGCGTGAGCAATCAACGCAGCCCATTCCGCTCCGCTGGCGGGTGCATCCCGGTGATTTGAGATGGCAATCACCACGCGTATGGCGAACAACGGAATCAACACCGAGGTGATGGACACGTTGAAGAAACCAATGGTTTCAGCGACGGTATGCGGCACGTCAAGAAGCGCCACGTAGAAACCACTGACAGTGGCCCAGAGGATGATGACCGCAGAGATCCAGTGCAGCAGCACTTGGGCTTTTGAGTAGCGCATGAGAGGCAATTCGCTCGATTGACGATGTCGGGCGACCTTAGGCATTCACCTCCTTGAACAACATCGAATGGATTGCAAAAAATTCCCACAGCCATCCATTCAGTGATTCCGATCAGATTCCCGAGGGATTCGCCCGTTGCCAGCTGCAAGCCGGCAGCCCTCTTTACGGCGTCTGCAGTAGCAGCGAGTGCAGGATGCGCGCGTCTTCGGCATCCAGCGTCTTCGGCAGGTCATCGCGGCCACGGAAACGGCGGTGGAAGGCGGCGACGGTGGCTTCGCGGTTGTCCAGCGGATAGCCGAAACGGGCCAGTGCATTCCAGGCATCGAAACCTCCCGGCGCAGCACCATCGGCCGCACGCGGCCAGATGCCGAAACCGGCCTCGGCCAGCTGCTGCCAGGGGAAGAACCGGCTCGGATCCTGCTTGCGCGTCGGCGCCAGGTCGGCATGGCCGATCACCTGGCGCGACGGAATGTTGAGGCGGGTGGTGAGATCGCGCAGCAGCACAATCAGCGATTCGATCTGCGCCGCACTGAACGGGCTGCGGCCATCGTTGTCGAGCTCGATGCCGATCGAGGCTGAATTGAGATCGGTGATGGTGCCCCAGCGCCCGGCACCCGCGTGCCACGCACGGCGTTCATCGGCCACCAGCTGGTAGCGATGGCCATCGGCACCGATCAGGTAGTGCGCGCTGACCCGTCCGCCGCTGTTGGCGGTACGCAGCGTGTGCAGGCTCTGCTGCACCGACTTCTGCTCGGTGTGATGGATGACGATGATGACCGGCGTGCGTGCATTCTGGTTCGGCGACGGCACCCAGGTGGCGAGCGGGTTGCGGGTTTCCTGCGGCGCGGAGGCACAGGCGGCCAGCAGCAGGCAGGCCGAGAGCATCAGGGCGGTGCGGATCGGGTGCATGGCCTGATTGTGCGCGATCGCGCCTGATGATGCATGCCACGGTGCCGAGCAAGCCTGGCACCCACCAGAGAGGATGCGGTAGATCCACGCCATGCGTGGATGGGCTACCCGCTGTGCCGACCAACGGTCGGCACCCACCCGAGCAGGAGCAGTGCCAGGCGAGCCTGGCACCCACCAGAACAGTAGAAGTGCCGACCAACGGTCGGCACCCACAACATCAATGCAGCAGCTCCGTCGCTACTTCAGGCCTCGTAGGCCGATTCGCCGTGCGAAGTCACATCCAGGCCGGTGCGTTCGGCCTCTTCGGTCACGCGCAGGCCGACCACGCTGCGCACCACCAGCAGGATCAGCGTGGTCACCACCGCCGACCAGACCACCGTCAGCCCGACGCTGACCACCTGCACCCAGACCTGGTGCGCGATATCCAGATCGGCCTTGGTGCCGCCCAGCGACTGTGCACTGAACACGCCGGTAAGGATCGCGCCGACGATGCCGCCGACACCATGTACACCGAACACGTCGGCGGTGTCGTCCACTTTCAGCAGGCGCTTGAGGCCGGTCACGCCCCAGACGCAGACCACGCCGGCGACCAAGCCGATGACGATCGCGCCCAGCGGGCCGACGGTGCCGCAGGCCGGGGTGATGCCGACCAGGCCGGCCACCGCACCCGAGGCCGCGCCCAGCGCCGACGGCTTGCCCTTGCCGATCGCCTCCACCAGTGTCCAGCCGAGTACGGCGGCAGCGGTGGCCAGCACGGTGTTGAGGAAGGCCAGCGAGGCCACGGTATCGGCGGCGGCGGCGGAGCCGGCATTGAAGCCGAACCAGCCGACCCACAGCAGCATCGCGCCGATGTAGGTGAACGGCACGTTGTGCGGCTTAAGCGCGGTCTGGCCGTAGCCCAGGCGCTTGCCGACGAACCATGCGGCCACCAGGCCAGCCACACCCGCATTGATGTGGACCACGGTGCCACCGGCGAAGTCGATCGCACCCAATTCGCCCAGGTAACCGCCACCCCAGACGATGTGCGCCATCGGGATGTAGCTGAGGGTGAACCACAGTGCCGAGAACAGCAGCACCGCGCGGAACTTGATGCGCTCGGCGAACGCGCCGACGATCAGCGCGGTGGTGATGCCGGCGAAGGTCGACTGGAACGCGACGAACAGATAGTCCGGCAGGCCCTTGATCGGCGTGTTGCCCACCGAGTCGGGGGTGAAGCCCTTGAGGAAGGCGAATTCGGTGAACGAGCCGAAGAACGGATTGCCCGCGCTGAACACCGCGCTGTAGCCGTAGGCCACCCACAGCAGCAACACCAGCGAGAACACCACCAGGATCTGGCTGAGTACCGACAGCACGTTCTTCGAACGCACCAGGCCGCCGTAGAACAGGGCCAGGCCCGGCACCACCATCAGCAGCACCAGCAGGGTGGAAGTGAGCATCCAGGCGACGTCGCCACGATCATAGGCGGCGGCCGCTTCGGCCACGGCCGGCGCAGCGGCTGCGGCAACCGGATCCTGCAGTGGTTCAACGGCCACACTTTCGCTCGGCAACGGCGAGACCTGCGCCTGGGCATGGGCATTGCCCGGCCAGGCACCGGCGGCCAGCGCGCTGAGCAGCATCAACAGGCACACCAGATGGAACCGGGCCTGCCACCCGGTGAGAAGGCGCATCTTCATTGGGGGAGTCTCCGGAAGGGGGTTACAGCGCGTCGGCACCGATTTCGCCGGTGCGGATGCGGATGACCTGTTCGACGGCGGTGACGAAAATCTTGCCGTCACCGATCTTGCCGGTGCCTGCCGACGACTGGATCGCTTCGATCACCGCGTCGGCACGCTCGTCGGTGACCACGGTTTCGATCTTGATCTTGGGCAGGAAATCGACGACGTACTCGGCGCCGCGGTACAGCTCGGTGTGGCCCTTCTGGCGACCGAAACCTTTCACTTCGGTCACGGTGATACCCGACACGCCTGCATCGGACAGGGCCTCGCGGACCTCGTCGAGCTTGAACGGTCGGATGATGGCGGAGATCAGTTTCATGCGCATGTCCCGATGGTGGATGGGGCCAGCGCGCCAGCGCGCGTTGGCATCAGGCAACCACGGGTCATCAGGATGATGACCGTGGCTGTTGCACCGGACACGTACAGGGCCGGGACGGCCGTGCCTCTCTCCTTGCACGACCGACGCGGGAGGGAGGGCGGCCCTGGTCGCGTCTCCGGTCTCTCTCTTGCCCCTAGATAAGCGGGCCAAAGGCCCGCGTTCCAATGCAGCGGACTGACAGCCCGCTCTACAACGGCGGGCCTGCGCCCGCCTTGCGGCTCCCCAGCCGCGAAAACGGAAGCGATGGCGGCGGGTGGGAGGGGGAAGCCCACCGCCATCGCCACCGGTCAGCTGGCGTAGTACAGCTGGTATTCCAGCGGGTGGGTGGCCGCGCGGAACTTGGTCACTTCCTGCATCTTCAGCGCGATGTAGCCGTCGATGAAGTCATCGCTCATCACGCCGCCTGCCTTCAGGAATTCGCGATCCTTGTCCAGCGCTTCCAGCGCCTGGTCCAGCGAGGAGCAGACCTGCGGGATCAGCTTCTCTTCTTCCGGCGGCAGGTCGTACAGGTCCTTGTCGCTCGGTGCGCCCGGGTCGATCTGGTTCTTGATGCCGTCCAGGCCGGCCATCATCAGCGCGGTGAAGGTGAGGTAGCCGGACTGGATCGGGTCCGGGAAGCGCATTTCGATGCGGCGTGCCTTCGGGTTGGAGACCCACGGAATGCGGCACGACGCCGAACGGTTGCGGGCCGAATAGGCCAGCATCACCGGCGCTTCGAAGCCCGGCACCAGGCGCTTGTAGCTGTTGGTGCCCGAGTTGGCGAAGGCATTGATGGCCTTGGCGTGCTTGAAGATGCCGCCGATGTACCACAGCGCCAGCTGGCTCAGGCCGCCGTAGCCGTCACCGGAGAACAGGTTGGTGCCGCCCTTGGACAGCGACTGATGCACGTGCATGCCGCTGCCGTTGTCGCCGACGATCGGCTTGGGCATGAAGGTGACGGTCTTGCCGTTGCGGTGCGCGACGTTCTTGATCACGTACTTCATGCGCAGCAGTTCGTCGGCCTTCTGCACCAGGGTGCTGAACTTGGTGCCGATCTCGCACTGGCCGGCGGTGGCCACTTCGTGGTGCTGCACTTCCACTTCGATGCCGACCTGTTCCAGGGTCTTGCACATCTCGGCGCGCAGGTCGTGCAGGGTGTCGGTCGGCGGAACGGGGAAGTAACCGCCCTTCACGCCCGGACGGTAGCCGCTGTTGGCACCGTCGTACTTGGCGCCGCTGTTCCAGGCGCCTTCTTCGGAATCGACCTTGAAGAAGGTGTTGCCCATTTCATTGGCGAAACGGACCGAATCGAAGATGAAGAATTCCGGCTCCGGGCCGAAGAACGCGGTTTCGGCGATGCCGGAGGACTTCAGGTAGGCCTCGGCGCGCTTGGCGATGCCGCGCGGGCAACGGCCATACGGCTGCATGGTGGCCGGGTCGAGGATGTCGCAGCTGATCACGATGGTCGGATCGGCGTAGAACGGGTCGACGTAGGCGCTGCTGGTGTCGGGCAGCAGGACCATGTCCGATTCGTTGATGCCCTTCCAGCCGGCGATCGAGCTGCCATCGAACATCTTGCCTTCTTCAAACAGCGACGGCTCGACGATGCTGACCGGGAAGGTGACGTGCTGCTCGACGCCACGCATATCCACGAAACGCAGATCGACGAATTCGATCTGGTTGTCCTTGATCAGCTTCTCAACGTTTTCCACGGACATCGGTACGACCTCGGATGGGGATGAATGCCTCCTGAGGTACAGCAACGACCGTGCCAACTTTTTACAGCCCGCAAGTCATTGATTTCAAAAAGAGTGCCCCGGACCGGTGCACATCGGTGCGCACCAATGAGGTGCGCCCTCCACCAGACGCACCCGTTTGGTGCAGCAGGGATCGTCTATCCTCTCGACCTTCTTCCTTCCTGCCGCGCGTGCCCGCACCGTCCATGTCCGACCTGCTCTCCGCCCTGCTGCTGGGCATCCTCGAAGGCTTGACCGAGTTCCTGCCGATCTCCAGCACCGGCCATCTGCTCATCGCCCAGCACTGGCTGGGTGCCCGTTCGGACTTCTTCAACATCGTCATCCAGGCCGGTGCGATCGTGGCGGTGGTACTGGTCTTCCGCCAGCGCCTGCTGCAACTGGCCACCGGCTTCAACCAGCGTGAGAACCGCGAGTACGTGTTCAAGCTGGGCGCGGCCTTCCTGGTCACCGCCGTGGTCGGCCTGGTGGTGCGCAAGGCCGGCTGGTCGCTGC
This sequence comes from Stenotrophomonas sp. SBJS02, assembly GCF_020428325.2. Lineage (NCBI taxonomy): Bacteria > Pseudomonadati > Pseudomonadota > Gammaproteobacteria > Lysobacterales > Lysobacteraceae > Stenotrophomonas > Stenotrophomonas sp. SBJS02. The sequence continues at coordinate 161,964 of NZ_CP109812.1, read as the reverse complement.
CGGAAACGGTCAGCCCGGTGGCGTGGGCGCTGATCATCGGTGGCGTCTGGATGCTGCTGGTAGAGGCCTACACCGCGCGCCTGCCCGACCGCGACCAGGTGACCTGGACGGTGGCGATCGGCGTCGGCCTGGCGCAGGTGGTGGCCGGTGTGTTCCCCGGCACCTCGCGCTCGGCGTCGGCGATCTTCCTGGCCATGCTGCTGGGCCTGAGCCGCCGCGCGGCCGCCGCCGAGTTCGTGTTCCTGGTCGGCATCCCGACCATGTTCGCCGCCAGCGCCTACACCTTCCTGGAAATGGCAAAGGCCGGGCAGCTGGGCAGCGAGAACTGGACCGACGTGGGCGTGGCCTTCCTTGCCGCGGCCGTCACCGGCTTCGTCGTAGTGAAGTGGCTGATGGGCTACATCAAGTCGCACAAGTTCACCGCCTTCGCCCTCTACCGCATCGCGCTGGGTGCGGCACTGCTGCTGTGGTTGCCGTCCGGCAGCTGAACAGCGCCGGGGCACGGTAACCCCCTTGCCGGCCCCACCCCGTTTCCCCCACGGTTCCCCAAGGAGAATCACCATGAACCGCAAGCTCACCCTGCTCCTCCCGCTGGCCCTGATGGCCGCCTGCAGCCAGACCCCGGCACCGGCCGGCACCGGCGGTGACGACGTGGCCCCGGCCGCGGCCAAGGCAGCAGACCAGCAGACGCTGGCGCACCTGGATGCGCAGCGCCTGCAGAGCCAGCACTGGCTGCTGCAGCAGGCCACCGCCGCCGACGGCAAGCGCATCGACTCGCTGTTCGTCCGCGAAGACAAGCCGGTCACCCTGGACTTCGCTGATGGCCGCCTGTCGGTCAGCAACACCTGCAACCGCATGGGCGGCGGCTATACCTTCGACGCTGGCAAGCTGAGCGTCAGTGCGATGGCCTCGACCATGATGGCCTGCACCGACAAGGCGCTGATGGCGCTGGACGAGGCCGTGTCGAGCCGCCTGCAGGGCGAGCTGAAGGCCGAGCAGGATGCCGATGGCAAGCTGACCCTGACCAACGCCAAGGGCGACAAGCTGGTCTTCACCCCGGAACCGACGGCTGAAACCCGCTACGGCGGCGCAGGCGAAACCGTGTTCCTGGAAGTGGCCGCCAAGACCGAGAAGTGCTCGCACCCGCTGATCCCGGACTACCAGTGCCTGCAGGTGCGTGAGGTCAAGTTCGACGACAAGGGCCTGAAGCAGGGTGAGCCGGGCAAGTTCGAGAACTTCTACGGCAACATCGAGGGCTACACCCACGAAGACGGCGTGCGCAACGTGGTGCGCGTGAAGCGCTATGAGGTGAAGAACCCGCCGGCCGATGCGCCGTCGCAGGCGTACGTGCTGGACATGGTGGTCGAGTCGGCCATCGAGAAGTGATGTAGAGCCGACTGTCAGTCGGCTGGCACTTGAAGGGCGGCCGCGAGGTCGCCCTTCTTCGTTGTGCGTTGTAGAGCCGAGCCATGCTCGGCTGCTGTCTATCGGGAAAAGCAGCCGAGCATGGGCTCGGCTCTACAGAAGCACATTGCCGCTCAGGCCAATGCGGGGTTCAAGGTGTAGGTGCCGTGCAGCGCCGCTTCCGCCAGCACGTGGCCGTGCATGGCGCGATACGCGTCTGCGGCGGTGAAGCGTGCCGGAAGCTCCAACGAGGCCACGTCCAGCGCAAACACCCGGAAGAAGTAGCGGTGCACACGCTCGTCGTTGAACGGCGGGTACGGGCCGTCGTAGCCCAGGTAGTCACCGGCCATGTCCGGGTTGCCGGCGAACCAGCCGGTGAAGTCGTTCAGGCCCTGGCGGCTGCCAGCCGGACCCGCGGGTGCGGGCTTGCCCTTCACCACGAAGCCATCGCTGCAGCTGCCAGCAGCAATCTCCTGCACCGAGGCCGGGATATCGGCCATCACCCAGTGCACGAAGTCGCAACGCGGCTGGTCGCGCGGCACGGTCATGTCATTGCGGCCGACCGTCTCCGGCACCGTCGGCACGTCCGGGTCCACGCACACCAGCAGGAACGAACGGGTGCCGGCCGGCGCCCCGCTCCAGGCCAGGTGCGGGTTGCGGTCGGGCGCGAAGCCAGCGGCATCACCGGCGGCGAACTCACGGTCGATCGGTGCGCCGTTGGTCAGGCTGTTGCTGCTCAGCTGCATTGCATTCTCCTCACTCTTCCGGGTAACCCAGGCGCACCGCAACCGGGGTGAGCTGGGCGAAGGCGGCGCTCATCACGTCGCGGTAGTTGCGCCAGTGGCCTGCAGGCAGGCGCGGCGCGCCCAGCTGTGCCGCCGGCGGCATCGGCCGCTCGAACAGGCGGCCCAGCAGTTCGGCCATCGCGTGCGGATCATTGCCGATCTGGTCGATGCGCAGCAGCACGTGCGGGTACAGGTCTTCCTCGTGCAGCGTGGCGATCTGGGTCAGTGCGCGCGTCAGCCATTCGCTGGCTTCGGCCAGCGAGGTCATCGCCAGCGGTGCGGCGGCGCCGTAGGCCACCCAGTCCAGCAGCATGTCGCGCGGATCACGCAGCACCAGCACCAAGCGCCCCTGCGGCAGCTGCGGGCGCAGCGCCCACAGCAGGGCGTTGTCCCACCACAGCAGCCAATCGATCACGGTGTCGCTCTGCAGGCCACGCGCCGGCAGCTGTTCGCGCCAGCGCTGCACCAGCCGTTCCGGCGTCAGCACGCCCGAGGCCAGGTCCTGCAGCGTGTTGTAGTTCTGGAACGCATCATCGGGTGGGGTATTGGTATATCGGTCGCTGCGCAGCACAGGGCTGGCGGCCGCCAGGCCGGTCGCCACGCGCTCCACGCCCGAACCGGGGGCGCCCCACAGGAAGATCGGTGCGGAACTGGCATCACCTTCGATGCTGCCCTTGTCGGGCCAGCTCGGCGGCGACTTGGCCTGTGGCGGCAACGGCAGGCGCTGCGGGGCCTGGTCGGTCTGCACCGACATCCACGTGCGCAGCGCCTCCTGCGGCTGTCCGGCACGGTCCTGGATCTCGCCCATCCAGGTCCGCAGATCAGCGCGATGCGCTTCCGGCGCCTGCTCGATCAGCGCCTGCACACGGGCAACCGCCGCAGCGGGATCACGCTGCAGCAGCCCCTCGACCAGACGGGATTCACCGCTGACGCGACCCGGTTCCAGGCTGACGATGCGCTCGGCGATCGCTTCGGCCTGCGCGTGTTCACCCGCCATGTCATGCAGGCGCAGGCGCGCTTCCAGGGCCGGCACATGCGTCGGCATCGCTGCCATCCAGCGCTCGACCGCAGCCACCGCGCTTTCACTGCCCACCTGCTCGATGGCCAGGCGCGCCAGCCACACGTCGTGCAGCTGGTCATGCGCGTCCAGCACCGCATCCAGGCGCGCGCGTGCTTCTTCTTCGCGGCCCAGGCGCTGCCACGACATCAGCAGCAGCTGCAGCACCTGGCGGTCTTCCGGCTGCGTTTCCAGCAGCGGCAGCAGGTAGTCCAGCGCCTGCAACGGCTGGCCGTTGCGCAGCGCCAGTTCACCGGCCAGGCGACGCATCGCCGGCACGTCCAGCTCCGGCTGCCGCAGCGCTACCTGCACGGCTTCGGCCGCCGCCGGCACGTTGCCCTGGCGCAGTGCCAGCTGCACCACCAGGCCATGCAGCGAGGACAGCGACGGATTCAGCTCCAGCACGCGGCGGAACGACTGCTCGGCAAACGCCAGCATGTCCTTGCCCAGGTAGGCGAAGCCCAGTGCATACAGCACACGGGTATCGTCCGGCAGTGCCTTGCTGGCGGCCGACAGCAGCGCCAGCGCGCGGTCGGCTTCGCCACGGCGCAGCGCGACCATGCCGTCGATGGTCAGCAGTTCCGGATGCTCCGGCTCCACACGCGCGGCCAGGGTCGAGATGCGCTGTGCTTCGTCGAAATCGTTGCGGCCGATCGCCAGGTGCGCCTGCATCAGGTAGGCGGAGAAGGAATTCGGATCGAGACCGGTGGTGCGCACCAGTGCTTCGTCGGCCCCTTCGAACTGGCGCAGCGCCAGCAGCAGGCCGGCGTGCTGCAGGTGCAGCTGGGCGTCGTCCGGGGCCAGCCGCAGCGCCTGCTGCAATGCCTCCATCGCGGCTTCGGCATTGCCCTGCTGCTGCAGCGCAAGCGCCAGCCAGCGGTGGGCGTCGGCGCGGCCGGGTTCGTCACGGGTCCACGCCTGGGCCAGCTGCACGGCCTGGTCGGCCTGGTTCTGGCGCAACGCTTGGATGATCTGGTCTTGCATGGCAGTCCGGTTCAAGTGCAAACCGGCATTGTAGCGGGCTGCGCGCCGCTGCCGGTTCAGGCCTGCAGGACCCGCTGCAGGCGTTGCGCCACCCAGCGCTCGGAGAAGCCGTCACCCCGCCAGTTCTCGATGAATCCGCAGTGGCCGCCCCAGCAGGCAGTTTCCAGGCGCGCCTGGCGCGGCAGCTGCCAGTCACTGAAGGTCGCATAGGGGATGACCGGGTCATCCTGCGCCATCAGGATGTCAGCCGGCACCTGCAGGGCGGAGAGGCGGTCACCGGCAATCGAATAGCCATCGAAATAGGCCTGCAGCGAGCCGAAGCTGGTGTGCCGCTCGACCAGCCACGCGGTCAGCGCGCGGATGTCCAGCTTCAGCACGCGGTCGTCGCAGTCGCTCAGTTCAGGGAACAGGTCGCGCTTGCGGCGCAGCGAACCGGCCCACTTGCGGCGGAAGTACCAGTCGTACATCGCCGGGCCGTTCTCGATGCTGTCCATCGTCAGCGCCGGGTCCAGCACCGGGCACACCGACGCCACCCGCAGCAGCGGCACGCCGGCGGCCGGCGCGCGCAGGGCCAGCCGCAGCACGAAATTGCCACCCAGCGAATAGCCGGCGGCCACCAGCGGCAGCTGCGGCCAGCGCTGGGCGATATCGCCTGCGGCATGCACCACTTCATCGATCAGGTTGGAGTGGAAGATGCCGGGGTTCAGATGGTGGGTGTTGCCGTGGTCGCGGAAGTTCAGCCGCACCACATCGAAACCCTGTTCGATCATGCGCGCGGCCGCCATGCGCATGTAACTGGATTCGGCACTGCCTTCCCACCCGTGCAGCAGCAGGGCAATTCCCTTGGGCTGGCGACCTTCGACATGGCTGTGCCAGCCCTGCAGGCGCACGCCGTCACCGCCATCGAGGATCAGCTCCTCGCTGACCGCACCGGTGGCGGCCAGCAGCAGCAGGCCACGCTGCAGGCGCATGCGGCTGGAACTGAGCATCGACTGCAGGTGCGGATTGCGCAGCCAGCGCGGCGGCTGATAGTCAGCCGCATGCAGCGTCGGCGTACCGGCGTCCAGGACGGGTGGCGGTATCAGGGCCACCGCACCCTCACTGCGTGCTCATGGCCGCCACGATGCGCGCGCGCGAGGTTTCCGCGATGCGTCGACGGCCTTCCAGGTCCTGGGTACCGATCGGCTCCAGGAAATGCACTTCGGTATGCCGCGCCGGCTCACCGAGCAGGCGCAGGAAATTGGCGGCGAAACTCTCGCCCGGGCCGAACGCGACGATGGTTTGTGCGTCGCCCTTCACCCCGTACACCAGCGCCACCGGCTGCACCGGCACGCCGGTTTCAACCGCGGCCTGGAAGATGCGGGCATGGAACGGCCCCACTTCGTGGCCGCCGCGGGTGCGCCCTTCCGGAAACACACCGACCGCCTTGCCGGCGCGCAGGCGCTCCGCCATCACCTGCATCACCCCACCGAGCGATTCGGTATTGCCACGCTGATGGAAGATGGTCTGGCCGCGCGCGGCGAGCCAACCAACCAACGGCCAACTGGCGATCTCGCGCTTGGCGACAAAGCCCATCATGCGCTGGCTGTGCAGGATGGAGATATCCACCCAGCTGACATGGTTGGCCACAAACAGCACGGCGCCCGGCAGCGGCTTGCCGATCTGCGACAGGCGGAAGCCGAAGATCCACATCAGCCCGCCCTGCCACCAGTTCACCACCTTGGCCCCGAACGTATCCTCGCCCACGCGCAGTTCGCCCCACGGCGGAAGCATGCCGATCAGGATGAGCGGCAGGAACACGGTGATGTGGACCAACAGCAGCGGTACGCGGTACAGGTAACGGCACACACGCGCCACGCCGCCACGGGGGGCCGGAGTGGGGGAAGTCATCCGCGCACGATACCGGAGCGCCGCGGCAGCTGCCAGCCGATTTAGGCCATAACCGCCATTGACCGGGGCAATCGGCGGGGAACGCTGGGTTCTGCCGCCGTCAACACGCCCGACGGGGGACTCAACCGTGGCCGGCGGCCACCACCGCCAGGGTCAGCCGCGAGATGCACACCAGCCGGCCCTGCTCGTCCTCGATGCGGATTTCCCACAACTGGGTACTGCGGCCCACGTGCAGCGCGCGCGCGGTGCCGGTGACAGTCCCCGAGCGCACCGCACGCACATGGTTGGCGTTGATTTCCAGGCCCACGCAGATCTGCTTTGCGGTATCCACGCACAGGTTGCCGGCGCTGCTGCCCAGGGTCTCGGCCAGCACCACCGAGGCACCGCCGTGCAGGATGCCGTAGGGCTGGCGGGTGCGCTCGTCCACCGGCATGGTGGCCTGCAGCCAGTCCTCACCGACGGCACTGAAAACGATGCCCAGGGATTCGATGGCCGTGTTGCGGCTGAGCGCGTTGAGCTGCTCGATGGAAACGGCTTCGCGGAATACCTGGGTCATGCGGGCACCTTCAGAGGATGGGAACGAGGCCGGCGCCGAACGCGGTCAGCATGCGCACCAGCAGCCACTTCGGGCCGACGTTGACTTCGGGGAAGTCGCCGACGGCGACGTAGCAGTCGTGGAATGCCGGGGCCTGCCGGGGCAGCGGCTGCGGGCAGTCCGGGCCGGGCTTGAATTCGTAGTCGGTGGCGTAACGCCACGGCCAGAAGTCGAGAATCGGCAGCGCTTCGGAGGCCTTGCCGACGCTGTAGTTGAGCCCCGACAGCACCGGCGGTTTGGCGCGGGGTGCCACCGTCCAGGAGTTCTGCGGGTGGGTGTCGCGCAGGATGCTTTCGGCCAGCTGCTCGGCGAAGACCGGATCGTCGATGATCACTGCGCCTTCGGTGTTGTAGTTCTCGCTGCGCGGATCGAAGTTGTGGGTGCCGACCACGCCGATGCGGCGATCGACCACCAGCGACTTGGCATGCAGGCCCATGCGCGCACCCTTGCGGGTGACCGGCAGTGGCTTGTTGACCGCCTTGCTGCCAAGGAACGACGGCCGCGTCTCGGTGCGCAGCAGGCGGGTCTCGACCTCGCTGCCGGCCGCACGACGGCGTTCGCGGGCGTTCTGGTAGGCGCTGCCGGTACGCGGATGGTTCACCGGGCCGTGCTTGTCCATGGCGCCCGAGCCGCCATCACTGCCACCGCGCGCATTGCTGCCGGCGGCGCTGCCGCCGATCAACGGATTGCGCCCGCTGCCATCCTCGCCTTCGGGCGCGGCGATCGGGTCGGGCAGCAGGTTGCGGTAGTCGACCGGTGCATCCAGCGGGAACGGCTTGTATTCGAAGATGTTGAAGCCCAGTTCGCGCATGTTGCGCCGCTTGTACTTGTACGACAGCGCATACACGATCGGGTTGTCGGTGGCCGCCAGGCTGTTGCTCGACACCACCACGCGCGGCGGCTGCGGGCGCTTGCGCAGCTCACGGAACAGCTTCTGCGCCGGCTTGGACAGCACAAGGTACGGGGTCTGCAGGATCACTTCCTTCTGCGCACCGGCAATGAGTGCATCCAGCTGTGGCTCGGTCACGTGCTGGCCAGCCAAGGGTGCGTCGGCCTTCTCGCGGCGATGCTTGCGCGGCAGGTCGGCGACGTAGCGCACCGAAGCCACCGGCAGCGCGGTATCCACGAAGGAACGGGTGACGAAGTCCATGTCATTGGCTTCGGCGCTGACCCGCTGCACCCGCTCGGGGCGGCGGAAGGTGGCCGGTGGCAGCACCGGCACGCCCTCGCGCAGCAGGGTGCGGCCCACGTCATTCAGGCGCTCGGCCGGCACGCTGCGGTGGGCGCGCCAGAACGCATCGAAGTTGGCCGCCATCGCGCGCGCTTCCGGGCCGGCGATCATGACGTCGCGGTCGCGGAAGTTGTACTCGCGGTCCCAGTCGTAATAGTCGTCCTGGTAGTTGCGGCCGCCGACCACGCCGATCGCATCGTCGATCACCAGCAGCTTGTTGTGCATGCGCTGGTTGAACCGGCGGAAGCAGCACAGCACGCTGCCGGCGTAGTCGAAGTAGTTCAGCCGGGCCTTGCCGAAGGTCGGGTTGTAGACCCGCAGCTGGAAGTTCTGGTGGGCACCGGACAGCGCCCCCAGGATCTCGAGGTCGGAGATCGCCGAGAGCTGGTCGATCAGCACCCGCACCTTCACCCCGCGGCGGGACGCGGCCAGCAGTTCGTCGATGACCAGCCGGGCGCTGTCGTCCTTGTCGAAGATATAGGTCTGCAGGTCGATGCTGCGGGTAGCGCTGCGCAGCAGGTTCAGGCGTGCCACCAGGGCGCCCTCGCCCTCATCCAGCAGGGTGGCGTAGTGGCGCGGTCGCTCCGGGGTGGATTCGGTGAACGCCCGCCCGGCCAGGGCCCGCAGCGGCGAGTCCTGCGCGCAACGGTCGGCGCGCTGGCAATCAACCACGGTCGAGCGCGCCTGCACCGCGATCGCTTCGGCACGGTCGCGCTCGGCATGCGACAGCGAGGCACAACCGCTGCCCAGCAACACGGTTGCCAGCGCCAGTACACGCAGCAGGAGGTTCACGGTTTCGGCGCCTCGCTCAGGCGCGCTCGCAATACGAAGGTCACTCGGTCACTCAAGGCAAGCTGCCAGCTGTCCATTCCATACCGGCCTCGCTGCACGGTACCGCGGCTGACGACATCGCAATCATAGCCGGGACGGGCGCAATCCGCTTTCTCGACCTTGAGCTTCTCGGGGTGGCTGATCCCACGCAGGGTCAGGCGACCATCGATATCGCCCCCGTTCTCCACGGTCTCCGGCCAGTACGGCAGCGAGTCGAACTCGACCACCGGATGGCGGCCGGCATCGAAGAACTCCTCGCCGCGCATCCAGCCGGTGTAACGCGACTTGCCGGGGATCTCGACCGAGCGCGTGAACATCTTCAGGTGCACCTGGTGGCGGCCATCGGAAAGGATCTCGATGCGTCCTTCAAAGTGCGGGAACACGCCTTCGATGCGTTGTCCGAAGCGGGTGCGCACTTCGAAGCCGATCTGCGAGCGCACGGTATCCAGGCGCAGCATCCGCGGGGCTTCGGCTGCCACCGGTGGCAACGGGGTGGGCGGAGGTGCTGCAGCCCAGGCGGGACCGAAGGCCAGCAGCGCGGGCAGCAGGAAGCGGCTGCGCCGCGCCAGGCTCATCGGATCACGGCCACCAGAACGCGTTCAGGCTGGCCACGCCCGGTTCGATCGAGGCCTCGCGCGGGAAGCCAAGCACGGCGATACCGGCCGGCGGCATGCCGCGATAATCGCTGCTGGTGCCCTCGGTCATCAGCGCCACCAGGCGCTCCAGACCCGGGTTGTGGCCGACGATCAGCACCCGGTCGAGGTCACGGCGGTCGTCCACCAGCGCCGCCAGGGTGCCGGGGGTGGCCTCGTAGATGCGGTCTTCCAGGCGCTTCTCCACGTAGCCGATGGTGCCAAGCACGGCCTCCAGGGTCTCCCGGGTGCGCCGCGCCGGCGAGCACAGCACGCAGTCCGGCAGCAGATTGTTTTCCTTCAGCCACTTGCCGGCGGCTTCGGCTTCGGCCAGCCCTACCGGCGACAACGGCCGGTCAAGGTCGGCCTGGCCGGGAGTGGCCGGTTCGGCATGGGCATGGCGCAGCAGGATCAGTTCACGCATCGCGGGTTTCCATGAAGAAGAGGATGCAGCAGAAGGAGTGAGGCAGGCATCAAAGCTTGAGCCAGGACAGCAGCGGCTCCCAGTCGGCCTGGTGTTCGCGCACCTGGGCGGAGCGGTAGTCGAACAGGCTGCGGCCCAGGCCGGTCATGACCACGTAGCTCTGGCTGTCACGCAGCTGCGCGACCACCGGGTATGGCCATTCGGCCAGCATCTGCAGCGCCTGCTGCGAGGTCTGGGTCCACGGCTTGGTGCGGTTCAGGACCAGCCCCACCGGCAGCTTGCGGCTGTGCACCCGTGGGTTCTGGGCCAGGCTGTTGAGGAAGCCGACGATGGCTTCGATATCCAGCGCCGAGGGCAGCACCGGCACCACCACCGCGTCGGCAGCGTCAAGGAAATGGGGGATATCGTCGGCCAACGCACCGGCCGGCGCATCGATGATGACGATTTCGGTACCGTCGGGCAGCTTCTGCGCCCACTGCTTCTTGCGATACACGTCGATGGGGAGCACCGCGCTTTCCAGCCCGGCACGTCGTTGCGCCCAGCGGGTGCTGGAGCCCTGCGGGTCGGCATCGGCGATCACCGTGGCCTTGCCCTGCAATGCCGCGTACGCGGCCAGGTGGGTGGCGACGGTGGTCTTGCCCACCCCGCCCTTGGAACCGGCCACCAGGATCGTCTTCATGCCAGCCTCGCTTCCGGGTACGTGCCCCGAGCGTACACCGGCGGTGGTGACGGGAGGTAGCATCGCGCTGAACCTGTGGCCATCGCCTTTGCTATCGTGGCGCCCCCGAAGGATCGAACCGGCATGAGCGAGCTGCAGGACCTGAGCGCACTGATCCGCGCCAATACCCCCCTGATCGTGATCGAGACCCAGGACGAGGGTCGCATCGTGGAACTGTTCCGGCAGACGCTGATGCACGTGTGGCGGGCGCTGCACCGCTGGTCGATCACCGAAGGCCTGCGCCGGATCGACCTGGACAGCGAGGACCCGCCAGTCGGGCCGCCGGATGCCAGTGCGGCCCTGCAGATGATCCGCCAGGCGGAGCAGCGCGGGGTCTACCTGCTGCTCGATTTCCACCCCTACCTGGGCTATGCCAGCCACCAGCGCGCCCTGCGCGACCTGATCCAGCGCCGCCACAGCGAACCGCACGTGCTGGTGCTGATCGGCGCCAAGGTGGAACTGCCGGCCGAGCTGGAAGCACTGGCGGTACGCTTCAACCCACGCCTGCCCGATGCCAACGCCCTGCTGAAGATGCTGCGCGAGGAGGCCGACGCCTATGCACGCGAGCATGGCGGCCGACGGGTGGAAGTCGACAGCGAAGCGGTGAAGAAGATCCTGAAGAACCTGCAGGGCCTGAGCCTGGTCGATGCCCGGCGCATCGCGCGCCAGCTGATCTACGCCGACGGCGCGCTGCGCGACGACGACCTGCCGCAGCTGGCGCGGCTGAAGTTCGAGCTGCTCAATCGCAGCGGCCACCTGTTCTTCGAGCACGACAGCGCGCGCTTCGGCGACGTGGCCGGCGCCAACCGGCTCAAGCGCTGGATCAACCAGCGGCGGGTCGCATTCATCGCCGGCTCGGCACCGGCTGGGCTGGACCCGCCACGCGGCATGCTGCTGCTGGGCGTGCAGGGCTGCGGCAAGTCGATGCTGGCCAAGGCCACCGCGGCCGGCTTCGGCGTACCACTGCTGCGCCTGGACGTGGGCGCGCTGTACAACAAATACCACGGCGAGACCGAGGCGAACCTGCGCCAGGCACTGGCCTCGGCCGAGCAGCTGGCGCCCTGCGTGCTGTGGATGGACGAGATCGAGAAGGGCCTGGCCACGGGTGGCGAGGACGGCGGCGTGTCACGCCGCGTGCTCGGTTACCTGCTGACCTGGATGGCCGAGCGCAAGGCGCCGGTGTTCATCGTCGCCACCGCCAACCAGGTGCACGAGCTGCCTGCCGAACTGCTGCGCAAGGGCCGCTTCGACGAGATCTTCTTCGTCGACCTGCCCTCGCCTGAAGTTCGCGTGGAACTGTTGCGCCTGCACCTGGGGCGGCGCCAGCTCAATGCCGATGACTTCGCACTGCCGGCGCTGGCAGCAGCCGCGAATGGTTTTTCCGGCGCCGAAATCGAGCAGGCGATCGTGGCCGGGCTGTATGCGGCGCATGCCGAGGGCCGACCGCTGGATACCGAGCTGCTGATGAATGAGATCCGCGCGACGCGGCCGCTGTCGGTGCTGATGGCCGAGCAGGTGGAAGCATTGCGGGCGTGGGCGTCGGGGCGGACGGTTTCTGCGGACGACTGAGGTTTCCCGCGAACGGCGCAGCCCCTCGTGGCGGCTGGTTGGCTGTGAACATCAAAAGCCGCGCTTGGCCGGGCGGGATGGATTCGCGGGGGACGCCGTGAACCCGTCCATGGGGGCTTGGCCGCGGCATCCATGCCGCGGACACCCCCGCGAACCCACCCCGCCCGGCCTCTGGCAATTTCCGAGTGCGTCCGCCACGGAAAAGAAAGAAGAAAAGCAGAAGCAAAAGCAAAAGCGCTTGGCTGGCCGCTCTTTGTAGAGCCGAGCCCACGCTCGACTGCGCTTCGCCCAGATATCGAAAAATCGATTCCGATGCAGATTCATCCACGCATGGCGTGGATCTACCGTGTCGACCAAGGTCGACACCTACCAACAGCAGCGTCGAACCGTCAGAAGTGGGGCGGTGTGGGTTGGCAGGACCGTTGGCGCCATGGATGGCGCCATCGAGCCCCCAGGGACGGGTTTACGGCGTGTCCTGCCAACCCACACCGCCCCGCCATCCCGCGGATTGCCCGCTGTTGCTGTTGCTTCGGCTGTTGCTTCGGCTGTTGCCTCTGCGGGTGCCGGGTGCAACCCGGCCGAACCCCTCCCTCAGGGCCAGGCAGGCGGTGCGGCCGCCCAGGCCTGCTGCACCTCGGCCAGCGACGCACGCTCATCCTCACGCCAATGCGGCAGCAGCTGCCCATAGTTCGCCGTGGTATTCCACTGCGTCGGCTCGGTGCGTACCGCAGCCGCATACCACTGCACCGCCTCCTGCTTCTGCCCCAGCCGCCACAGCGCCAGCGCGTAGGTCGGCGGCACCCAGCTGGGCTTCGTCCGTGCGCTGCCAGCGGAGGCCAGCCATTGTTCCAGTGCCGCCTCTGCCTTGCCCTGCCGCAGCAGGTGCCAGCCATAGTTCCAGCGCACGCTGCGGGCGACGCTGGCCTGTGCCGATGCCTCCTTCAGGGCCTCGCCATACAGCTGATCGGCCAGCTCGGCGCGGCCCTGGGTCCCGGCCACCGAGGCCAGCTGTACCGTCGCCTCGACCGCGCGGCGGCCCCGTTCACGCAGCTTGACCAGCTGGGCTACCAGATCATCGCCCTCGCCCTGCACCACCACCATCGGTGTGGCCGCCGGGTCGTTGTCGAAGTAGAACTCCTGCGGTGCCGGCACGGCCGGCGCGGCCCACGCAGTGGCCACTCCCGAGGCCAGCAGTACGCTGGCCAGGATCTTTCCTGGAACTGACATCCCTTCTCCCCAGGCCGCAACTGCAGCCTCCCTCTCTCTCTCCCGATCCTAACCCCAGCACCGCTGCGGGCGCGAGTGCCAGGGCCTGCGCGGCCCCGCTGCTACAATTCGCGCCTTTCCCGCCGCGTGCCTGCACGCGGCCGGTGCCAGCCGATCCTACCGGGCCAGCCATGACCAGTACCGCGCAACTCACTTCGCCCTCTTCCGCCGACCTGCTCGACCGTGATTACACGCTCGACCACAAGTACACCCGCAATGAGGGGCGGATCTACCTGAGTGGCGTGCAGGCGCTGGTGCGGCTGCCGCTGATGCAGCGCCTGCGCGACGCCGCCGAGGGCATCGACGGCGCTGGTTTCGTCAGCGGCTACCGTGGCAGCCCGCTAGGTGGCTTCGACCTGGAGTTGTGGCGCGCGCGCAAGCATCTTGAAGCCGCCAAGGTGAAGTTCACTCCGGGCCTGAACGAGGACCTGGGCGCCACCATGGTGTGGGGCACGCAGCAGACCAACCTGTTCCCCGGCGCCAACGTGCAGGGCGTGTTCGGTATGTGGTACGGCAAGGGCCCGGGCGTGGACCGCTGCGGCGACGTGTTCAAGCATGCCAATGCTGCGGGCACCTCGCGCTACGGCGGCGTGCTGGCGCTGGCCGCCGATGACCATGCCTGCCGCAGTTCGACCCTGCCGCATGGCAGCGAGGACGAGTTCGTCAGCGCCATGATGCCGGTGCTGAACCCGGCCGGCGTGCAGGACATCCTCGACATGGGCCTGCTGGGCTGGGCGATGAGCCGTTACACCGGCCGCTGGGTCGGCTTCAAGACCATTGCCGAGACGGTGGAATCGTCGGCCTCGGTCGAGGTCGATCCGATGGCACGCCGCATCGTGCTGCCGGAAGACTTCGAAATGCCGTCGGGCGGCCTCAACATCCGCTGGCCGGACCCGCCGCTGGATCAGGAGATGCGCCTGCACCGCTATGCGGTGAAGGCCGCGCAGGCGTTTGCCCGTGCCAACGGCATCGACAAGGTGGTGATGGATGCGCCGCGCGCGCGGCTGGGCATCGTCACCACCGGCAAGAGCTACCTGGACGTGCTGCAGGCGCTGGAATACCTGGGCCTGGACGAAGCCGCGTGCGCCGACATCGGCATCCGCGTGTACAAGGTCGGCATGACCTGGCCGCTGGAGCCGCAGGGCATCGCGCGCTTCGCGCAGGGTCTGGAAGACATCATCGTGGTGGAGGAAAAGCGTGCCTTCATCGAGCGCCAGATGAAGGAGCAGTTCTTCAACTGGCCGGCCAGCTGGGGCCAGCGCCCATCCATCGTCGGCAAGTACGACGAGAGCGGCGAATGGATCCTGCCATCCACCGGTGAGCTGACACCGGCCACCATCGCCGGCGTGATCGGCCGCCGCATCCAGAAGTTCTTCAACAACGAGTCGATCGAGCAGCGCCTGCAGTGGATGCAGGAAAAGGAAGCCGAGCTTGCGTTGCCGCGCGCCAGCTTCCCGCGCGTACCGCATTACTGCTCGGGATGCCCGCACAACACCTCCACCCAGGTGCCGGAAGGCTCGCGGGCGCTGGCCGGCATCGGTTGCCATTACATGGTGACCTGGATGGATCGCAGCACCGATACCTTCACCCACATGGGCGGCGAAGGCGTGACCTGGGCCGGGCAGGCGCCGTTCACCGATACCCCGCACGTGTTCCAGAACCTCGGCGACGGCACCTACTTCCACAGCGGTTCGCTGGCGATCCGCCAGGCGGTCGCCGCCGGCGTCAACATCACCTACAAGATCCTCTACAACGATGCGGTGGCGATGACCGGCGGCCAGCCGGTGGACGGCCCGCTGAGCGTGCCGGACATCGCAAAGCAGATGCGCGCCGAAGGCATCCACACCATCGTGGTGCTGTCGGACAACATCGGCAAGTGGACCGGCCAGCGCGAGCACTTCCCCAGCGACGTCGAGTTCCACGACCGCAGCGAGCTGGACGAAGTGCAGAAGCGCCTGCGCGAAGTGAAGGGTGTTTCGATCCTGATCTATGAACAGACCTGCGCCACCGAGAAGCGCCGCCGCCGCAAGCGCGGCAAGCTGGAAGACCCGCAGAAGCGCGTGCTGATCAATTCGCTGGTTTGCGAAGGCTGCGGCGACTGCGGCAAGAAGAGCTTCTGCGTGTCGGTGCTGCCGAAGGAAACCGAGTTCGGCCGCAAGCGCGAGATCGACCAGTCCAACTGCAACAAGGACTATTCCTGCGTGAATGGTTTCTGCCCGAGCTTTGTCACCGTGCACGGTGGCCAGCCGCGCAAGGGCAGCAAGCGCGATGCCTCCACCCTGCTGGACAACCTGCCGGCGCCGACCCTCCGCGGCACCCTGGAACAGCCCTGGAACATCCTGATCACGGGCGTCGGCGGTACCGGCGTGGTGACCATCGGCGCGCTGCTGGGCATGGCCGGCCACCTGGAAGGCAAGGGCGCGACCGTGCTCGACCAGACCGGCCTGGCGCAGAAGGGCGGCGCGGTGACCACGCATATCCGCATTGCCCGTCGCCCTGAAGACATCCACGCCGTGCGCATCGCCGCCGGCGAAGCCGACCTGGTGCTGGGCTGCGACATGGTGGTGGTCAACGATTACTGGGCCCTGTCGAAGGTGCGTGCCGGCCGTTCGCAGGTGGTGCTGAACACCTACGAGGCGATGCCCGGCACCTTCACCACTCGCCCGGACATGCAGTTCCCCGCCGCCGACATCGTGGCCGGTGTGCGCGTGGCGCTGGGTGGCGAGGAACCGCTGCTGCTCGATGCCACCCAGCTGGCCACCGCGCTGCTCGGCGATGCCATCGCCGCCAACCTGTTCATCCTCGGCTACGCATGGCAGCAGGGGCTGGTGCCGCTGTCGTTCGAGTCGCTGATGCGCGCCATCGAGCTCAACGGCGCCGCCGTGGCGATGAACCAGCAGGCCTTCGCCTGGGGCCGCCTGGCCGTGGTCGACCCGCAGGCTGTGCAGCAGGCCGCCGGCCTGGTGCGCAACCGCCACACCGATACCGAGTCCACCCCGGGCCCGCTGCACCCACTGCCGCCGGGCGAATGGGAAGGCAACGAATGGGGTGCCACCGCCGCACCGCGCAACACCGGCGACGAACGCGAACTGCGTGGCCTGCCCTCGCACGGTGGCGACGTGGCGTTCCTGCCGCTGGACGACGCACGCCTGTCGCGTTCGCTGGATGAAATGATCGAGCGCCGCGCCGCGTTCCTGGTCGAGTACCAGGACGCTGCCTACGCCAATCGCTATCGCCAACTGGTCGAGCGCGTACGCGCCACCGAGGCCGACCGCATCGGTGGTTCCACCGCACTGACCGAGACGGTGGCCCGCTATCTGTTCAAGCTGATGGCCTACAAGGACGAGTACGAAGTGGCCCGCCTGTACACCAGCGGCGACTTCCAGCGCCGCCTGCAGCAGCAGTTCGAGGGCGACTACCAGCTGCGCTTCCACCTGGCACCGCCGCTGTTCGCCAAGAAGGACGAGCAGGGCCGGTTGCTGAAGAAGGAATACGGCCCGTGGATGTTCAAGGCCTTCGGCCTGCTGGCCAAGCTGAAGTTCCTGCGTGGCGGCCGACTCGATGTGTTTGGGCGCACCGAGGAACGCCGCATGGAGCGCAAGCTGATCGGTGACTACGAGGCCACCGTGCAGGTGCTGCTGGATGGACTGAATGACGACCGCCTGGCGCTGGCGGTGGAGATCGCCAGCGTGCCCGAGCACATCCGCGGCTTCGGCCACGTCAAGGAAGCGCATTTCGAGCAGGCCAAGGCGCGCGAAGCCGCCCTGCTGGCGCAATGGCGCAATCCGAAGGCACTGCACATCGTGCAGGTGGCCTGATGGTCGTGCCGGCCGCTGGCCGGCAACCTGTTGCCAGGATCGATGTCGGCCAGCGGCCGGCACTACCGGCGGTTTACCCCAACCGCCACAGCAGCAGGCGGTTGTTGGCCGGCATTGCTAGATCCCCCAGGCGGGTGAATCCGTTGTCGGCGGCCAGCGCCTGCACCGCTTCGCTATCGCGGATGCCGCTGCGCGGATCATGCGCCTTCAGCCAGGCATCGAACTGCGCATTGCTGTCACTGGTGTAGCGACCGCCGTAGTTGAACGGACCATACACCGCCAGCAGCGCGCCATGGCGCAACAGCGGCGGCAGCGCGCCGAACAGCGACTGCACGTACTCCCAGCCCATGATGTGCAGCGTGTTGGCGCTGAACGCCGCATCGAACGTGCTGCCTTCGGGCAGCGTCAGGCCCGGCGCAGGCGGCAGTTCCACCTGCAATGCCACCGGCGGCAGCAGGTTCAGCAGCGCGGCCTCCGCACGCCAAGCCTCGATGCCGGGCAGATGGTCCGCGTGGTCGCTGGGCTGCCAGCGCAGCCACGGCCAGCGCTCGGCGAAGAAGGCTGCGTGCTGTCCCGTACCGCTGCCGATTTCCAGCACCCGATGGCGGTCGCCCATCCACGGGTCGAGTGCGATGGCGATAGGTTCACGGTTGCGCTCGCAGGCTTCTGAATACGGCTTGCTCGACATCAGGGACGGTGTCCAGGCGGGGTCGGCCCCATTGTGCACGAGGGGTGTTGCTCGGCAGGGCTTGCAGCCCTGCACCCGCAGGAGCCGGAGCCAGAGCAACGTCAAAAGCTGGCATTCCGTGGGTTGGCGGGATGGGTCCGGTTGCGGGGGTCGCTGCAAGTACGTCCATGTAAGCTCGGTCGCCGCATCCATGCGGCTCACGCCCCCTCAACCGGACCCACCCCGCCTTCGACAGACTTCCGCGATCTGCCGGAACGGCGTACGGCTTTGGTGGGTGCCGACCGTTGGTCGGCACGGATGAGTTCATTCGATATCTGACCGATTTGTCGACCAAGGTCGACACCTACCAACAGCCGCCGGAATCCGTCGAAGGTGGGGCGGTGTCGGATTGCGGGGTGTCAGCCGCATGGATGCGGCTGCCAAGCCTACACGGACGTACTTGCGGCGTCCCCGCAATCCGACACCGCCCCGCCAACCCACGGAATGCCGCTCTGGCTCTGGCTCTGGCTTTGGCCGTTGCCGTTGCATTGAGCAGGTGCAGGGCTGCAAGCCCTGCCGAAACACCACCAACCATGACTGCAGTCACTTGCCCGGACGCGCCGCGCTGGCGAAAGTCGGGAAGTTGACGTGATCGGTCCGGCCCGTTGCCAACCGCACGCAAGCGAGAGAGAGAGAAACGCTGTGCAACGACGTGAGTTCCTGGCTTTTTCCGGTCTGGGCCTGGCGGGCCTGCTGCTGCCGCATTCCCGTGCCATCGCCGCCGAGCAGCTGCTCGCCCCGGTCGATACCGTCCAGCGCAGACGCCTGGCGGACGTAGCGCTCGCCGCCGCACGCACGGCCAAGGCCAGCTACTGCGATGTGCGCATTGGCCGCTACCTCAACCAGTCGGTCATCACCCGCGAACACCAGGTCGGCAACGTGACCAACCGCGAATCGTCCGGCGTGGGCGTGCGGGTGATCGTCAACGGCGCCTGGGGCTTTGCTGCTACCCATCAGCAGACCGAGGCCGCCGTACGCGCTGCGGTCGAGCAGGCCACGGCCATCGCCTGTGCCAATGCCAGCATCCAGACCCGGCCGGTGCAACTCGCACCAACGCCGTCGGTCGGTGAGGTCCGCTGGCAGACGCCGATCCGCCGCAATGCCATGGAAGTACCGATCCAGGACAAGGTCGAGCTGCTGCTGGCGCTCAATGCCGCCGCGCTGAATGCGGGCGCCGACTACATCAATTCCACCCTGTTCCTGGTCAACGAACAGAAGTACTTCGCCTCCAGCGACGGCTCGTTCATCGACCAGGACATCCATCGCATCTGGCTGCCATTCACCGCCACTGCCATCGACAAGGCCAGCGGCAAGTTCCGCACCCGCGCCGGCCTGTCCTCGCCGATGGGCATGGGCTATGAATTCCTTGATGGCGATGCGCGCGGCAAGGTGCATCTGCCCGGTGGCATCACCGCCTACCGCGACTCCTACGACCCGGTCGAGGACGCCATCGCCGCCGCCCGCCACGCGCGCGAGAAACTGAAGGCGCCGTCGGTGAAGCCCGGCAAGTACGACCTGGTGCTGGACCCGTCCAACCTGTTCCTGACCATCCACGAGAACGTTGGTCACCCGCTGGAGCTGGACCGCGTGCTCGGCTACGAAGCCAACTACGCCGGCACCAGCTTCGCCACCCTGGACAAGCGCGATGCCGGTTTCCGCTGGGGCAGCGACATCGTCACCTTCTTCGCCGACAAGACCCAGCCCGGCAGCCTCGGTGCGGTCGGCTACGACGACGAAGGGGTGAAGACCCAGCGCTGGGACCTGGTGCGCGACGGCATCCTGGTCGACTACCAGGCCACCCGCGATGAAGCCCATATCCTCGGCCGCGATGCATCGCATGGCTGCAGTTACGCCGATTCCTGGTCCAGCGTGCAGTTCCAGCGCATGGCCAATGTCTCGCTGGCGCCGGGCAAGCAGCCGCTCAGCGTCGAGGACATGATCAAGGACGTGGAGAACGGCATCTACATCCACGGCCGGGGGTCGTATTCGATCGACCAGCAGCGCTACAACGCGCAGTTCGGCGGCCAGCTGTATTACCAGATCAAGGACGGAAAGATCGCCGGCATGGTCGAGGACGCGGCCTACCAGATCCGCACGCCGGAGTTCTGGAACGCGTGCACTGCCATCTGCGACGAACGTGACTTCCGCCTGGGTGGTTCGTTTTTCGACGGCAAGGGCCAGCCCGGCCAGGTCTCAGCGGTCTCGCACGGTTCGTCCACCACCCGCTTCAACGGCAT
Source organism: Stenotrophomonas sp. SBJS02 (assembly GCF_020428325.2). Lineage (NCBI taxonomy): Bacteria > Pseudomonadati > Pseudomonadota > Gammaproteobacteria > Lysobacterales > Lysobacteraceae > Stenotrophomonas > Stenotrophomonas sp. SBJS02. The sequence goes on along the minus strand of NZ_CP109812.1, from coordinate 141,796 downwards.
CAACATCATCAACACCGCGCGCAGTCTCGGCGCTTGAGCCACCCATCCTTCGACATGGAGAGCAGCCTTGCAAAGACGTGACTTCCTGGCCCTGACCGGGCTTACCGCGGGCGGGCTGATCGTGCCCTCCTTCTTCGGCAAGGCGATCGCCGCCGAGCAGCTGCAGAGCACGCTGGACCTGGGGCTGAAGAAGCGGCTGGCCGATGCGGCGCTGGCCGCCGCCCGCCAGGCCGGCGCCACCTACTGCGACGTGCGTATCGGCCGCTACCTGCGGCAGTTCGTGATCACCCGCGAGGACAAGGTGCAGAACGTGGTGAACACCGAGTCCACCGGTGTTGGCATCCGCGTGATCGTCAACGGTGCCTGGGGCTTTGCCGCCACCAATGCGCTGGGTACGGCCGATGTGGCCCGGGCCGCGCAGCAGGCCGCAGCGATCGCCAAGGCCAATGCCGGCGTGCAGACCGCACCGGTGCAGCTGGCCAAGGCGCCGGGCGTGGGCGAGGTGAGCTGGCGCACGCCGATCCGCAAGAATGCGATGGAGGTGCCGATCAAGGACAAGGTGGGCCTGCTGCTGGACGTCAACGCCGCGGCGATGGGCGCCGGCGCCAGCTTCGTCAACTCGATGCTGTTCCTGGTCAACGAGCAGAAGTACTTCGCCTCCACCGATGGCTCCTACATCGACCAGGACGTGCACCGCATCTGGGCACCGATGACGATCACCGCCATCGACAAGTCCAGCGGCAAGTTCCGTACCCGCGAAGGCCTGTCCTCGCCGATGGGCCTGGGTTACGAGTATCTGGACGGCGCAGCTGCCGGCAAGGTGGTCAGCCCGAATGGCGTGGTCAACTACAGCTCTTCCTACAACATGAAGGAAGACGCCATCGCCGCCGCCAAGCAGGCGCAGGAAAAGCTGAAGGCACCCTCGGTGAAACCGGGCAAGTACGACCTGGTGCTCGACCCGTCGCACACCTGGCTGACCATCCATGAGTCGATCGGCCACCCGCTGGAGCTGGACCGTGTGCTCGGCTACGAAGCCAACTACGCCGGCACCAGCTTCGCCACCCTGGACAAGCGCGAACAGCATTTCCAGTACGGCAGCGAGCTGGTCAACATCTTCGCCGACAAGACCCAGCCGGGCAGCCTCGGCGCGGTGGCGTACGACGATGAAGGCGTGAAGTGCAAGCGCTGGGACCTGATCAGCAATGGCAAGCTGGTGGACTACCAGACCATCCGCGACCAGGCCCACATCCTCGGCAAGACCGAGTCCGACGGCTGCTGCTATGCCGACTCGTGGTCCAGCGTGCAGTTCCAGCGCATGGCCAACGTCTCGATGGCACCGGGCAAGAAGCCGCTGAGCGTGCCCGACCTGATCAAGGACGTGGAGAACGGCATCTACATCATCGGTGACGGTTCGTTCTCGATCGACCAGCAGCGCTACAACGCGCAGTTCGGCGGCCAGCTGTTCTACGAGATCAAGAACGGCCAGATCACCCGCATGCTGGAAGACGTGGCCTACCAGATCCGCACGCCGGAGTTCTGGAATGCCTGCACCGCCGTGGCCGACGAGCGTGACTACCGCCTGGGCGGTTCGTTCTTCGACGGCAAGGGCCAGCCGGGCCAGGTCTCGGCGGTCTCGCACGGTTCGTCCACCGCGCGCTTCAACGGCATCAACGTCATCAACACCGCACGCAGCCTCGGCTGATCGGTCAGGAGCCCTTACACCATGAGTATCTTCACCGAAGCCCAGGCCAAGGCCATCCTCGACAAGGTCATTGCCCTGTCCAAGGCCGACGAATGCACCGCCGTGCTGGCGGGTTCGATCAACGGCAACATCCGTTTCGCCCTGAACAACGTTTCCACCAGTGGCATCGTCGACAACACCGAACTGGCGGTCACCGTCGCCTTCGGCAAGCGCGTCGGCACGGCCTCGATCAACGAGTTCGACGACGCCGCGCTGGAACGCGTGGTGCGCCGTGCCGAAGACCTGGCCCGGCTGGCCCCGGAGAACCCGGAGTTCATGCCGGCCATCGGCAAGCAGAGCTACCGCGCCAGCCCGACCTTCAGCGAATCCACCGCTGCCATCGATCCGGCCTTCCGTGCCAAGGTCGCCGCCGATTCGATCGCCCCGTGCCGTGGCCACGGCCTGATCGCCGCCGGTTTCCTTGAAGACGGCCAGGGCTTCCAGGCCACCGCCAACAGCAACGGCAACTTCGCCTACCAGCGCACCACCAACTTCGATTACACCTGCACCGTGCGTACCGAAGATGGCCGCGGTTCGGGCTGGGTCGGCCGCAACCTGAAGGATGCCGCCGACTTCAAGGCCGACCAGGACATCCGCATCGCCATGCGCAAGGCCACCGAATCGGCCGAAGCCAAGGCGCTGGAGCCGGGCAAGTACACGGTCATCCTGGAGCCCGCCGCGGCCGCCGGCCTGATCAGCTTCATGATGAACTTCTTCAGCGCACGCTCGGCCGATGAAGGCCGCAGCTTCCTGTCGAAGAAGGGCGGCGGCAACAAGCTGGGCGAGCAGGTCTACGACCCGCGCGTGACCATGATTGCCGACCCCTGGCATCCGGATGCACCGGTGCTGCCGTGGGACAACGAAGGCATGCCGCGCGAACGCATGGCGATCATCGAGAACGGCAAGATCGCCAACCTCGACTACTCGCGCTTCTGGGCGCAGAAGCAGGGCAAGACCGCCAAGGCCACGCCGGGCAACCTGCTGATGAGCGGTGGCGACAAAAGCACCGCCGAGCTGGTACGCGGCACCCAGAAGGGCATCCTGGTCACCCGTACCTGGTACATCCGCATGGTCGACCCGCAGACCGTGCTGCTGACCGGCCTCACCCGCGACGGCACCTTCTACATCGAGAACGGCCAGATCAAGCACCCGGTGAAGAACTTCCGCTTCAACGAGTCGCCGGTGATCATGCTCAACAACATCGAAGAGCTGGGCAAGCCGGTGCGCGTGGCCGGCGATGAATCCAGCTACGTGATGATGATCCCGCCGATGAAGCTGCGCGATTTCACCTTCACCTCGTTGTCCGACGCGGTCTGATGGATCGCCGGGCGTGCCTGCGCTGGTTGGCCGCTGCCGCTTCGGCGGCGGCGCTGCCGGCCTTCGCGCAGGCAGGCCCGCGCAGTTCGCGCTACGACTTCTGGTTCACTCGCCTGCAGTACGACTCCGGTGACTGGGACGTGGACGCGCGCATGCCGTCCAACCTGATCACCTCGCTGATCGACTACACCTCGCTGCGCGTGGACCCGCAGGAACACGTGGTGGCGCTGGCCGACCCGCGCATGCTGGAAGCGCCGTTCTGCTACCTGGCCGGGCACACGCTGGTGGAGTTCAACGCCGCCGAGCGGCAGAACTTCGTGCGCTATGTGCGCAATGGCGGCTTCGTCTTCGTCGACGACTGCAACCACGACATCGACGGCCTGTTCGCCACCTCGTTCGAGGCGCAGATGGGCCGCCTGTTCGGTCCCAGGGCACTACAGAAGCTGCCCAACAGCCACCCGCTGTACCGCAGCTTCTTCCGCTTCCCCGATGGCCCGCCCGCCACCAGCTTCGAACTCAACGGCTGGGGCGACGACCTGGTGCACGACTACCTGAAGGGTATCGAGGTCGATGGCCGCCTGGGGCTGCTCTACAGCAACAAGGACTACGGCTGCGAGTGGGACTACGACTGGCGCAACAAGCGCTTCCTGGCCGAAGACAACACGCGCTTCGGCGTCAACATCGTGATGTACGCGTTGAACAATTGATAGGACCTGCACGCCCATGACCTCCCCCGACCTCGATTCCCTGCTGCCGCGCCTGCACGATCTGCGCGCTGCGCTCGCACGCGCGGTGGTTGGCCAGAACACCGTGGTCGAGCAGCTGCTGATCGGCCTGCTGGCCGGCGGCCATTGCCTGCTGGAAGGTGCGCCCGGGCTCGGCAAGACCCTGCTGGTGCGCTCGCTCGGCCAGGCGCTGGAACTGCAGTTCCGGCGCGTGCAGTTCACCCCGGACCTGATGCCCAGCGACATCCTCGGCACCGAGCTGCTGGAAGAAGACCACGGCACCGGCCATCGCCATTTCCGTTTCCAGCAGGGCCCGATCTTCACCCACCTGCTGCTGGCCGACGAACTCAATCGCACCCCGCCCAAGACCCAGGCCGCACTGCTGGAAGCGATGCAGGAGCGCACGGTCAGTTACGCCGGCACCACCTATGCACTGCCGGCGCCGTTCTTCGTGCTGGCCACGCAGAACCCGATCGAGCAGGCGGGCACTTACCCGCTGCCGGAAGCGCAGCTGGACCGCTTCCTGCTGCACGTGCTGGTGGATTACCCCAGCGAGGACGAAGAGCGGCAGATCCTGGAGCAGACCACCGGCGGTGCCACCGACGCGGTGCCGAAGGTGATGGATGCCGAAGCGGTCATCGCACTGCAGGCCGCGGTGCGCCAGGTGCACGTCAGCCCCGATGTGCTGGCCTGGATCACCCGCCTGGTACGCGCCAGCCGTCCGGGCGACGGCGCGCCGGCCGCCATCAACCAATGGGTGAAATGGGGCGCCGGCCCGCGTGCCGGGCAGTCGCTGGTGCTGGCCGCGAAGGCCCGTGCGCTGCTGCAGGGCCGGTTCGCCGCCACCCGCGAGGATGTGCAGGCACTGGCCGCGCCGGTGATGCGCCATCGCCTGCTGCTGTCGTTCGCCGCCGAGGCCGAGCAGAAGCGTGCCGACGACGTGGTCGCCGCCCTGCTGCAGGCCGTGCCGTTCCCGGGTTGATTCACGCGTGAGCGCCGGTACCCCGCTGACCTTGCCACCGGAACTGCGTGCGCCTGCGCCTGCTGCGGTTGCGGCCGCGCCTGGCCAGCGGCGCCAGTGGCATCGGCCAGCACGCCAGCCGCAGCCGCGGTGCCGGCCTCGAATTCGCCCAGTACCGTGCCTACGAGCCCGGGGACGAACTGCGCCAGATCGACTGGAAGCTGTACGCCCGCTCGGATCGCTTCTTCGTGCGCGAGTCCGAACGCGAAAGCCCGATCACGGTCTGGCTGCTGCTGGACGCCACCGCTTCGGCCAACCAGGCGGATCGCGCGGTACCGCAGCGCACGCGCCTGGATCATATGCGCGGCGTGGCCGCGTGCGCGGTGGAGCTGGCCCTGCAGCAGGGCGACCGTTTCGGCCTGCTGGCGATCAATGGCGATGGACTGCAGCTGGTGCCCGCAGCGAACGGCGCACGCCAGCGTGATCGCGTGCATCTGCAACTGCATGCCCTGCAGGCACGCGGTGGCTGGCCTGCCGCCGATCGCCTGCGTCCCCTGTGGGAACGCGTGCGCCCGGGCGACCTGCTGCTGGCGATCGGCGACGGCTTCGACGAAGCCGGCATTGTGCTGCTGGAACAGCTGGCCAGCGCGCGCCGCGAAGTGGCACTGCTGCAGATCCTCACCGCCGACGAGCGCGACTTCCCGTTCGACGCCGGCCACCGCTTCCGCGATCCGGAGACCGGCGAGGAACTGTTGGGCGACGGCGCGGCGATCCGCGCCGACTACCTGCAGCGCTTCGCTGACGCACGGAGCGCGTTGCATGCGCGCCTGCGGTCCAGTGGCATCGCCAGTGCCACCGGCTGGCTCGACCGACCGTTGGACCAGGCACTGCAGGCGCTGTTCGGCCGTGGGGGCGGTGCATGACCCTGCTGTTCCCGCTCGGCCTGGCCGCGCTCGCCGCATGGCTGCTGCCGCTGCTGATCCATCTGGCCCGGCGCCATCCGTACACGCCGCTGGATTTCGCCGCGCTGCGCTGGCTGCGCGCACAGATCCGGCCGCGCCAGCGCGTCCGCTTCGATGACTGGCCGTTGCTGCTGGTGCGTCTGCTGTTGCTGGCCGCACTGGCCCTGCTGTTGGCACGACCTGCGTTGACCGGCCCCTCTCCCGCCTCCGATGCGTGGACGGTGGTGGCCCCTGGCCTGGACGCTGCTGCACTGCGTGGTACCGCTGCGGACCGCAATTGGCACTGGCTGGCACCTGGCTTCCCCGCCATCGAACAGGCGCCTCCTGCAGCCAGCGCCTCCCTGCCCAGCCTGTTGCGCGAACTGGACGCACAGCTTCCCGCGGGCACCGCGTTGGTCGTGCACGTTCCCGATCCCCTGCCCGGCCTGGATGGTGCCCGCCTGCAGCTTTCGCGCGACGTGCAGTGGCACACGCAGCCGATACCGGTCACCCCGCCGCAGACTGCAGCAACTCCGCCCCGGTTACGCGTGCACGGCGAAGCATCCGCGACTACCCAGCGCTGGTTGAACGCGCTGCAGCGCGCGTGGGGCATGCAGGCACCGCTCGCTCCGCTGCCGGCAGATGCCCTGCCCGAACGCGGCGAGATCGGCGTGTGGAGCCGCAGCGATGCACTGCCGGCGAACTGGCAGGCGTGGCTGCGTGACGGCGGTCGTGTCATGACTGCCGGCAAGCCTGCTGCCAGTGCCAGCATCCTGCTGCGCGATGCCGAGGGCACACCGCTGCTGTGGCAGCAACGCATCGGCCACGGCTATCTGCTGTCGCTGCCGGGCGACTGGAATGCCGCCAGCAACGCCGCGCTGCGCGATCCGCGCATGCCGCGTGCCCTGCTGCTGACGCTGCAGCCGCCCACGGCTCCGCGCCTGGGCGATGCACGTGACCAGGCACCGCAGCGGGCCACATTGCCTGCTGCAACACCACCGCTGCGTGAGCCGACGCCTTGGCTGTTGCTGGCCATCGTGCTGCTGTTCGCGCTGGAACGCTGGATGGCCAGCAGCGCCCGCCGCAGGGTGGGCGCATGAATACCTTGCAGCACGCCTGGCAACGTGCGCGCCGCCGCCGTGCGCTCATCACCCTGCTGCTGGGCCTGCCATGGGCGCTGGCTGCGGCGGTGCTGGCCCTGCGTCTGGCAGGTTTCGATATCGCCTGCGTCGTCGGTACGATCAGCCTGCTCGCGTGTGCGGGCTTCGCCACTGCGCATGCCCGCCAACTGGACCGGCAGTGGCTGCAACGCCACCTTGATGGCAGCGGTGCCAGCGAGGACAGCGCCGATCTGCTGTTCGCCGATGCCGCCACGCTCAATCCGCTGCAGCAGCGCCAGCGTGCGCATGTGCTGGCCACACTGGAACGCGCGATGCCGGAGCTGCGTCCGCGCTGGCCACGTGGTGCATTGGCGCTGTGTTGGATCGCAGGGCTGGCCATTGTTGTGCTGGCATTCGGCTGGCCACGTTCGAACCCCGGTTCCGCGCCTACCCGCACGTCGGCGCCCGGCAGCACTGCTGCCGCAGGCCCGCTGCGCCTGCAGTCCACCCGCCTGCGCATCGACGCGCCGGCCTATACCGGCCAGGCCACGCTTACCCAGAATGCGCTGGACGCCAAGGTCGCCGCCGACAGCCGGCTGTCCTGGTCGCTGCGTTTCGACCGCGCACCGGACAAGGCATGGCTGCAGTTCCACGACGGTCGTCGGTTGCCACTGAGCGAGCACGAAGGACAGTGGCAGGCACAGGACATTGCACGCACGCCGGTGCTGTACCGCGTGGTGAGCGAACCGGCACTGGCAGAGACCCGTCTGCATCGGCTGGATGTGGTGGCCGACCGTGCACCCAGCGTGCGCGTACTGGAGCCCACGGCCAGCCTGGTGCTGGGCACGCCGGCGCAACGACAGTGGGCACTGCGCTTCGAGGCCAGCGACGATTACGGTGTCGCGGCGCAGGCAACGCTGTCGATCACCACCACCCAGGGCAGCGGCGAGAACATCACCTTCGTGAAGCGCAGCGTCATGCTTGCCGGCAGCGGCGAAGCCACCGCGCGGCGTTTCGCCCACACCCTTGATCTGGCTGCGCTGGGCGCGCAGCCCGGCAACGATGTGATCGCCCAGCTGGAGGTGCGCGACAATCATGCACCCACGCCGCAGACCGGGCGCAGCAGCAGCGTGATCCTGCGCCTGCCCAGCGCCGAAGTCGCGCTCGGTGCAGAGCTCGAGGGCCGCATCAAGAAGACCCTGCCTGCGTACTTCCGCAGCCAGCGGCAGATCATCATCGATGCCGAAGCGTTGATCCGGCAGCGACGCAGCCTGGCCGCCGAGGACTTCGTGAAGCGCAGCGATGCGATCGGTGTCGACCAGCGCATCCTGCGCCTGCGCTACGGCCAGTTCCTGGGCGAGGAAAGCGAAGGTGCGCCGAAGCCACCGCCGACCAGTGACCTGCCCACCAGCGATACGCCGGCCGCAGACGACCACGACCATGACGACGAGCACGATCACGACCATGGCGCCGATGCAGGCGCGCACGACGCGCATGGCCATGACCACGGCGGCAAGCCGGCCAATGCCGATACGCCACCGGTGTTCGGCAGCGCCACCGATGTGCTGTCGGAGTACGGCCACACCCATGACCACGCCGAGGCGGCCACCCTGCTCGATCCGCAGACCCGTGCCACGCTGAAGGCCGCGCTGGACCAGATGTGGTCGGCCGAAGGCGAGCTGCGCCAGGGCCGTCCGGAGCAGGCATTGCCTTTTGCCTACAAGGCGCTGGGCTTGATCAAGCAGGTGCAGCAGGCCGAGCGCATCTACCTGGCCCGGGTCGGGCCGGAGCTGCCACCGATCGATGAAGCCCGTCGCCTCGGCGGTGATCGCGCTGGACTGGCCAGTCGCGAACTGCCGCTGGCCGCGCGCACCCCGCCCGATCCGGCCATCGTTGAATCCTGGCAGCGCCTGGGTGATGACAACGGCGCACCGGATCTCGATGCGCTTGCGGCCTGGCAGCAACGCAATGCGGCCTACCTGCCTGATGCATTGGATCTGGCTGCGGCCATCGAGCAGCTGCGCATCGAGCCCGACTGCAGCGACTGTCGCCAGCGCCTGCGTGCGCAGCTGTGGCGGGCGCTGCAGCGTCCACTGCCACAGGCGATGCGCCGCAGTGCGGCCGATGCGATGGGCCAGCGCTACCTCGATGCGCTGGAGGGGCAGCCATGAACGCCTCCAGCCTGAACCTGTGGATTGCGCTGGCACTCGCTCTGGCGGTGGTCATCGCCAGCGTGCGCCAGCTGCGTGGAAGCACCGCGCACCCTGGCCGCCGGTGGAGCGTGATCGCACTGCAGATCATCGTCGCCACGCTGCTGTACTTCTGCCTGGTGCCGCCCACCCGCCAGCAACCCGCAGGCGGGCTGGTCGTGCTTGGCGTCGATGCGGGCAAGGCCGGCGCGCTCCCGGCCAGCGAAGGCCCGCTGTTGCTGTTGCCGGAAGCTGCCGATGTGCCCGGCGCACAGCGCGTTCCCGACCTGGCCACCGCGCTGCGCCAGCATCCGGCCGCCACGCTGACGCTGGTCGGTGCGGGCCTGGCCGCACGTGACCGCGACGCGGTGCTGCCGCCGGATGTACGTTGGCAGGCCGCACCGGAGCCGCGCGGCTGGATCGCGCTGCAACCACCGGCCGATGTCGCACCCGGTGCCCGCTTCGATGTGCAGGCTCAGGCGCGTGGCGCGGCCAAGGCGAAGGCCGAACTGCTCGACCCGGCCGACAGCGTGGTCGATCGCACGGACGTTGCCGACGACGGCCGCGTGCAGCTGAGTGGCATCGCCCGCGCCGAAGGCCGCAGCGTGTTCCAGCTGCGCCTGCTCGATGCCGACGGCCATGTGGTGGACAGCGTACCGGTGCCGCAGCAGACCCTGCCGGCCGCACCGCTGCGCCTGCTGGTGCGCGCCAGCGCGCCGGGTCCAGAGCTGAAGTACCTGCGCCGCTGGGCAGCCGATGCCGGCATCCGCGTGCAGGTGCAGGCGGATACCGGGGCCGGACTCAGCATCGGCGATGGCGCGGTGTCGATTGATGCAGCATCGCTCACGCGCAGTGATCTGCTGCTGCTGGACGAGCGCAGCCTCGCGGCATTGAGTGCAGGCCAGCTGGCCACCGTGCGCCAGGCACTGCGCGATGGACTGGGCGTGCTGGTACGCAGTGCGGGCGCGCCTTCGGCCGGTGCGCGCCAGCGCCTCCGCGATCTGGGCCTGCCCGTGCAGGGCGATGGCAGCAGCCACACCCTTGAACTTCCCAGCGATGGCGAAAGCGCGATCCTCGCCGCACGACGTGGCCCGCTTGCCGCCGGCACGTTGCCGACCGGCTACGGCGAAGAGGCCGACCGCAGCTCGCACAGTGCCGCGCTGCCTTCGCTGGAAGCACTGGCGTTGCAGGCGCCGGGCAGCAACGCGCTGCTGCACGATCGGGGCGGCAAGGCCGTCGGCGGCTGGCGCGCGGTCGGCAACGGACGCATCGGCTGCTGCCGCTGACCGACAGCTGGCGCTGGGTGCTGGCCGGCCGCGATGACCGCCACGGCGAACTGTGGAGCGACGTGGTTGCCACGCTGGCACGCGCGCAGGGCAGCGGTGATGCGCTGTGGTCACCACAAGTGATTGCCTGGGCCGGAGAACGGCAGTCGCTGTGCGGCGCGCAGGCGCCCCTGCAGGTCTTCAGCAAGCGTGGCGACGCTGTACCCCTGATTGTCGATGGAGCGACGTCGGCGCTGCGCTGCGCCGGCTGGTGGCCGCGTGAAGCGGGCTGGCAGCGCCTGCAGCATGGCGACAGCGTTGTCTGGCGCTATGTGTTCGACCCGAAGGACGCACCCGCACTGCATCGACAGGCGATGATCGATGCGACCACGCGGGCGTTGGCCTCCAGTACATCGGCGAATGCGTCGGTGATGCAACCCGTGGCAGGCTCACGCTGGCCGTGGTGGCTGGCGTTCGTGTTGTGCGCATCGCTGCTGTGGTGGCTGGAACGGCGGCGCTGACCGCATCGATTGGATCGCGGGCAGCATCCACGCATGGCGTGGACCTACTGCCCGGTTGCCCTGGTAGATGCCAACCTTGGTTGGCGCCTTTCCGCGGGGTCAGCGCTTGCCCGCGCGTCGGTACACGCCGTTGAAGCGCACGTTCATGCCACCGCATTCGCTGTTGTCGGCCACGATCAGCACCTCACCCAGCGAATGCACGCGCACCTTGCAGGTGTCCTCGACGAACTCGACATCGGCACCACGCGGCGCCGCGCGCGCTTCCACCTGGCCCATGTTCGGCCCGTAGGGACGCTGCTCCGGCGTGGGGTTGGCGGAGGGCCAGTAGGCGTCCCCCTCCACATGCAGTTGCCCGCCCTGCACGCGGATCTTCAGGCCGTTGTCGCCATCCTTCCACTCCCCCGCCCAATCCTGCAGCGTTGGCACAGCCACCGGCAATGGCTGCAGCTTGCTGCGGTCGACCCAACCGGCACTGCCACCCACCTTGTTCGGGAAGAACGCGCAGCGGTAGCGGCCGAGATCACGCCCCGTCACCACGGTATCGCCGTTGACCACATAGCTGCGCTGTCGGCAGGCCGGTTCGCCCTTGGCCGGGCAGCCGTCCATGTCGCCAAGCAGGTACAGACGGGGTGCATCGACCACCCGCGCCAGTGCGAACTGGCTTTGTTCGGAGGGGAACGCACCGTTGCGGCAGGCACCACCGCCGGCGATGCCGTCCGCGAAGGCGGACACCGGCAGCAATGTGGCCATCAGGCAGATCAAACGCAGGAACATGGCAGCACTATTGGTGGGGGAGCCGGCAGGATATACCGGGCTACTTCACCGGCGGTGCATCGCCGGCATCCTGCTCCTGGGAGAACCGCAGCGCGCGCTGCCGCTGTTCGGCACTGAGCTCCGGCGGCGGCCGCGCCACGGCGGCCTGGATCTGCGCCGGTCCGCCGGTGAGTTTGTTGACGCCCTTGGCGGCCGCCATGACCCCCTTGACCACGCCCATCATGATGTAGCCGCCGCCCATGCTGACCTGCTCCGGCGATGGCGGTTCGCTCCAGTCGCGGCTGAAGCGGTTGTCACCGAACTTCACCGGATTCTTGAAGCGATACAGGTCCAGCGGCTCGTCGTCGGGCTTGAGCGCACGCACTTCGCCGAGGGTGGTGACATTGTCCTGCGGCAGGGTGGTGGAAATCGGCGCGGTGGTTGCCGCCGGGGCATCAGCAGGGGGAACGGGTGCAGGATCGGGCACTGCCACCGGCGCGGCCTGCTGCGCCTGCGCGATGCCGGCCAGCAGCATGCCGGCCAGGAGGGCTCCCTGCGTTCCACGTCGTGCCACAGCCATCCACCTGTTGGTTGCGTCCAGCGCCCAAGGATACGGATGCCGGCTTCAGATTTCGTTGCTGCACTGGCAGCTGTTCAGCCAAGGGAGATGCGGCGACGCCACGGGACGCGGGCACTGAACGGTTCACGCCCTCCGTGTGCGGTGTCTCACATCCTGAGACGTGAGTGTGGTGCCATGTGACCCCTCGCAATCCGTCCCGGCTCCATCTTCCATGGCCTACGAACTCGCCAAGCGCACCGCCGATGCCGAGCAGAAGCTCGCCACGCGCGACGGCCTGCCCGCCCGCGACGGCGCCCTGCTCAGCGCGCGCCTGCAGCGCCGCTACCAGGACCGCATCACCGGCAGCTTTGCCATTCCCGGCCGCGAAGGCCGCTATGCGCCCATTCCCGATTCAGTTCCGCCTGCCCTGGCCGCCGCGCTGAAGGCGCGTGGCATCGAGCAGCTCTACAGCCACCAGGCCGAGGCCTGGGAGGCGAGCCAGCGCGGCGAGCACGTGGCCATCGTCACCCCCACCGCCAGCGGCAAGTCGCTGTGCTACACCCTGCCGGTGGTCAGCGCGGCGATGCAGGACAAGGCCAAGGCGCTGTACCTGTTCCCGACCAAGGCGCTGGCCCAGGACCAGGTGGCCGAGCTGCTGGAACTCAACCGTGCCGGTGACCTGGGCGTAAAGGCCTTCACCTTCGACGGCGACACCCCCGGCGATGCGCGCCAGGCGATCCGCCTGCACGGCGATATCGTGGTGTCCAACCCGGACATGCTGCACCAGGCGATCCTGCCGCATCACACCAAATGGGCGCAGTTCTTCGAGAACCTGCGCTACATCGTCATCGACGAAGTGCATACCTACCGCGGCGTGTTCGGCAGCCACGTCACCAACGTGCTGCGCCGGCTCAAGCGCATCTGCGCGTTCTACGGCGTGCAACCGCAGTTCATCCTGTGCTCGGCCACCATCGGCAACCCGCAGGCGCATGCCGAGGCGCTGATCGAGGCGCCGGTTACCGCCATCACCGAATCCGGTGCGCCCAGCGGGCCGAAGCAGGTGCTGCTGTGGAACCCTCCGGTGATCAATCCGGACCTGGGCCTGCGTGCCTCGGCACGCTCGCAGAGCAACCGCATCGCCCGCATCGCGATCAAATCCGGGCTGAAGACCCTGGTGTTCGCGCAGACACGCTTGATGGTCGAGGTGCTGACCAAGTACCTGAAGGACATTTTCGACCACGACCCGCGCAAACCACCGCGCATCCGCGCCTACCGTGGCGGCTACCTGCCCACCGAGCGCCGTGAGACCGAGCGTGCGATGCGCGCGGGCAACATCGATGGCATCGTCAGCACTTCGGCGCTGGAACTGGGCGTGGATATCGGCAGCCTGGACGTGGTGATCCTCAACGGCTACCCCGGCAGCGTGGCCGCCACCTGGCAGCGCTTCGGCCGCGCCGGCCGCCGCCAGCAGCCCGCACTGGGGGTGATGGTGGCCAGCTCGCAACCGCTGGACCAGTACGTGGTGCGCCATCCGGACTTCTTCGCCGAGGCGTCGCCGGAACACGCACGCATCGCGCCCGACCAACCGCTGATCCTGTTCGACCACATCCGTTGCGCGGCCTTCGAGCTGCCGTTCCGGGTCGGCGATGGCTTCGGCCCGATCGATCCGGAAGTGTTCCTGGAAGCGCTGGCCGAAAGCGAAGTGATCCACCGCGAGGGCGAACGCTGGGAATGGATCGCCGACAGCTATCCGGCCAACGCGGTCAGCCTGCGCGCGGTGGCCGACGGCAACTTCGTGGTGGTCGACCGCAGCGATGGCCGCCAGCAGATCATCGCCGAGGTCGACTATTCGGCCGCCGCGCTCACCCTGTACGAAGGCGCCATCCACATGGTGCAGTCCACGCCGTACCAGGTGGAGACGCTGGACTGGGACGGCCGCAAGGCCTACGTCACCCGCACCCATGTGGATTACTACACCGACAGCATCGACTTCACCAAGCTCAAGGTGCTGGACCGTTTCGATGGCGGCGTGGCCGGCCGGGGTGATTCACACCATGGCGAAGTGCACGTGGTACGCCGCGTGGCGGGCTACAAGAAGATCCGCTACTACACCCACGAGAACATCGGCTACGGGCCGGTGAACCTGCCCGACCAGGAACTGCACACCACTGCGGTGTGGTGGCAGCTGCCGCAGGCGCTGCTGCTGCGCGCGTTCGCCAGCAAGCAGGATGCGCTGGACGGCTTCCTCGGTGCGGCGTATGCGCTGCACATCGTCGCCACCGTGGCGGTGATGGCCGATGCGCGCGACCTGCAGAAGTCGGTGGGTAACGGCGATGGTTCCTGGTTCGCGATCGCCGACCAGAGCGGCCGTGGCCAGCTGCGTGGCAGCGAGGGTGATCCCGGTGTGGTGGAGCTGCTGCAGGAATTCGTGCCCACCGTGTACCTGTACGACAACTTCCCCGGTGGCGTCGGTCTCAGCGAGCCGTTGTGGCAGCGCCAGGCCGAACTCGTGCAGCGCGCGCGCGAACTGGTGCAGCGCTGCGACTGCAAGGCCGGCTGCCCGGCCTGCGTGGGCCCGGTGCTGGCCGCACAGGAGGAAGATGAGACCTCGCCGCGCGCGCTGGCGCTGCGCGTGCTGGACCTGTTCGATGCAGAGGCCTGCCAGCACGTGCGCGACGTGGTGGTGACCACGCGCGAGCCGATGGAGCTGATGGCACCGTGAGCCTGAGCCTGGACAAGCTGCGCCTGCTGCGCAGGCAGGCCGGCGACACGAAGGCGAGCACGCCGGCCGCGCCGGACGTGCCCCCTGCGCCACTGCCACCCGTGGCCGCCAACGATGCGCGGCAACCTTCGGCCGAGCGTTCGGTGTTCGCCTGGGTCGAACAGGAAATCCGCCACAAGCCGACCGGCGCTGCAGCCCCCACACCGGCATCCGCACCGCTGCGGCGGCCGGAAGTGGGCAGCCTGCATCGCCTGCTCGGCCTGCGTTCGCGCGGTGGAGCCGCGCCGGCACGCGCCAGTGCACAGGATCGCCAGCTGCCCGGCGAGGAGATCGCGCCGGGCCTGTTCCTGATCGAGTCGCTGCAGCCGCAACCGATCCCGACCGCCCCGCTGTCATTGGCCTTCGCCAAGCGCGAAGGCCAGCACGTGGCCGCGCGCGACCTGCTGTTCTTCGATACCGAAACCACCGGCCTGGCCGGCGGTACCGGCACCCGCGCCTTCATGATCGGCGCCGCCGACTGGCATGTGTGCCCGCAGCGCGGCGAAGGCCTGCGCATCCGCCAACTGCTGATGTCGACGATGGCCGCCGAGGACGCGATGCTCGCCACCTTCGCCAGCTGGCTGCAGCCGTCCACCGTGTTCTGCAGCTACAACGGCCGCAGCTACGATGCGCCCCTGCTGAAGGCGCGCTATCGGCTGGCCCGCCAGCGTTGCCCGATCACCGCACTGGATCACGTCGACCTGCTCTATCCGACCCGCCGCCGCTATCGCGGCACGTGGGAGAACTGCAAGCTGTCCACCATCGAACGCCAGCTGCTGCGCGTGGTGCGCGAGGACGACCTGCCGGGCTCGGAGGCTCCGGGCGCATGGCTGCGCTTCCTGCGTGGCGGCGACGCCGTGAATCTGCGCCGGGTCGCTGACCACAACCACCAGGACGTAGTGACCCTGGCCCTGCTGCTGCAACGGCTGGTACGCGAGGAGCAACGCGAGCGCGAGACGCTGGCACTGGTCGGGCCGTAGGCGTTGACGCGGCCTGACGGCGGCAGCGGTGACACTGCCGCCACCATCCATGCCTGGAGCCCGACGATGCGCCTCAATCCCCTGGCCCTGCTCGCCATCCTGCCCTTGGCCGCCTGCAGTCATGCCGGCAGCAGCACCACCCATGATCCCGCACCGGCGCCCGTGGCCGAGACCGCGCACGAATGCAGGCCGGAAGCGCTGGACGCCTTCACCGGCAAGACTGCCGACGAAGCCACGATCAAGAAGCTGGTGGCCGACAGCGGCGCGCGCGGTGCTCGGGTGGTCAAGCCGGGCATGGCAGTGACCATGGACTTCCGCCAAGACCGCGTGACCGTGCAGGTGGACGCGCAGAACCGGATCGAGCGCGCCAGCTGCGGTTGATCGACCCAAGGTAGTGCCGGCTACTGGCCGGCACCCCACATCGCCGGCCAGCGGCCGGCACTACCGATCAGAGTTGCTCGGCCTTGCCGCTGGCCAGTGCGCGCGCGATCACCTGCTGTGCCTGCTGCGATGCCTGCGCATGCACGCGTGCCTGGCGCTCGCCCAGCGCGGCCTGCTTGCTGCCCAGTGCCGCCTGGCGGCTGGCCAGTTCAGACTGCTGGCTGGCCAGACGCTGCATGTCACGGGTGCGGCCGGACTGCGCGGCCTCGCTGCGGGCTTCCTGCATCGCACGACGTGCCTCGGCGGCGGCCTCGCGGGCGGCCTCACGCGCAACGGCCACGTCGCTGGTTGCACCGCGCGCAGCCTTCGCCGCTTCCGCAGCCGCCTCACGGTTGATGTCGTGGGCGGCCATCGCGCTGCGCGCTACCTCGGCGGCGGCCAGTGCGATGCGGCGTGACTCCTCGCCCTGCAGACGCCCCATCTCACCCATCTGCTTGCCGAGTTCGCCCTGCTGGCGACCCAACGCGCTCTGCTGGCGGCCCAGTTCGCTCTGCTGGCGCCCCAGGTCTGCGGCGCCGCTGTAGGCACGCTGCAGGGATTGGATCAGCATCGGGTCGCGCACCACATAGCGCTTGTCGCCCTGGCGGAACCACAGCGCCGGGCCCTTGCCGAGCTGCCTGCGGGCCACCGTAACGTCGTCGATGCCACCGTTGGCGAAGGTCGAATCACCATCGACCAGCACGTAGGCCTCCCGGGGCGACTTGCCCAGATCGAGGCGACCGTAGGTGGTGATGGACGTGGTGGTGGACGTCGTGCCGTCATGGTCCTCATCCCTGCCAGCGGCATCGTCGACGTAGGCCACGTCGGCATCGTCAGGACCGGACGGTTCTTCCACATCGGCCGGTTCGGCGGGCGGCGCCGGCGCCACCGGCACGGTCGGCACATGCGCGGACGACGGGGTGCAGGCGGAGCCTTCGGCGGCGCGGGCACCACGGCGGTCGGTGCCGCAGGAGGCGCGGGCGGCGCCGGCGGCACTGGCGCTGCGACCAGCCGCATCGGTGCCACGCCCACCACCACCACGATGGCCGTCAGGGCCACCGCCAACAGGCGCGGGCAGGACCGGCGCGACTGCAGCGAGAGCAGGCGACGCTTGAGGCTGGTGGTGCTCGGTGCGGCACTGGCCACACCCAGGTGCGGCTGCGGGGCCACGCCCAGCTGCAGCAGCAGGCGGCCATAGGCCTGGCGGCTCGCGCCATGCTGGCCGACCACCGCCGCATCCACCGCTTCCTCCCGGGCCTGGGCGTATTCGCGCACCGACAGGCGCAGCAGCGGATGGAAGAAGAACAGGTGCTGCGCCAGTGCGGGCAGCAGGCCCCACTGCAGGTCGCGACGCTGCAGGTGCTGCAGTTCGTGGGTCAGTGCCAGGTCCAGCGCATCGCCCTGCAGGGCGTTGTCGCCGGCCGGCAGCAGCAGCACCGGGCGGAACGGCCCGACCAGCTGCGGCGAGTCCACCTGCGTGCTCATCCACAGCCGCGGTGCAGGGCGCACGCCGTGTGCGTCGGAGGCCAGCTGCAGGGCCTGCACCAGCGCCTCGTCCTCGCAGGGATAGGCGGCGGCCAGCAGCGCCCGGCAGCGACGCCACTCACCGAAAGTGCGCAGGGCCATCAGCAGCACGCCCGATGTCCATAGCGCAGCCAACGCGACGGCCCACCACGCCACTGCCGGCACGTCCGGTGCAGTCATCGGCATTGTCGCCAGCAGCTGCGCCGAGGCTTCCGGCGCCAGTGGGTAGACCAGATCAGCGGCAACGTCAGTGGCGGTCATCGCCACCGCCTGCGGTGCCGGCAGCCAAGCCAACTGCAACGGCTGGCTCCAGAACAGGCCGAGCACGGCCTGCAGCGAGACCAGCCACCACAGGCGGCAGCGGGTAGCCGCCGACAGTGTCGGCAGCGCGCGGCACAGCACGTAGACCAGCGCCACCAGCAGCACGGTCTGCAGGCTGGTCCAGCCCAACCGTTCCAGCATCGGGATCAGCATCGTGGTGTCCATGGCTCAGCCCTCGTGGCGACGCGATTGGAGTTGGGCGACCAGCGCTTCCAGCTCGGCCAGCTCGTTGTCGCTGACCTGCTGGCGCTGCGACAGGTAGGCCACGAACGGCGACACCGAGCCCTGCAGGGTGTTGTCGATGAACTGGGCCACGGCCCCCTGCAGCACGCTTTCCGGGCCACGGGTGGCCTGGTAGCGGTAGACGCCGTCCTGCTGCTGGCGCTGAAGATACCCCTTGGCCCGCAGCCGCTCCATCATCGTCAGCACGGTGGAGCGGGCCAGGCCACGGGCCTCGCCGTAGCCACTGGCGACCTCACCGACCGTGGCCGGCGCATGTTCATCGATGTACTGCAGCAGGGCCAGCTCCTGGTCCCCGATGGTCTTGCCACGCATGACACCACTCCCTTGACTACACGTGTCGTCACTGTCAGCTTGACGACAACTGTAGTCAACCCCCCGGAAGTCATGGGCCGACGAACGGTAGGGGTGCCGAGCGCTTAAACCTTTGGCGCGCCGGCTGCATCCGATCCGGACGCCCTGCAGGAATTCCGCATGTTCCGCCCAACGCTTCGAGTCGTACTCATGCTCATCAGTGCCCTGCCCTTCACCGCCATCTCTGCCAGCCAGGACCAGGCCAACGACCAGACCCGCCGCCTGATCCGCCAGATCATGCTGGAGCAGCGCATCCCCGGGTTGCAGGTCGCGGTGGTCAAGCAAGGGCAGATCGTGCTGTCCGAAGCCTATGGCCTGGCCAATGTCGAGAATGGTGTGCTTGCCTCGCGCGACACCCGCTTCCCGCTCAACTCGGCCACCAAGGCATTCACCGGCGTGGCCGCCGCGCAGCTGGCGCAGGAGGGGCGATTGGATCTGGACGCGCCGGCCTCGCGCTACCTGGATGATCTTCCACCAGCGTGGAGAGACGTACGCGTACACCAGCTGCTGGCGCATACCTCCGGCCTTCCGGACATCCTTGATGCGAACGGGCTGTTGGGCGCTGGCTCAGAAGCGCAGGCGTGGGCGGCCGTCACTGCGCAGCCGGTCGAAGCCGAACCCGGGCAGCGCTTCGCCTACAACCAGACCAACTACGTACTGCTGGCACGAATCATCGCGAAGCAATCCGGCATGCCCTACGAACGTTTCCTCGCCACCGGCCAGTTCAGCAGCGCGCGCATGGCCCGCACCACCTTCGGCGACAGCTACGACCTGATTCCGGATGCGGCGACGATGTACAGCCTGACCCCACGTGCCACCGACGCTGCGGATGCACCGTCCCGCCTGTCGCACTGGTTCTACGACATACCGCCTTCGCTGTGGGCAGGTGGCGGCATCCTCACCACCGCCGACGACACCGCGCGCTGGCTGGTCGCGCTGACCGAAGGCCGCCTGCTACCGGAGACGGCCCTGCGGCGGATGTGGAGCGCGGAGCGCCTGGTCGATGGCCGTGCCGGCCCGTGGGCGGGTGGCTGGCCGGTGCTGCGCGCATCGCCCGACCTTCAGGTGGCCGGTATCGGCGGTGCGCGCTCGGCGTTCGTGGTCTATCCCGAGCGCGGCGTGGCGGTGGTGGTGCTGACCAATCTTGTCGGTGCCAATCCGCAGCAGTTCATTCCGCGCATTGCCGATCTCTATGCGCCTGCGGTGACCGTGCCCTGAGGCTGCCGGCCAGCGGCCGGCACTACCGTCGGCTCAGCCCCGCGGCCCACCCATCACCGGCAGGATCACCCCGCTGATGTAACTGGCACACGCCGGCGAGGCCAGGAATACATACGCGGGCGAGAGCTCTTCCGGCTGCGCGGGCCGGCCCATGTCACTGTCCTTGCCGAACTCAGCGACGTCCTCCGCCTTCTTGTCGGCCGGGTTCAGCGGCGTCCACACCGGTCCCGGCGCCACGCAGTTGACCCGGATGCCACGTGGCAGCAGCTGGCTGGCGAGCGACTTGGTGAACGCATGGATTGCGCCCTTGGTGGCCGAGTAGTCGATCAGCGCCTTGCTGCCGAAGATTCCCGTTTCCGAACCGGTGTTGATGATGCTGGCGCCCTCGCCCAGATGCGGCAGCACCGCACGCGCCATCTGGATGTAACCGCCGATGTTGGTCTGAAGGGTCTCCTGAAGGTGCGCGTCCTCCAGGTCCTCCAGGCGCTCGCAATGCAGCTGGAACGCGGCGTTGTTGACCAGGATGTCGATGCCGCCGAACGCCTTGGCCACTTGCTTCACCGCCCTGTTGCAGAAGCGCGGATCGCGCACGTCACCGGCGATCACCACGCAGCGACCGCCTTCGCGCTCCACGTGCTGGCGGGTGATATCGGCATCCTCGGCTTCGTCCAGGTGGAGTACCGCCACATCGGCGCCTTCGCGCGCAAACAGCACCGCTACCGCGCGACCGATGCCGGAATCACCACCGGTGACGATCGCGCGCATGCCCTGCAGCTTGCCGCTGCCGACGTAGTCCGGTGCCAGGAAGCGCGGTGCCAGTTCCAGTGCGTGCTCATGGCCCGGCTTGGCCAGCTGCTGCGCCGGCATCGCCTCCGGCTGTCGGCGCGTGCCGGCCTGGGTTGCGGTTTTCTTCGTTGTCTTCGTTGCTTTTTTTGCCGCGCGCACGTCCTTGGCCTTCTCCTGGTCCTGCAGGCGCCGCTGCCGCGCTGCCACACGGGCCGCGCGCGGATCGGAAGCGGCAGCCTTGCGGGTGGCGGTCTTCACCACGCGCGGGCGCTGGGATGCGGTGGTCTCGGTGGCGGCTGGCGCGGCCTGGGTGCCTTTGCGCACCTTCGGCGATGCCTTGCGGCGGGTGGGGGTCTTCTTGGTGGTGGCCATGCAGGTCTCCTCGGGAGGGTTGGGGTTGCCGGCCAGCGGCCGGCACTACCGGGGGCGGCATCCGCCGCACCTGCAGTCTCTCCGCCCGGGCTGTCGGGGGCAGTGAGCCTTCCGTGCCCACCGCGTGCACGGCATTCATTCCGCCACCACGTGCGCCGTCGCACCCTGCAGGCAACCACACGAGGAATGCCTCCATGAAACATGCGATCGCCGCCGCCGCTCTCAGCGTTGCCCTCGCCGCCTGCAGCAGCACGCCGGTGGCCCAGGTACAGCCGATCGACGGTGTGATTTCCGGCCAGTGCCACAGCGACATGGTGCGCGGCGCACTTGGCCTGGCCGCTTCGGATGCCACCGTCGCACGCGCCCGGGTGGACAGCGACAGCCTGCATGTAAGGGTGCTGCGCCATGACGGTCCGCGGGTGCCACCGGCCAGCGAAGGCGGTGACCGCCTGACCATCGAAAAGGGACGCACCAACAACATCACCGCGATCTACTGCGGATAACCGCCATCGAGCAAGCCCCACGCTGCAGGGTGCCGCCGGGCAGGGCAGGCGCGCCCGACGTCATCTCAGGCGCTGCGCTTGGCCAGCCGCCGCGCCCGGCGCAGTACCTTCAGCGTGGCCTGTTCCCACTGGCGCGGCCCACGCAGGCCGGCCAGTTTCGCCAGTTCGCCGCGCTCCCAGCCGGCGAACACGCAGGGGTCGATATAGGCCTTGCGGCATACCGCAGGCGTATTGCCCAACTGGGTCGCCACCTTGCACACCACCTCGCGCTGTACCTTGGCCATCGCGCGCTGGCTGGCCGGTTCGGGCAGTTCAGTGGCGGCGAACGCCTGCACTGCGGCCAGGGTGCCGCCCCAGGTGCGGAAATCCTTGGCGGTGAAATCCTCGCCCATCACCTCGCGCAGGTAATCGTTGACTGCACCGGAGTCGACCGGCTGGACGACACCGTCGTCGTCGCGGTACTGGAACAACGCCTGGCCCGGCAACTGCTGCACACCGCGCACCAGCGTGCCCAGCCGGCGGTCACCTACCGTCACTTCATGCAGCTGCCCGGATTTGCCGCGGAAGCGCATCCGTACGCGCCCGCCGCGCAGCAGATCCAGATGCCGGTTGCGCAGCGTGGTCAGGCCAAAGGATTTGTTTTCCTTGGCATAGGTTTCGTTGCCTACCCGCACCAGGGTGTCGGCCAGCAGCGCGACCACGACCGCCAGCACCTTCTCACGGGGGAAGCCACTGCGCTTGAGATCGCGGCTGAGCCGGCGCCGCAGCGCAGGCAGTGCTTCGCCGAAGGCGATCACCCGGTCGAACTTGCCGGCGTCGCGCACTGCGGCCCAGTCGGGGTGGTAGCGGTACTGCTTGCGCCCGCGTGCATCGCGGCCGGTGGCCTGCAAATGGCCGTTGGCGTGGGCGCAGATCCACACCGCGGTATACGCCGGCGGAATCGCCAGGGCGCGGATGCGCTGCAGCGTTGCCGCCTCGCGCACGGCATGCCCCTCGGCATCGCGGTAGGCAAACCCCTTGCCCGCGCGGCGACGGCTGAAGCCGGGTTGAGTGTCATCGACATAGCGCAGGCCGGCGGCGCGCGCGGCCTGTTGTTCCGGGGTGGAGGGCGTTGGCATGCGCTGAGTGTCGCGGGTGCGGCGCGGTGATCCTGTCGATAACGCAAGACAAACACGTGAGGGCCGGTTCGCCGCTATGCTCGGGTCTTCACAACCCCTTCCGGAGTCATGATGTCGTTCCCGATTCGCGCCCGTTCGCTCTCCGCCCTGTTGCTGCCGGCCGTGCTGGCCCTGACCGCCTGCCAGGCACCGGCGCTGGATGAACAGGATTCGGCCACCGCCCACGCCCAGCAGGCCGCCGAAGCAGCCAAGGCGCCGGCCGACGACGCCGGCAAGGCCACCGAGGCACCGCCGGTCGGCACCTGCGACGCCAGCCAGGTGCAGAGCCTGGTCGGCCAGGCCTACACCGACACCCTGGGCAAGCAGGCGCAGGAAGATGCCGGCGCCAGCCAGCTGCGCGTGCTCAAGCCCAACGACGTGGCCACGATGGAGTTTCTCGGCGACCGCCTGAACATCGAAGTGGACGACAAGGGCGCCGTCAGCGGCGTGCGCTGCGGCTGAGTCCCGCCCCGCGCCGGCACTGGGTTGCCGGCGCGTTCCGTTGCACCTGCAACCGTGTATTGCGGCGTTGCAGCAACCTGTGATCTAGTCGAGGCATCCGGTGGCCTCACGATGCGCTCCAGGGAATGAGCGGGGACGAGTGTCGCCGCCAACCCTATACGCATCGAGGTAGAGATGGCCCCCCGCAACCGCCAAGGGCTTTACGACCCGCGCTCCGAGCGCGATGCCTGTGGATTTGGCATGGTCGCCCAGCTCGACGATCAACCATCGCGCCTGTTGGTTGATACCGCCATCGCCGCGCTTTCGCGCATGACCCACCGTGGCGGTGTCGCCGCCGATGGCCTGACCGGCGATGGCTGCGGCCTGCTGCTGCGCCGCCCCGATGCGTTCCTGAAACTGCTGGCGAGTGAGGCCGGCATTGCCGTCGCCGCACGCTTCGCCGCCGGCCTGGTGTTCCTGCCCCACGACGCCGACGCGGCGCAGGCCTGCCGCGCCCAGCTGCAGGCGCAGGTGGAAGCGGTGGGCTGCAAGGTTGCCGGCTGGCGCGAGGTACCGACCGACGACAGCGTCTGCGGCCAACTGGCGCGCGACACGCTGCCGCGCATCGAACAGGTGTTCGTCGATGCCGGCGTTGGCCAGGATGATGCCGGCTTCGCGCTGGCGTTGTTCCTGGCACGCCGCCGCAGCGAGCAGGAGCTGCGCGATCACGCCGACTTCTACGTCACCACGCTCACCCCGGATGCGATCAGCTACAAGGGCATGGTGCTGCCGGACAAGCTGAGCCGCTTCTTCCCGGACCTGCAGCGCCGCGAACTGGCCTCCAGCGCCATCGTGTTCCACCAGCGCTTCTCCACCAACACGTTGCCGCGCTGGCCGCTGGCCCACCCGTTCCGCATGCTCGCCCACAACGGCGAGATCAACACCATCGAAGGCAACCGGCGCTGGGCGCAGGCACGCAGCAAGGTGTGGAAGACGCCGCGCTTTGATATCGGCGAGTTTGACCCGGTTATTTCCATGCACGGTTCGGACTCGCAGAGCCTGGACAACATGCTGGAGCTGATGGTCGCCGGTGGCATGGAGCTGATCCAGGCGCTGCGCATCCTGGTGCCGCCCGCCACCCAGTCGCTGGAGTTCAAGGATCCGGACCTGGCCGCGTTCTACGAGTTCCACGGCCTGAACAGCGAGCCGTGGGACGGCCCGGCCGGCATCGTTGCCTGCGACAGCCGCTACGCCGTCTGCACCCTCGACCGCAACGGCCTGCGCCCGGCGCGCTGGATGCTGACCGCCGACCGTCATTTCCTGGTCGCCTCCGAAGCGGGCGTGTGGGAAGTGCCGACCGAGCGCGTGGTGCGCAAGGGCAAGCTCGGCCCCGGCGAGATGATCGCCATCGACCTCAAGCGCGGCGACCTGCTCGACTCCGAAGCCATCGACCGCATCAACCGTGGTCGCGCGCCGTACAAGCAGTGGCTGCAGCAGGGCGTGACCTACCTGCAGACCGAACTGATCGACCCGTCGCTGGTGGAAGAACCCTTTGACGAAGGCACCCTGCGCAGCTACCACAAGCTCTACCAGCTCAGCAGCGAGGAAGTGGAGCAGGTGCTGCGGCCGCTGGCCGAGACCGAGCAGGAAGCCACCGGCTCGATGGGCGATGACACGCCGATGGCGGTGCTGAGCCAGCGCAGCCGCCCGCTGTACGACTATTTCCGCCAGGCCTTCGCGCAGGTCACCAACCCGCCGATCGACCCGCTGCGCGAAGACTGCGCGATGTCGCTGTCCACCCAGCTTGGCAAGGAGACCAACATCTTCCATGCCGGCCCGGAGACGGTGAACCACGTCATCCTCAATTCGCCGGTACTGAGCCAGCGCAAGCTGCGCCAGCTGCTGAAGATGGACCAGTACGTGCAGGCCAACCGCCTGCTCGACCTGTCCTACAGCGAAGACGAGGGCCTGCGCGCCGGCATCGAACGCATCTGCAGCGAAGCCGAACAGGCCGCGCGCGACGGCATGGTGATGCTGCTGCTGTCCGACCGCTACCCGGTGGCCGGGCGGCCGATGGTGCATGCGCTGCTGGCCACCAGCGCCATCCACCATCACCTCTCGCGGCTGGGCCTGCGCTGCGACGTGAATCTCATCGTCGAGACCGGCACCGCGCGCGATCCGCATCACATGGCCTGCCTGCTCGGCTTCGGCGCCACGGCGGTGTATCCGTACCTGGCCTACCAGACCCTGTTCGACCTGGGCCGCCGCGGCATCCTCAAGCTCAGCAAGGGCGGTGAGCAGTCGCAGATCGGCCGCCGCTACCGCAAGGGCGTGTACAAGGGCCTGTCGAAGATCATCTCGAAGATGGGCATCTGTACCGTGGCCAGCTACCGCGGCGCGCAGCTGTTCGAGATCATCGGCCTGGAACCGGAAGTCGTGGACCTGTGCTTCCCGGATACCGCCTCGCGCATCGGTGGTGCCGGTTTCGCGCGCCTGGATGCCGACGCACGCGAGCTGTGCGCGCAGGCCTGGGATGCGCAGCAGGACGTGGATGTCGGCGGCCTGCTGAAGTACGTGCACGGCGGCGAGTACCACATGTACAACCCGGACGTGGTCACCACCCTGCAGCGCGCGGCGCGCAGCGGCGATCCGCGTGCCTGGCAGCAGTACTGCGATGCGGTGCATGCACGGCCGCCGTCGGCGCTGCGCGACCTGCTGGAACTGGTGCCGGCGGCCACGCCGGTACCGCTGGACGAGGTGGCTCCAGCCAGTACCCTGTTCCCGCGCTTCGATACTGCGGCGATCAGCCTGGGCGCACTGTCGCCGGAAGCACATGAAGCATTGGCCATTGCCATGAACCGCCTCGGCGGCCGCAGCAATTCCGGCGAAGGCGGTGAGGATCCGGCACGCTACGGCACCCCAAAGCGCAGCAAGATCAAGCAGGTCGCCTCGGGCCGCTTCGGCGTCACCGCCGAATACCTGGTCAATGCCGAGGTGCTGCAGATCAAGGTCGCGCAGGGCGCCAAGCCCGGCGAGGGCGGCCAGCTGCCGGGCCACAAGGTGAACGAACTGATCGCGCGCCTGCGCTATGCCCGCCCCGGGATCGGCCTGATCTCGCCGCCGCCGCACCACGACATCTATTCGATCGAAGACCTGGCGCAGCTGATCTACGACCTCAAGCAGGTCAACCCGACCGCGCTGGTGTCGGTGAAGCTGGTCAGCCATGCCGGCGTCGGCACGATTGCCGCGGGCGTGGTCAAGGCCGGTGCGGACCTGATCACCATTTCCGGCCATGACGGCGGCACCGGCGCTTCGCCGGTCAGCTCCATCCGCTATGCCGGCGTGCCGTGGGAACTGGGCGTGGCCGAAGCGCACCAGGCGCTGCTGGCCAACGACCTGCGCGGGCGCACCCTGCTGCAGACCGATGGTGGCCTGAAGACCGGCCTGGACGTGGTCAAGGCCGCGCTGCTGGGTGCGGACAGCTTCGGCTTCGGCACCGCGCCGATGATCGTGCTGGGCTGCAAGTACCTGCGCATCTGCCACCTCAACAACTGCGCCACTGGCGTGGCCACCCAGGACGAACGCCTGCGCGAGAACCACTTCACCGGCCAGCCGGAGCGCGTGGAGAACTTCTTCCGCCTGCTGGCCGAGGAAGTGCGTGGCTGGCTGTCCTACCTGGGCGCGCGTTCGCTGGACGAGATCGTGGGCCGTACCGACCTGCTGCGGCAGATCGAAGCCGCGCCGCGCGAGGGTGTGCGCGTGGACCTGTCGCGCCTGCTGGCCGATGCCCGCTACGAGGGCAGCCACTGCGCCGCGCAGCGCCTGTACGAATCGCCGGACAGCCTGGCCACGCAGATGGACGGCCTGCTGTCCTCCGCCATCGAACACAAGCGCGGCGGCGAGCATCGCTTCCTGATCCACAACACCGACCGCAGCATCGGCACCCGCCTGGCCGGCGCGGTGGCCCGCGCGCACGGCAATCAGGGCATGGCCGAGGCACCGCTGGAACTGCGCTTCCGCGGCAGCGCCGGGCAGAGCTTTGGCGCGTTCAACGTGGGTGGCCTGCACCTGGAAGTGGAGGGTGAAGCCAACGACTACGTCGGCAAGGGCATGGCCGGCGGCCGCCTGGTGGTGCGTCCGCCGCGTGGTGCACGCTTCGAGGCACGCAGCACTGCGATCATCGGCAACACCTGCCTGTACGGCGCCACCGGGGGCGAGCTGTTTGCCGCCGGCCGCGCGGGCGAACGCTTCGCGGTGCGCAATTCCGGCGCGCTGGCGGTGGTGGAAGGCGCCGGTGACCACTGCTGCGAATACATGACTGATGGCGTGGTGCTGGTGCTGGGCAAGGTCGGCCTGAACTTCGGTGCCGGCTTCACCGGCGGCCTGGCCTACGTGCTGGACGTGGACCGCGATTTCGTCGACCGCTACAACCACGAGCTGATCGACATCCATCGCGTCTCCGCCGAGGGCTTCGAGAACTACCGCCAGCATCTGCACCGCCTGATCGGTCGTCATCGCGAGCTGACCGGCAGCATCTGGGCGCAGCAGATCCTGGACGAGTTCCGCGATTACATCGGCAAGTTCTGGCTGGTCAAACCGAAGGCCGCCAGCATCGAGTCGCTGACCGAAACCCTCCGCCGCGCCGCGTAACGGTAGTGCCGGCCGCTGGCCGGCAACCCAGGATCACGTAGTGCCGGCCGCTGGCCGGCAACCGCAAAACACCACAGAGCCCGCCATGAGCCGCAAGCACGCCTTCCAGTTCCTCGACCTGCCCCGCACCATGCCGCAGCGCATCCCGGTGGAACTGCGCACCTCCGGCGACTGGGGCGAGTTGTACGGCAAGTTCGGCAAGGAGGACGCGCAGTACCAGGCCGGCCGCTGCCTGGATTGCGGCAACCCCTACTGCAGCTGGAAGTGCCCGGTACACAACGCGATTCCGCAGTGGCTGCAGCTGGTGCAGGAGAACCGCATCCATGAAGCGGCCACGCTGTGCCACAGCACCAACCCGCTGCCGGAAGTGTGCGGCCGGGTCTGCCCGCAGGACCGCCTGTGCGAAGGCAGCTGCACGCTGGAGGAATTCGGCGCGGTCACCATCGGTGCGGTGGAGAAGTACATCGTCGATACCGCGCTGGCCAGCGGCTGGCGCCCGGATCTAGGTGCGGTGCAGCCGACCGGCCACAGCGTGGCGGTGATCGGTGCAGGCCCGGCCGGCCTGGCCTGCGCCGACCGCCTGGCCCGCGCCGGCATCACCGCCGTGGTCTACGACCGCTACGAGCAGATCGGCGGCCTGCTGCAGTTCGGTATTCCCAGCTTCAAGCTGGACAAGGACGTGATCCATCGCCGCCGCGAAGTGCTGGAAGGCATGGGCGTGCAGTTCCGCCTCGGCGTGGAGATCGGTCGCGACCTGAGCGTGCAGCAGCTGCTGGACTCCCACGACGCGGTGTTCGTTGGTACCGGCGCCTATCGCTACACCGACGGCGGCCTCGACGGCCAGGACCTGAAGGGCGTGCTGCCGGCGCTGCCGTTCCTGGTGCAGAACAGCCGCATCGTCGGCGGCGATGATCCGAAGGGCCGGCCGATCGCCGGCTGGGAGGACACCATCGCCCTGCCCGACCTCAACGGCAAGCGCGTGGTGGTGCTCGGTGGCGGCGATACCGGCATGGACTGCGTGCGCAGTGCCGTGCGGCTGGGCGCAGCCAAGGTCACCTGTGCCTATCGTCGCGACGAAGCCAACATGCCCGGCAGCGCGCGCGAAGTGGCCAATGCTCGCGAAGAAGGCGTGCGCTTCCTGTTCAACCGCCAGCCGCTGTCGATCGAAGCCGGCGCCGACGACGAAGTGATCGGCGTGACCGTGGTCGAGACCCGACTTGGCGAGCCCGATGCCAATGGCCGCCAGAATGCGGTGCCGATCGACGGCAGCGAATCGCTGCTGGAGGCGGACGTGGTGATCATCGCCTTCGGCTTCTCACCAACCGTGCCGGCGTGGCTCACCGAACACGGCGTGGAAGGCCAGTCCAACGGTCGCATCGTGGCCGGTGGCAAGGATCGCCTGCCATTCCAGACCGCACATCCGCGTCTGTTCGCCGGTGGCGATGCGGTGCGCGGCGCTGACCTCGTGGTAACCGCCGTGGCCGAGGGTCGCGATGCCGCCGCCAGCATCGTGCGGCTACTGACCCGCTGACAGCGGCGCCAGCAGCACGGCCAACAGCGCGTGCAGTTCGCGGGTTTCCACTGGCTTGGCCAGGAAGTGGTCGATGCCGGCCACGCGGCAGGCGTCGCGGGTGCGATCCAGCACGCTGGCGGTCAGCGCGATGATCGGCACCTGCGCACGCGCCGGGCAAGGGTCGGCACGGATCGCCCGCGCCAGCGCGAAGCCGTCCATGTGCGGCATGTGGCAGTCGGTGATGACCAGGTCGAAGGGTTTCGTCTGCCAGGCCTCGAAGGCCTGCCGGCCGTCCCCGCAGGCGTGCACCTGCAGTCCCAGCTCGCACAGGCGCTGCTCCAGCAGAAGCAGGTTGGTGGGATGATCATCGGCTGCCAGCACCCGGGCCGGCGACAGTGGCCGCATTGCCGACAACGGCAGAGGTCGCGGCTCTGCGGGCAACGCACAGCCAGCCAGCTCAAGCTCCATCCTTACCGTGGTGCCCTCGCCTGGCGCGCTGCGCAGCTGCAGCTGCGCGCCCATCGACTCGGCCAGCTCGCGGCAGATCGCCAGGCCCAGGCCGCTGCCACCGAAGCGGCGTGTTGTGGATGCTTCGGCCTGGGTGTAAGCGGCAAACACCGCCTGTTGCCGCTCCGGACTGATGCCTACGCCGCTGTCGCTCACCTGCAGGCGCAGGCGCTGGCCACCATCGAATTGCTGCAGCACCTGCACCCGCAGTTCCACGCCCCCTTGCTCGGTGAACTTGAGCGCGTTGCCGGCAAGGTTGAACAGGATCTGGCGCACGCGCAGACCGTCGGCGAGCGATCCAGCCTGCAATGCCGGATCCAGCTCGGCGCGCAGGTACAGGCCGCGGCTGGCTGCGACCGGCATCAGCAGCTGCTGCACCGCGCGTACCAGAGCGCCCAGATCCGTGGGCCGCAGCTGCAGCGGCGCAGCCTGGAATCGCTGGCTGTGCAGCACATCGTCGAGGATCTGCCGCAGCATCCGCGCGGCATCACCGACTGTCGCCAGCACCTGCTGCTGGCCCGGATCCAAGTCGCTGCCAGCCAGTCGTTCGAGCATGCCCAGCAGGGTGCTCATCGGCGTGCGGATCTCGTGGCTCATCGTTGCCAGGAAGTGGGTCTTGTCCTGCGCCACCTGCTCGGCCTCCCGGCGCGCTTCGGCCAGCGCCCGGGTGCGCGACTGCGCCTCGCTGACATCGATCCAGTAGCCACTCCACTCGACATCGCCGTCATCGCAGGACAGCGGTCGACCATGAGAGCGTACCCAACGCCAGCCCTGTGGCGATCGCGTGCGGAAGGTGACGTCGATCGGGCCACGCGCCAGCGCAGCGGCATCGACAGCGTCCATCAGCCGATTGCGATCCTCAGGGTGGACCGCTGCGAGCAGGCGCTGCTGGTCGATCAGCGCGGTTTCCACGCTGATCCCGAACAACGTCTGCACGTCACCTGCAATCTGAGGAAAACTGTAATAGCCCGCGGCGGAGCGTCGTGCCTGATAGACCACAGCCGGCAGATTCGAGGTCACCTCCTGCAGGCGTTGCGCGGCTACGCGGCGGCGCGCGCTTTCACGGTGCACGCGCCAATAGCCGAAGGCGTATACCAGCGCGAGCGCCAGCAGGATCAGCGAGGCGGTTACCAGCCAACGCAAGGGCGACGGTGACGACTGGCTGCGTGGCCCGGCCGGCTGCCAGGCTGCGCGGATCGCCTCGTGCTGCGCGTCCGTCAGCTGCGACACGGCGTGCTCGAACTCGCTGATGACATCGGCACAGGCGGGCACGACGGCCAGCACCAGCGCATCCTCGATTCCTGCCGGTGCTGCGACCACCAGCGAATCTCCACGATAGCGGCGTAACGCGGCCTCGACCTCGCCGAGATTGGCGATCACGGCATCGATCAGGCCGGTACCCAGCAGCGACAGCGCGTCGTCGATCGGTGCCGGTGGCAGCAGCTGCGCACCGGGCGCCTGCTCGGCCAGCAGCGCAGTCAGCGGCAATGGATCGGGACTGGCCACGGTGCGCCCGCGCAGGGCCTCAAGCCCCATGACCGGCGGCGCATCCCGGCGCCGCACGATCACCTGCGGCAGCTGCAGGTAGGGCGCGCTGGCCACCCAGCCGATGGGCACCTGCGAACGTGGCCACCCCAGCAGTGCCTGGGTGTCGTGGGGCAACGCCCCCTCGGCCACGGCAACGCCCCGCAGTGGCTGCATCTGCAGCGGGCGCTGTGCTTCCAGCAGCGCCAGGTACTGCGCGCCGAGCCCGCGCGCCTGGCCTTGTTCGCTGGAGGACAACGGTGCGCGGTCGGCGGGCCAGGCGATGTGCAGCGGCGACTCGCAGCCAGCGGCGGCGGCTGTGGTGGGCAGCAGCAGGCAGGCCAGGACCACGGCGGCGGCAGGCAGGCCAGCGACGTTCACGATGGGCATCCTCATTTCGCGGACTGAAGTGCACGGCCGCGCAGCGGTACCGCTGTCTGCCACGCTAGCGACGTGCGGACAGGCCGCAATGAAGAAAGTTGTAAAAACATCCAGAGAGGGGAATGCCGACATACACTGCCGCCTTCACCCGTACCTGCGGAGTTTTCGATGCGCATCGGCCTGGCTGCCAACCGTCTCCACCACCACGACGCGCGCGCCGCCCTGTTCCGCTGGCTGCGTGTCAGCGAACCCGGCCTGCGCGAACTGGGCGTGTCGCTGCACGCGGTCGGCCGCACCCATGACGCGATCGGACGACAGGGCTTCCTCGCTGGATATGGGGGACTGCACCGCTATCCCTACGGGCGCGAGGGTGGCCTGATGAAGCTGGTCGCCGAGGTGGTCGGGATGGGCCCGGATCGGACACTGGATGGTGCGATCTATCTGATTGATCCGGTCGATCCGTCCTCGGTGTTTCCGGAGGCCACGGCCCTGAAGCGACAGTGCGTGATCCACGGCAAGCCGTTCATTTCGACCGTGGCCACCGCACGCGACTGGGTCGAGGTGGAGCGCATCCACGCCGGGCTGGCGGCCGATGCCGGCGCCGACGACCTGCATGCGTTCGAAGGACAGACACTGGCGCTGATCGCGCACGATGCGATGAAGCCGGCGATGCTGGCCTTCGCCGATGAACACTTCGATGTGCTGGCCCGGTTCGGTGAACGCGTGGCGACCGGCACCACCGGCCAGCGCTTGAACGAGCTGGCCTGGAGCCGGGGCTGGCCCAGCGATACGCCCTGGGTAACGCGCTACCAGAGTGGCCCGATGGGCGGTGATGCGCAGATTGCCGACCGGGTGCTGGAAGGGCGTTGCCAGCGTGCGATCTTCTTCGAGGACCCGCATGTGGCGCGCCAGCATGAGGCGGATATCCAGCTGCTGGAGCGTGCGGTGACGACGGTGACCGATCAGGCGGTGTGCATTACGGCGCCGCGGGTGGCGGCACGTTGGGCCACGGCAGCGGCGTTGCGGGCGGGGTGAGGGTTTCGGCCAACGGCTGAGCCCCTCGTGGTGGGTGGTATCCGAAGGCAAAGCCGTGCTTGGCCGGGCGGGGTGGATTACGCAGGGGGCGCTGCAAGTACGTCCTTGTAAGCTCGGTCGCCGCATCCATGCGGCTCACGCCCCTGCGCAACCCACCCCGCCCGGCCACGGACACTTTCCGGTGTGTCCACCACGGAAGAAGGAAGGAAGAGCAGGAGCGGGTCGCGCGCTGCGCGCGCTTTTGTAGAGCCGAGCCATGCTCGGCTGCTTTTGGTCGCGAGGGATGAATATCCGCGCTTCGCGCGTCAGCCGAGCATCGGCTCGGCTCTACAACAGCTGGCGCAACATGGCCTTCAGGCGTCGCCCTTCAAGCTGGAAGTAGTCGCGCTGTTGCCGCCAGGCGGGGAAGCGTTGTTCCACTTCGTGCCAGAACGCGGGCGAGTGGTTGGGCTGGATCAGGTGGCAGAGTTCGTGCACCAGCACGTACTCGAACGCTTCCGAGCGTCCCAACACCAGGGCCAGGTCCAGCGCCATGCTGCCGTCAGGCGCCAGCGAGCCCCACTGCGAGGACATCACCTTCAGCCGCAGGCGGCTGGGTGCGCGTGGCAGGGAAGGCAGGTACTTCGGCAGCCAACGGCCGACGTCGGCGCGGGTCTGGGCTTCGTAGAACTCGCGCAGCAGGCGGCGCAGGGTGGCATCGCCGCCCCGGGTCGGCCACTGCACGCAGGCGCCGTGTTCGTCGATCTCCAGCCGCGCGTAGCGGCCTTCCTGCCAGCGCAACGGCAACAGTTCACCGCGCAGTGGCAGCACGCCGTCTTCGCCGGGCTGAAGCGGGGCCGGCAGGCCCTGGCCCTGGTACTGGCGCAGCTGCAGCGCCAGCCAGTCGCGGTGCTGCTCCAGGAAACGCTCGCCCATCACCAGGCTGGCCCGCAGCGGCAGGGTCAGTCGTGCGCCGCGCTCGTCCACGCTCAGCTTGATGCGGCGCGCACGCGGATCACGCACGCGCAGTACCTCGATCTCGGCATCCTCCAGGCGCAGGCGAACGGTGTCGCGCTGTACGGTGGCGGGCGGGGTCGGGCTGATCAGGCGGCGCAGCAGACGGCTCATGCGCCCAGCATAGCGCCGCTTCGGGCCGCCGGATGACCGGCGGCCGTCGGGCTGCCTGTTCAGTCAGCCTTGCTGAGCTTGAAGGCTTCTTCCAGCAACAGGAACAGGCGGCGGATCTCGGCGCTCTGCAGGGCGAAGCGGGCGTCGAACTCGGCGCGGCGGCCGTCTTCGTCAGCATGCTCCAGCTGGTCCAGGGCGCCGTCGAGGAACTTCAGCTTGCGCACGATCAGGTCGTCGCCGATCACGAACGACAGGTTGTCCTCGAAGATCAGCGCCAGCTTGGTGACCTGCTTGCCGGCGTCCAGGTGCTTGTCGATCTCGTCGCAGCGCAGTTCCTGGTGCTGGCACTTGACCACCGCGCCGCCTTCCACCGGGTCCTTCATCTCGCATTCTTCGCCCAGGCTCAGCCCGGTCGGCAGCGGCTCGCCGGCAATCCAGCCGGTCAGGATCGAGCGCGGCGCGACTTCGGCGTTCAGCGGCATCGCCGGGAAGCTGCCGAGCAGGCCACGGATGTCGGACATGAAGTACTCGCCGGTCTTGCGGCTGGAGGTATCCACTGCCACGTAGCCGTGCTGCAGGTCGATGAAGGCGTCGTTGCGCGAGGACTTCACGAAGGCGCGCGGCAGCAGTTCATGCAGCAGGTCGTCCTTCATGCGCTTGCGCTCGCGGCCACCCGGGCGGCGGCCTTCCTTCTCCTCGATCTCCTCCAGCTTGCGCTCAAGCAGGTCGTTGACCACCGCCGCCGGCAGGATCTTGTCCTCGCCGCCCACGGTCAGCCACAGGTGTTCGGCGATGCGGTGGGAGAGCAGTTCCTTCTCCTCGCGGCCGAACGGCGAGATGAAGCCGCGCGAATTCATTTCCAGTGCGCCGACCGGCTTGAGCAGGGCGTGCGGCAGCAGGGTGTCGACTTCGGAAAAATCGGTGGTGGTCGGGAAACGGAAGAACGTCAGGTTGCGAAAGAACATGGAATTCCGGATGGCAAAGAGAAAGGGCGACCGACCTTAAACGGTGGGCGTCTCGGGATCTGCGTCGGCATCGGCCGGTGAACCGGCCAGCCAGGCATGGGCGTCGGGCAGCGGCGCGTCGTCGCGACGGCCCAGCGCCATGAAGTCGAACAGGGTGGTGTCGGCCAGCTGCGAGGGCCGGACTTCACCCATGGCGCGCGCGATCTGCTCGATGCGGCCCGGGTGGTCCTTCTCCCACTGCTTCAGCATCAGGCCGACCTGGCGGCGCTGCAGGTTCTCCTGGCTGCCGCACAGGTTGCAGGGAATGATCGGGAACTGGCGTGCCTGCGCGTAGTCGACGATGTCGCTCTCGCGCACGTAGGCCAGCGGCCGGATCACCACGTGCTTGCCGTCGTCGCTGCGCAGCTTCGGCGGCATGCCCGACAGCTTGGCGTGGTGGAACAGGTTCATGAAGAACGTGGCCACCATGTCGTCGCGGTGGTGGCCCAGCGCGATCTTGGTGAAGCCATGGGTTTCGGCGTAGTTGTACAGCGCACCACGACGCAGCCGCGAGCACAGCGAGCACATCGTCTTGCCTTCCGGAATGACCCGGCTGACCACCGAATAGGTGTCCTGCTCGATGATGTGGTACGGCACGCCCAGCCCGGCCAGGTACTCCGGCAGGATGTGCTCGGGGAAGCCCGGCTGCTTCTGGTCCAGGTTCACCGCCACCAGCTCGAACGGCACCGGCGCCTTTTTCTGCAGCTGCAGCAGCACGTCCAGCAGGGTGTAGCTGTCCTTGCCGCCGGACAGGCAGACCATCACCTTGTCGCCGGCCTCGATCATGCCGAAGTCGGCAATCGCCTCGCCGACCTGGCGGCGCAGGCGCTTGGCCAGCTTGTGCTGCTCGCGCTCGGCCACGCGCGGATCGCGGGCGGCGCGCGGCAGGGGATCGGGAAGGGAAATCACGGCACTCATGGGCTCCATTCTAACGGCTCGGAGCGGCCCCGGCCGGGGGTCGGAATTCCCCTCTCCCGGCGGTCATCATCGCTGTGTATGCTCGGAGGCTGTGGACACCTACAGCCCCGCCGAGATCGTCGAGCACCTCGCCGCCCTGCGCGCTGAGCACCGCCTGCTGGATGAACAGATCACCCGCATGGCGGCC
Source organism: Stenotrophomonas sp. SBJS02 (assembly GCF_020428325.2). Lineage (NCBI taxonomy): Bacteria > Pseudomonadati > Pseudomonadota > Gammaproteobacteria > Lysobacterales > Lysobacteraceae > Stenotrophomonas > Stenotrophomonas sp. SBJS02. The sequence goes on along the minus strand of NZ_CP109812.1, from coordinate 105,821 downwards.
AACGGCGAGGATGAACTGGAAGCCAAGCGCCTGAAGCGGCGCAAGCTGCAGCTGAAGGACTGCATCGCCAGGCTGGAAAGCTTGCAGATTCCTGACGAACCGGCCTGAAGACCGTCCTGGTGGGTGCCAACCTTGGTTGGCACGGTTGGAAGGTGTGGACCAAGGTCCACACCCACCGCAGGACCCGGCGCTACGTTCAATCCTGCGGCGCGGGCTCGTCCGGGCGCGCCGCTTCCGGGCTGACCCGTTCGATGGTGTGGCGCAGCTCGCGGCCCAGGATGAACTTGGCATCCTTGGCCCAGGCATCCAGCCGCTCGTCGAACAGCAGCTTGCTGTTTTCGTCCGGCCACACCAGGCGCAGTTCGCGCAGCTTCTGGATGAAGCCGCGGAACAGGGACTTGTCGAAGAACTCCGGCGCCGCCGGTGCATAGAGCAGGCTCAGCCGCTGCGCCGCCTGCTGGCACAGGCTTTCCAGCTCGGCGGCGCCGAGCACGCCGGGGCCGTTCTTCACCAGCACCGAGATGGCGATGTAGTAGCGCTCGAACGCCTGCTGCAGCGAATGGCCGATCGCACGCAGGCGGAACACCTCGTCGGTCTGCCCGGTATTACGCGCCAGGATGCCGCCGTCGTCATCGTTGACGTTCTGCAGCAGGCCCTCGCGCACGAACACATCGATGGTCCGGTCGATGCGGTGGGCGAACTCGTCCTCGCTCCACGGCAGGAACAGTTCGGCCTGCAGGAACGGGTACACCGTGCGCCCCAGCTGGACCAGCCCGGTACGGCTCATGCGACGGTTGTTCTGGAAGCAGCAGGCCACCCACGACGAGGCGGTGAACAGATGCACCACGTTGTTGCGGAAGTAGCTGAGCAGCACCGCGGTGTCGCCACTGACGCTGAGCACATCGCCCAGCGGGTGCTTGATGCGGGTGAGGACGTTGATTTCCTCGGCATGGGCGATGATCCGCTCCGGCGAGTGCGGGGTCACCGTCACCCGGTCCGAGTACGGCATCTCGACCAGCAGGGTCTTGCACAGCTCGATCTGCGCGATCAGGTCGGCCTCGCCCATCGCATGCTTCGGCGTGGACAGCAGCGCCAGCGCCAGCAGGTTGATCGGGTTGACGTCGGCAGCGCCGTTGATGCGCACCTGGATGCGTTCGGCCAGCGTGTCCACCGTGGTCGACAGCCAGGCCGGCTTCTCGTCCTCGGATACCGCCTCGCCCTTCCACTCCGGCGCCTTCTCGGCCAGCACGTCGTTCAGTGCGATCGGTTCGCCGAAGTTCACCACCACCTGGCCGTAGTTCTGCTTGAGCACCTTGGGGATGCCCCACAGCAGCGACCAGATCGATTCCTTTTCCTTCGGCCGCCCGGACAGTTCGTCCAGGTAGCTGCCGCCTTCCATCAGCTTCTCGTAGCCGATGTAGATGGGCTGGAACAGCACCGGCTTGCGCGGCTGGCGCAGGAACGCGCGCAGGGTCATCGAGATCATGCCGCCCTTGGGCTGCAGCAGTCGGCCGGTACGCGAGCGGCCACCTTCGACGAAGTACTCCAGCGAGTAGCCACCGGCCACCAGCTGCGCGACGTACTCACTGAGCACCGCCGAATACAGCGCGTTGCCGCGGATCGAACGGCGGATGAAGAACGCACCGCCCTTGCGCAGCAGGGTGCCGACCACCGGCAGGTTCAGGTTGATGCCGGCCACGATGTGTGGCGGCACGATGCCGCGGTCGTACAGCAGGTAGGACAGCAGCAGGTAGTCCATGTGGCTGCGGTGGCTGGGCACGTAGACCACTTCGTGGCCCGGCGCGGCGGCCTTGAACTTGTCCAGGTGGTGCACCAGTACGCCCGCATAGATGCGGTTCCACACGTGGCTGAGCATGAAGCTGGCCGACCGCACCACCGGGCTGGAGTAGTCCGCGGCGATTTCCCAAGCGTAGGCGTGCGCCTTCTTCCAGGCATCGGCCGGCTTGGAATTGTCGCGCTTGGCCTGCGCGGCGATCGCCTCGCGTACCGGTTCGGCGGCCAGCACCTGGTCCACCAGCAGGCGCCGGGTCGACAGGTCGGGGCCGATCACCGATTCACGGATGCGGCGGAAGTGCGTACGCAGCACGCGCTGCAGCTTGCGTACCGTGCGCTCCGGCTCCAGGCCTTCGTCCACGGTGCTGCGCAGCGAGATCGGCGGGGCGAAGCGAACGATGGTACTGCGGCCGTTGAGCAGTACCGCCAGCAGGCGGCGGAAGCGGCCGACCAGCGCCCAGTTTTCCGAGAACAGCACAGCGAACCAGCCGCTCTGCTTGTCCGGCGCGCGGCCGACGAAGATCGACACCGGGACCAGGTGCACGTCCAGGTCGTCGCGCACGCGATGCGCCTGCAGGACCTTGGCCAGCGAATCGGAATGGGTCTTGGCGCCGCGCTGCTCGGGGATCAGCGAGTTGCTGGAGCTGCGGCGCGACAGTGCCAGGTAAGCGCGCTTGCGGCCGGTCGGGTCACCGGCCAGCGGCACCAGCGGCGACGGCAGGCCGGCCTGGCGGCAGGCCTTGTCCAGGATCAGCGCGTTGGACAGGCCGTAGTCTTCCAGCACGTACATGACCGGGCGGCCATCGTTGTACTGGCCCGGGTCTTCCGGTTCGATCTTCAGCGACAGCCACGGCTCGACCAGGCGGCCCAGCAACCGTGCCCACAGCGGGCGGCGGCCAGCCGGACGCGCGTGCGCGGGCGGCGGTACCGGGTTCGGGCCGGTACCGGTCGAGGGGGACGCCGGCACCGTATCGGCGGGCGTCGACTGGGATTCTTCGCCGGGGAACGGCAGCGGGTTCTGTTTCGACATCGGCGCCATTATGGCTTAGGCGGCGGCGTTGCCGCTTCCCCACCGTCGGCGGGGGCTTCGGCCGGTGACGGCGACGCAGCAGCGCGGGCCGCGTCGGCCTTGCGCAGCAGGGCGTCGGTATCGGCCAGGGTGCGGGTCAGGTACCAGTGGCCCTCGCGGCGGCTCAGCGGCAGCTGCAGGGTCATTTCGCGGCCAGCCAGGTCGTAGTGCAGGCGTACCAGCGCATTGTCGCCCTCCACCGAGAGCAGCTCGCCCCGGACGCTGCGCAGCGCGTCGTCCACGCCCAGCCCGTAGCTGCCCAGCACCGCCTTGAGGGTATGGATGAAGGGCGCCAGCTGCTGCAGGCTGCCTTCCATGCCGGCGGCCTGCAGGCCGGCCTCATCGTCGAAGCCGACCTTGCCGGCGGCACCCACCAGCGCGGCGATCGTGCTGCGCGCGCGGGCGCGGTCACTGATTGGTGCCCCCTGCGCCCAGCTGGCAAGGGTTTCCACCAGGGCGATGTAGTGAGCCTGTTGGCCGGGCGTATAGCCCTTCTGATGGCGCAGGTACTGCACACCGAAGTTGCCCATCGACTGCGCGGCCTGGCGCACGGCACCGGCCTGGCCGGCCAGCTGGCGGTCGAAGCTGCGCTGCAGTTCGACGCTGGCATTGGGCGCACGCAGGGCGGCCAGCATCGGCAGCAGCTGGTCGCCCAGCGGGAGCTCGGTCAGCGGCCACTGGCTGTGGCCCTCGTCCCACGCCTGCTGCAGGCGCTGGTACTGGCTCGGCGGTACCGACAGCTTCGCGTAGCCGACCAGATCGTCCTCGGCCAGGCGCAGGGCCATGGCCTGCACCGCCGCAACCGGTTCGGCCGCCGGCTTGGCCTGATCGTTGGCCGATTCACGACACGCGGCCACGGCCAGCAGCAGCATGGCTGCCAACCCCCATCCACGCGCAGACCTTCCTCGCACTGCCACGCTCATGCACTCGGACTCCCCGGACCGGTCCGCATCTTGCGGCCTGCGACGTGACAGCGGCAAGCCGGGGCGTCACGGTTTCCGCTGTTGCCCGTGCAAGTCACTGACCGGAATAAAAAAAAGAGCCGGGATCACGGGGATCACAGGCTCTTCAAGCCGGCGCAGGGCCGGTGGACAGTGGTGTGGCGCATGTCCGGTCCGAGGACCGGATGGCGGCGATCCTACGCTGCCGCTCAAGTTAAGGCAACACTTCACGTAGTGCCATATAAATTATTGATTTTATTGATCCACTTGGTACGTGGGGCCAGGGTCAGGAAATCTGCGGCAGGTTTTGCGGCGATTCGGGCACAACCGCTCCCCGGGCGGATGCAAAAACGCCATCCCGCGCGTGTCGGGATGGCGCTCGATCCTGCAGCCTTGGCAGCGGAATCTCAGCGCGCAGCCAGCGCCGACGCGATTTCCTGCTGGATGGCCCGCGCCGCGGCCTGCGGATCGGCGGCCAGGCGGATCGGACGGCCGACCACGATGGCATCGGCGCCATCGGCAAAGGCCTGGGCCACGCCAACGGTACGCTTCTGGTCATCACCGACCGGGCCGTCGGGGCGGATGCCCGGGCAGACGATCGAGAACCCGGCGCCGGTGGCGGCCCGGATCGGGCCGGCTTCCTGGCCCGAGGCGATCACGCCATCAATGCCAGCCGCCTGGGCGGCCAGCGCGCGCTCGACCACCACGTCCACTGGCTCGCGGTCGATGCCCATCTGCGCCAGGTCCAGGCGGCCCATCGAGGTCAGCACGGTCACCGCCAGCAGGCGCATGTCGCTGCTGTTGGCGGCCGCGCAGGCTTCCATCATCGCCGGGTGCCAGCCGTGGATGGTGGCGTAGCTGACCGGCCACTGCGACAGGCGCTTGATGACCGCTGCGGCGGTGGCCGGGATGTCGAAGAACTTCAGGTCGACGAACACGCGCTTGTCGCGGCGGGCCAGCTCGTCCAGCACCTGGAAGTACTCGCCGGAGGCGAGCAGTTCCATGCCGATCTTGTAGAACGCCACGCTGTCGCCGAGGCGGTCGACCCACTCCAGCGCCTGCACGCGGTCAGGCACGTCCAGCGCGAAGATCAGGCGCTCGTCGTCGCGCAGCGGCAGCGGTGCGCGGCTCACGGTGCGTAGTCCAGGGCAGCGCGCTTGGCGTCGTGACGGGACTGGCGCGACTGGCTGTAGTCGTTGTTGAACTGCGCCGGCTCGAAGCCGCCGTAAGTCGGGTTCGGCAGCATCCACCAGCGCTCGCCGAACCAGTCGTGGTACTGCTGCAGCAGCGCGTCACGACCCTCGTTGGTGTTGGCGGTCACTTCGACGAAATCGCCCAGCTGGTCGCCGAACTGCATCAGCACACGGTACTTCTGCCCGGCGAGGCGACGGCGGCAGTTCTTCTCGCTGCCGGCCTGCTCGCAGCCTTCGACCACGGTGCCCAGGCCCAGGAACACGCTGTCATCGGCCACCGGCAGGCCCTGCTCGCGCAGGTTGGCCAGGGTCGCGTCCTTCAGGTGCACGGCGCGGTTGGAGATGTACAGCAGGGTCACGCCCTTGGCATTGGCGGCCTTGGCGAAATCGACCACGCCCGGAATGGCCTTGGCCTTCTTTTCGGCCACCCACTGGTCCCAGGTCATTTCATCGTATTCCTTGCCGTCGCGGACCAGGCGCGCCTGGTAGGGCGAGTTGTCCAGCACGGTCTCGTCCACGTCCAGCACCACGGCCGGCTTCAGGCCCTTGGCCTCGTTGCCGCGTTCTTCGGGCACCAGCGCATCCCAGTGGGCTTCCTTCAGCGCGGCATCCAGGTGATCGGCGGCGGCACGGTAGGTCTGCTCGGTGATCGCCTTGTACTCCTGCGCGCGCTGCATCCACAACACTGCATTGAGATTGTCGTTGGCAGTGGCATCGAGCGCGCCATCGGCCTTGGCAGCGGCGGCCGGGGCCTCCGGTGCAGCGGCTTCGGCGGCAGGCGCATCCACGCGCTTGCAGGCGGACAGGCCCAGCGCCGCAGTGGCGAGCAGGGTCAGGGACAGGGAAACGGGACGACGCATGGATTCACCGGCAATCAGATATACCGGCGCATTTTACCGGCAAAGGCACCGCCGGGACGGCTATGCTTGGCGGTTGACCCGTTGTCTTCCGGAAGCCGCCATGACCGACCCTGCCCAGACCCCCGACGTTCCCCTGCTCGACGCCGTGCAGGCCCGCCTGCTGGGCTGCCTGGTGGAGAAGGAGGCGACCACTCCGGATACCTACCCACTGACGGTCAATGCCGCCCAATCAGCCGCCAACCAGAAGACCGCCCGCGAACCGGTGATGAACGTGGACGCCGGCAGCGTGCAGCATGCGCTGCGCCAGCTGGAGGCACTGGGCCTGGCCCGCCAGCACTTCTCCTCGCGCGCGGACCGTTACGAGCACCGCCTGCAGGCCGCGCTGGACCTGACCCGGCAGCAGACCGTGCTGCTGGCGCTGCTGCTGCTGCGTGGGCCGCAGACGCTGGGCGAACTGATCACGCGCAGCGAACGCCTGCACCGCTTCGCCGACACCGACGAAGCCCGCCACGCCATCGAGCGCCTGCAGCAGCGCGCGCTGCTGGTGGTGCTGCCGCGCGCCAGTGGCCAGCGCGAAGACCGCTACATGCACCTGCTGTGCGGCGAAGTGGACGGCGCGGCGCTGGCGGCCAGATACGCCAACAGCGGCGGTGGCAGCAGCGATGCGGCCGACCCGGGCCTGGCCGAGCGCGTGGCGCAGCTGGAAGCGGCCGTGGCCGAACTGCAGGCACAGCTGGCCGAACTGCGCGGTTGAAGGGGTGGGTGCCGACCGTTGGTCGGCACTGCATCTGAATAGTGCCGACCAACGGTCGGCGCCCACCATCAGCCGCTACTGTGCCGGCCAGCGGCCGGCACCTGCCAACATCAGGGGTCAGACCTGCGCCGCACCCGGGGTGGCATACAACCGGCTCGGACTGTCCACGCCCGGCAGCTGGATCACCCCGCGCTCCTGCATCCCCAACCCCAGCAGGATCTTCCCGGACACCACGTTGTCCAGATCGGTAATGCCATACAGATCGTGCAGGCCCAGCCCAGCGCGCGCATGCGCGAACACCGCCCGCGCCGCCTCACCGGCGTAGCCCTGCCCGGCGAATTGCGACAGCACCGCATAGCCGATGTCCGGCCCCGGCAAGCCATCGCGCCGCACCAGCCCGGCATTGCCCAGCCAGGCACCATCGGACAACCGCTCGATGGCATACATGCCAAAGCCATTCAACGCATAGCTGTGCAGCACACGCAGCGCGATGTATTCCCGCGCCTGCTCCTCACTGCGCACATTGCGGTCACCGATGAAGCGCACGAAGCCCGGATCGTTCAACAGCGCCAGCATCGGCGCCGCATCGCGATCCGGTTCAATCGCACGCAGGCGCAGGCGTTCACTCTCGATCGGTTGCACAGGCAGACCTCCAGCCGAAACCCCGATTCTGCCTCAACTCCCGGCTGCTGCTTTTGATTTTCTTTTTTCTTTTCCGTGGCTGGCATGCACGGAAACTGTCAGAGGCCTGGCGGGTGGGCTGGGCGGGACCGTCCGCGGCATGGATGCCGCGGCCGAGCCCCCATGGACGGGTTTACGGCGTGTCCCGACCAGCCCACCCGCCAGGCCCCCCACGAATGCATTGCGAGCGGCGCCAACCACGAGGGGCTGCGCCGTTCGCCGGTCAATCGAACAACGCCTCGATCGCCGCCAACCCCGCACTCGCCCGTTCCTTCTTGCGCACCGCATCAGCCACCGGATCAGCACCGTCGCGCTGGATCTCCTCGGCCGGAATCTCCTCGAAGAACCGGCTCGGCTTCAGCCGCACATGCTCACCGAACTTGCGCGTCAGCTTGCTGTAACTCATCCACAGCTGGATCTTGGCGCGGGTGATGCCCACGTACAGCAGGCGCCGCTCTTCCTGCAGATTGCCCTCGTCCAGGCTGACCTGGTGCGGCAGCACGCCGTCCTCGCAGCCGACGATGAACACGTACGGGAATTCCAGGCCCTTGGAGGCGTGCATGGTCATCATGCGCACCTGGTTGCCGCCCTCGTCCTTGTCGCTGCGTGACAGCAGCGCCAGCTGGCCGGCCAGGTCGGCGGCGGTGGCACCGCGCGGGCCGCCCTCGAACCACTGTGCCAGTTCCTCGATGTTGTTGGCACGGCGCTGGTAGCTGGCTTCTTCCTTGGCCTGCTGGCGCAGTTCACTGAGCAGGCCGGATTCCTTGGCGACCTTGCGGATCATGTCGCCGGAACTGATCTGCCGCATCTGCGCGCGCAGGTCGCGCAGGATGTCGGTGAAGCGCGCCAGGCTGTTGGCTGCGCGCGGCGGCAGTTGCTGCAGGGCACCGATCGCCTCGGCGGCCTGCGCCATCGGCATGTCCTTTTCCTGCGCCAGTTCGGCCAGCCTGGCCAGCGTGCCGGCACCGACGTCACGCTTGGGCGACTGCACCGCCCGCATGAACGCGGTGTCGTCGTCCGGGTTTACCAGCAACCGCAGCCATGCCAGCGTGTCCTTCACTTCCTGGCGCTCCAGGAACATCGTGCCGCCGGTCAGGTGGTAGGGAATGCGCAGCAGCTGCATCGCCTTTTCCAGCGGGCGCGACTGGAAGTTGCCGCGGAACAGGATGCAGAAATCACTCCATGGCACGTTGCGCGTCTGCGCCACGAAGGCGATCTCGGCCGCGACCTTTTCCGCCTCGTGCTCGCTGTTGCGGCACTCCCACACGCGGATGCGTTCGCCGTCGGCCTGGTCACTCCAGAGCTTCTTCAGGTGCTCATGCGGGTTGTTGGCGATCAGCGCATTGGCGGCGCGAAGCACGCGGTTGGAGCAGCGGTAGTTCTGCTCCAGCTTGATGATTTCCAGCGCGGGGTAGTCGCGCCCCATCTGCTGCAGGTTTTCCGGGTTGGCACCGCGCCAGGCGTAGATCGACTGGTCATCGTCACCCACGCAGGTGAAATTGCCCTTTTCACCGGCCAGCTGCTTGAGCAGGCGGTACTGCGCGTCATTGGTGTCCTGGCACTCATCCACCAGAAGATAGCCGATGCGCTCGCGCCAGGCCAGCGCGATCTCCGGATTTTCTTCCAGGATCTGCACCGGCAAACGGATCAGGTCGTCGAAGTCGACTGCGTTGAACGCCGTCAGGCGCAACTGGTAGCGCTCATAGACGCTGGCCGCTTCCTTCTCGCGGTTGCTGCGCGCGGCGGCCATCGCCTGCTCGGGCGACAGGCCGGCGTTCTTCGCGCGCGACACCAGGTTCTTCATGTCCTCGATGTCATCGGGCTTGGCGCCGTACATCAGATCCTTGATCTGCGCGGCGGCATCGTCGGCATCAAAGATCGAGAAGCCCCGCTTCAGGCCCACCGCGGCATGCTCGATCTGCAGGAACTTCAGGCCCAGCGCGTGGAAGGTGCAGATCGTCACCTCGTCGGCATCCTGCTCGCGCAGGCGCTTGGCCACACGCTCGCGCATTTCCTTGGCCGACTTGTTGGTGAAGGTGATCGCCGCGATGCGGCGCGCCGGGTAGCGGCCGCAGCTGATCAGGTGGGCGATCTTTTCCACGATCACGCGCGTCTTGCCGCTGCCCGCGCCGGCGAGCACCAGCAACGGACCTTCGATGTGCAGGACGGCGGCGGCTTGGGGGGGATTGAGACCGTGCATGGGATGGGGATTGTAGCGGGGCCGGGTGACGACCACAGCGGCCGCCGGTGGGGTTGCTGAACGGCTTCGGTGGAGCGGGGCTGCGGCGTACAATCCGTCGATGGCCAAGCTCTACTTCTACTATTCGGCGATGAACGCCGGCAAGACCACCACCCTGCTGCAGAGCGCCCACAACTACCGCGAACGCGGCATGCGGGTGGCGATCCTGACCCCGCGCCTGGATGATCGTGCGGCGCCGGCGTGGTCGCTTCGCGGATCGGCCTGCGTGCCGAGGGCATGGCCTTCGACCGTGACACCGACCTGCAACGCTGGGTTGAGCAGGACCTGGCGACAAACGGGCCGATGGGCTGCGTGCTGGTGGACGAGGCGCAGTTCCTGACCCGCGCCCAGGTCTGGCAGCTCAGCGAGGTGGTCGACCAGCTGCGCATTCCGGTGCTGTGTTACGGCCTGCGCACCGACTTCCGCGGTGAGCTGTTCGAAGGCAGCCAGTACCTGCTGGCCTGGGCCGACGAGATGCAGGAGATCAAGACCATCTGCCACAGCGGCAAGAAGGCGACGATGACGGTACGCGTGGACGAGCATGGCCACGCGGTGCAGGACGGCCCGCAGGTGGAGATCGGTGGCAACGACCGCTACGTGTCGGTCAGCCGCGCCGAGTTCAAGAAGATCACCCGCGGCGAAGGCCGGATCGATCCGGCACAGGCGCCCCTACCGCTGTAAAGGGTGTTCGGCAGGGCTGCGCCCTGCACCTGCCGAGGCCGGAGCCAGAGCCACGGCAAAAGCGGGCTATCCGTGGGATGGCGGGGCACTGTGGGTTTGCGGGGACGCCGTAAACCCGTCCATGGGGGCTTGGTCGCGGCATCCATGCCGCTCACACCCCGCAAACCCACAGTGCCCCGCCTTCGACAGGTCCCCACGGCTGTTGGTAGGTGTCGACCTTGGTCGACACATCTGTCAGATATCGAAATAGATCTAGGGTCAGATCCGTTTTCCTTCGGAAAACGGATCTGACCCCAAGAGCAATTCCCACAGATCACGGAGATCTGTCGAAGGCGGGGTGGGTCCGGTGGCGGGAGTGTCCGCGGCATGGATGCCGCGGCCAAGCCCCCAGGGATGGGTTTACGGCGTCTCCCGCCACCGGACCCACCCCGCCATCCCTCGGAATACCAGCTTTCGCTGTTGCTGTTGGGTTGAGCAGGTGCAGGGCTGCAAGCCCTGCAAACCCAACACCCCTCTTAGTACAGCGTGCGCTCCGGCGCACCCGCCGGCGGCGGGGTGTACTGGTACAGCCAGGTCTCGGTAAGGGTCTTGCCACCACTGCGCAGGAACAGGCGGATGTCGATCTGCTCGGTACTGCCTTCCGGCGGCACCAGGTCGAACATGGCGCGGTAGCCGTTGATCTCGCGCAGCGGGCGCGCCGACACGATCTCGACCCGGCCACGGCTGGCTTCCACCACCGCTTCGACCTCGCCCTTGTCGATCAGCCTGGCCAGTTCGCCGCCTTCGAAGTCCACCGCGAAGCGCCAGCTGAAGTACTCGCGCTTCTTGCCGACCACGCCGCCCAGGCCGGTGCGGCTGGCCACGCAGTGCGCCAGCGGCGGACGTGCCGGCGGTTCGGCACCCCAGTACAGGCGGTAGCCGACCAGCAGCTCCTGGCCCGGTTGCGGCTTTTCCTTCGGGTTCCAGAACGCCACGATGTTGTCGAAGGTCTCGTCCACGGTGGGAATCTCCACCAGCTGCACCGAGCCCTCGCCCCACTCGCCCTTCGGCTCCACCCACAGGCACGGACGCTTCTCGTAGAACACGCCGTCGTCCTGATAGTGGTCGAAGTTGCGGTCGCGCTGCAGCAGGCCGAAACCACGCGGGTTGCGGTCCACGAACATGTTGAAGCGCAGGTTGCGCGGGTTCAGCAGCGGTCGCCAGATCCACTCGCCGGCACCGGTCCACAGCGACAGGCCATCGGTGTCGTGGATCTCCGGGCGCCAGTCCCAGGCCATGCGGCGGTCGTTCTCGCCCACCTGGTACATGCTGGTGCACGGTGCGATGCCCAACCGCTCGATCGCCTTGCGCGGGTACAGCGCGCTGTCGATGTCCATCAGCAGCACGTCGCCGTTGGTAATCGCGAAGCGATAGGCGCCGGCCACGCTGGGTGAATCCAGCAGGCCGTAGACCACGATCGTCTCTGAATCGGCCGACGGCTGTTCCAGGTAATAGGCGATGAAGTCGGGGAATTCCTCCGGCTTGCCCATGCCGGTGTCGATCGCCAGGCCACGCGCGGACTGGCCGTACTGGCCTTCCTTGCCGACCGCGCGGAAGTAGCTGGCGCCGAGGAAGGCGGCGAAGTCGCGGTCGGTGTCCTTGCGGGTGTTCAGGCGGAAACCGGCGAAGCCGAGGTCGGCCGGCAGCTCGCCGTCCTTGATGCCGCTCTTGCCGTAGTTGAAGGCTGCGCCGTCATAAGCCAGCTCCTGCGCCTTGCCGTCGACCACGTCGAACATGCGTACCGGCGAATGGAAGTACAGGCCCAGGTGGAAGAACTTGGCCTGGAACTTGCCCGGCTGGTCAGCCCACAGCGCATGGTCCTGGCGGTAGCCGATCGACTGGTACTGGTCCCAGTCCAGGCCTTCAAGGCGGCCCGGCAGCACCCGCTTGTGGCTCTTGTAGGGCGCCTGTGCCAGTGCCCGCGCCTGGCCCTTCAGGGTGGCGAAATCGAACGGCTGCGGCTGGCCGAGGCGGCGCAGGCCCATCTGGCCGCTCTTGCTGGCCGCGCACGCGGGCAGGGACGGCAGGCCGAATGCAGCCAGGGCGAGGGAGGCATTGCGGATGAAGTCGCGTCGTTGCATGCAGGCGCGTCAGGCACAGTGGGAAGGTCGGCCATCATAGGCAGACAAACGTTAACGGGCAGCGGAGATGCACCCTGCCCGTTCAGCTGCCGCTGGCTGCGTGCCTCAGCGCTGGCAGTGGCTGCACCAGACGCTGGCGCGCTGGCCGATGGTGGCGTGCTTCAGCGCGCGGCCACAGTTCGGGCAGGGCAGCCCGTTACGGCCGTACACCAGCAGTTCCTGCTCGAAGTAACCCGGCGCGCCGTCAGGGCTGATGAAATCGCGCAGCGTGGTGCCGCCACGGGTGATGGCGTAGCCCAGGATCTCCTTCACTGCATCGGCCAGACGCTGGTAGCGTTCGCGCGAGATCTTTCCTGCCTCGCGCAGCGGGCTGATGCCGGCCTTGAAGAGGCTCTCGGCCGCGTAGATGTTGCCCACGCCCACCACCACCGCCTGGTCCATCAGGAAGGTCTTCACCGGCGCACTACGGCCACGGCTGCGCGCGAACAGGTAGTCGCCGTCGAACGCGTCGTCCAGCGGTTCCGGGCCCAGCCCCTGCAGCAGCGGGTGGACTTCGCCGGTCGGCTGCCAGAGCAGGCTGCCGAAGCGGCGCGGGTCGTTGAAGCGCAGCAGACGGCCGTTGTCCAGGCTGATGTCGACGTGGTCGTGCGCGCGCAGCGGGGTATCACCGGGCAGCACGCGCAGGCTGCCGGACATGCCCAGGTGCAGCACTGCGCTGCCAATGGCGGTATCCAGCAACAGGTACTTGGCGCGACGACGGATGTCCTCGATGCGCTGCCCCGGCAGCAGCTCGGCCACTTCCGGCGGAATCGGCCAGCGCAGGTCGGCGCGGCGCAGGATCACGCCATGCACGCGGCGGCCCTGCAGGTGCGGCGCCAGTCCGCGGCGGGTGGTTTCGACTTCGGGTAGTTCGGGCATGGGGTGATTCTACGCGGGGCCATGCAAAGCCGCTGGGCATGGCGCCGCGCCGCCCTATGAATCCAGACCCGCCGCTTCCACCAGGAACGCGCCGTCGACCAGTGCGCCGCGTCCGCCCAGGCGCCAGAACGCCAGATAAGGCGCGAAATCGACGGCTGCCGGGGACAACGGCTGGGCGATATACCAGCCCAGGTACAGGTCCGAAGCGATGTGGTACAGCGCCTCGTCCAGTGCGGCCATCTGAGGGGTATCCAGCGTGCGGGCCTCGCGTACCACATCGCAGACGACGTCGTGCAGATAGGCACTGGGACCCGATTCGCGCCATGCGGCCTGCAGCTGCTCTGCGGGCGCTGCCACCACCGGCACGTCGCGCAGTGTGGCCTGCAGCGCGGACTCACCCGCCATACCTGCCACCCTCGCCAGTTCGTCCAGCCAGATGCGCGCGGCGGCCGCCACTGCCTGCACGTCGCCAGCGATGGCCGGCTGCAGGTACAGGTGCCCGTCCCTGCGCCCTGCGCCAAGCACGTCCAGCGCGCGCGACCGCAGCGCATCGGCATGCGGGAAGCCTGCGAATACCGCCGCCAGCGTATCCGGGTCGGTCACGCCCTGCAGCAGGCCGGAGAAATACCAGTCCTCGCGCTCGCTGCGGCCAGCGCAGAATTCAAGCCATTCGGCGAACAGTTCCTCGTCGATCCGGTCATCCATGGGGGAACTCCTTGGGGAACATAGGCCCGCGATGATCGCCCGGCAGCGGGTACGCAGGCCAGCATGCGCTCAGCGCGGAGGCGCCGCCAGTTCACGGGCATCCAGGACGCCATCACCGTTGGCATCCTGCTTGTGGAAGCGCTGCACGATCACCTGCCGCTGCTGCTCGCGACTGATCGCCCTGCCCTTGCCGCCGGGCAGCTCGTCGGCGCTCAGCACGCCGTCACCATTGCGGTCCATGTGGTCGAAGGCATACAGCATCCACTGCACGTACTCGGATTCACTCACCCGGCCGTCGCCATCGCTGTCCATCCGCTGCAGGTAGCTGGTGGTATCGGTGACCTGGGCCAGCGCCGCACCCGGCAGCAGCACCGCCAGCAGAACTCCGTACCCTGGCCTCACGCGCCCACCAGGCTGTAGCCCTTCAGCCGTGCGGCGTAGGCCTGCAACGCCGCGATACCGCTTTCCTCGGCCTCGCGGCACCAGGCCTGCAGCTGGTGCAGGCGCTCGGCGGCATCGTGACCACGCGCTTCCAGCAGCGCCGCCAGCCGCGCGCGGTACTCGACCAGGGTGCGGATGCGCGGGCGCTGTGCCACCCATGCGCTGAGCTGGGCACGGCTGTCCGGCTTCAGCCAGCGGCCATCGTTGACCAGGCCACGGCGCAGCCTGCGTGGCAGCAGGCGGCGCAACTTGGCGCCGGCCTGCGCGGCTTCCTCGCGCAGGGCCGGCATGAACACATTGCGCTGGTAGTCGGTCATCGCCTGGAAGCGGTGCGACAGCAGCGCCTTCAGGGTTTCGGCATCGGGCACGGCAATGTTCGGACGCACGTCCATGGCCGGTGCCACCCGCAGCACCTTGGCCAGCCGCAGCGCCCGCAGCAGGCGGATCGCACTCCAGCCGATGTCCAATTCCCAGCGCCGCATCGCAAAGCGCGCCGAACTGGGGAAGGCATGGTGGTTGTTGTGCAGCTCCTCACCACCGATCCAGAACCCCCACGGCGTGAGATTGGTGGAGGTATCGGCGGACTCGTAGTTGCGGTAGCCCCACCAGTGGCCCAGGCCATTGACCACACCGGCCGCCCAGAACGGGATCCATGCCATCTGGATCGCCCACAGGGCCACGCCAGGCAGGCCAAACAACACGGTATTGATCGCGAACAGCAGCACCGGCCCCAACGTGGCATGCGGGGTATACAGGCGGCGCTCGATCGCATCATCCGGGGTGCCGCGCCCGTACTGCTCGATGTCCGCGCGCTGGCCGCGGGCTTCGCGGTACAGCTCCACGCCGTGCCAGAACACCGTACCGATGCCGCGGGTGACCGGACTGTGCGGATCGTCCTCGGTCTCCACCTTGGCGTGGTGCTTGCGGTGGATGGCCACCCACTCGCGGGTGATCATCGAGGTGGTCAGCCACAGCCAGAAACGGAACACGTGGGCCAGCGCCGGGTGGAAATCGACCCCGCGATGGGCCTGGCTCCGGTGCAGGTACAGGGTCACCGAGAAGATGGTGATCTGGGTGAAGACCAGCAGCACCGCCAGCATGCCCCACCAGCCCAGGCCGAGCACACCACCGGTCAACAGGGACATCAGGGCATCAGGCATGACGGCTCTCCGGATCGACGCGGCAATGGCAGACATGATGGGCGCTTGCGTTGCAAACTGCATCCCTGCGGCGGTGATTGCCACCGCCTTCCGTGGCACCGTTCACAGTTGGGGACCTGAGTTGTCGAGCCTTGATCCACGCGCCAGCACCATGACCGCCGCCCCGCCCTTGGCGGAGCTGCCCCCGTTGATCGAACTGGACCGCGCCACGGTGGTGCGCGGCCAGGTGAAGGTGCTGCACGGGCTCAGCCTGCGCATTGCGCAGGGCCAGCACACCGCCCTGCTCGGCCCCAACGGCTGTGGCAAATCGACCTTCATCAAGCTGATCACCCGCGAGCTGTACCCGCTGGCCCAAGGCGACGGCTCCGTAGCGGTGAAGGTGCTGGGCCAGAACCGCTGGCAGGTGGACCGGCTGCGCTCGCAGCTGGGCATCGTCACCGGCGACCTCAGCAGCAACCTGGCCGACATGCCGGGGCTGACCGTGGAACAGGCGGTGCTGTCCGGCTTCTTTGCCAGCTACGTGGTGCCGGCCTTCCGCGAGGTGACCGACGACATGCGTGCGCGCGTCGGCGAAACGCTGGCGATGACCGGCGCCCTGTCCCTGCGCGAGCGCGCCTACGCCGAGCTGTCGGCCGGCGAGACCCGCCGCGTGCTGATCGCCCGCGCGCTGGTCAACCGGCCGCAGGCACTGCTGCTGGACGAACCCTCCACCGGGCTCGACCTGGTCGCCCGCGAACAGCTGGTGGCAACCATGCGGGTGCTGGCCCAGCAGGGCATCACCCTGGTGCTGGTGACCCACCACATCGAAGAGATCATTCCCGAGATCGAACGGGTGGTACTGCTGCGCGACGGCCGCGTACTGGCCGATGGTACCCGCGCCGAGCTGCTGCGCAACGAACCGCTGTCGGCGGTGTTCGGTGGCGCGATCACGGTGGTCGAGCAGGAAGGCCGGCTGACCGCGTACGCGGGGTGAGGCGGAGCCCTCGGGGGAAACAAGGGGCTTGGAAACCTGCGGCCACGGAAACCTGCGGCCTCGAAAACCGACAGGCCTGGGAGACCGACGGCGGTAGAGTCGACTGTTAGTCGACTATCGCGCGCAGCGCGGGATCTTTGCGATCCAGGCGAAAGGCAGTCGACTAACAGTCGACTCTACCCCGTCGTGATGCCATCCCCGTCGTCACGCCATTCCCGCCGTCACGCCATTCCCGTCGTGATGCCATTCCGTCGTCATGCCGATGCAGCGGGCCGGAACCCGGCCCGCTGCATGCAACCTCAGAACCGCAGCGCCAGCGCGCGCGACTCGATCGGTGCCATCCGGCTCTGGTCCTGCAGCTGCAGGTCGCGTAACTCATACGGCGCACCGAAACCGGCTGGCAACGCAGCCTGGTCGAACGGCAGGACCAGCTGGCCCGCGCCCGGCCCATCGAACCACGCGGCCGCATGTGCCTGCGCTACCGGCTTCAGCTGGCCATCGCGGCCGGTGGCATACAACGTGCCACGCGCCTCGTAACGACCGGCGGCGGCCACCTGCAGCGGCAGCGCCACCTGGCGGCTGGCCGGATCCGGTGCCGCCTGGCCGCTGAAGCGCGCGGTCGGCCGTGCCACCGCGAAGGCCACCTTGCCATCGCGCAGCACGCCATCGGCCTGGGCGAACACCTGCAGTTCCCACAACCCCTGCGCAGTGCCGACATCGGCCGGAATCCGCACCTGCGCACGCAGGCCGCCATCGGTGGTGCGCAGCAGCCGCTGCGGCCAGCTGCGTCCGTCCGGTGCCACCAGCAGGGCTTCACCGCCCAGGCCGCTACGCCGCGATGCCAGCTGCGCGGTGGTGACGCCGTCTTCCAGCAGGCGTGCCTGCAGCTGCACGCTGCCACCGGCCAGCACCTGTGCCTGGTTGGCCTGCACTTCCAGCCGCAGCGGGCTGTTCGGCTCGAGCACCTGCACCACGTAGCGGCCCTGTGCCTGTGCGCTCTGCAGCGTGTACGCACCGACTGCACTGGTCGCGCCGGTGCGCAGCATGCTGCTGCCATCCTTCACCGGCATGCCGGCCTCCTGCAGCGCGCGTGCATCGACACTGCGCGCCACGCTGCTGCGGCCGGCCGGGTCACGCACCTGCAGGGTGTTGGCCGGCAGCACGCGGGCACCTTCGGCCGGGCTCAGCTGGATCACCGCATCGGCAGCGGTCAGTGGCAGGTCCAGGCCGCGTTGCAGCTGCGCGCCATCGACCTGCTGCCAGTAGCTGCGGCTGACCGAGGCATACGGCGTGGCCGCCTGCAGCGGTTGCGTCGGGTCCAGCGCCCAGGCAAACGACAGCGGCGCGTGTTCGCTTTCATCGGCGGGCAGTGGCGCGGCCACCAGGGTGGCAGGCACCTGATCGCCTGCGCGGGCGGCCTGCAGCGGCTGCGCGGCCTGCGCGGCGGAAAGGGACAGCACCGTCAGCACGGCACTGGCCAGCAGGGTGGAATGGATCGTCATGGTCGTCTCCCTCACTGGCTCAGGTCGTTGCGCAGGATCGTGCCGAGGCCGAAGCACTCGCGGCGGCTCTGGTTGTGGCTGAGCGGCTCTGCTCCCTGGGTGCGCTGCTTGTCGGTGAACCAGGTGGTGCCGGCGGCCTTCTGGCTGCTGCACTCCAGGAAGCCATCGGAGCAGGACGACAGCCAGTTCTGGGTGAACTCCAGGCCGACATTGGCCGCATAGCCACCGCAGTAGCTGTTGCTGTCCCACACCGCCGATTCCACATCGCTGCCGACCATGGCACGGAACGGTTTGGGCAGCGCAGGACGACCGGCGGTGCCGTACAGGTTCTGCGCGTTGTAGGTAGCCATGCTCGCCACCTGCTGCTGGCGCACCGCATCGTTCTTGTAGCCCAGCAGCCAACCCAGCGAGGTTTCGAAGGTGTTGCCGTTGAGCACCGCATCGGCCAGCGGCGTGCCACCCGAGGACGGTGCCAGCGCGTTGACCTTGCGCACCGTACGGATGATCTTCGGATAGCGGCTGTCGTAGGTCGGGTTGGACAGGATCCAGCGCATTACGTTGCCGCCGTTGGAGTGGGTGATCACCACCAGCTGGGTGATGCCGCGGCTGTCGATGAAGTTCGTCAGCTGGTTGGCCAGGCAGCCGGCCGCTTCCGGTTTCCACATGTACTGGGTGAAGTCGCAGTTGATGACCACGTAGTTGCTGCTGTTCGGCAGGCCCTGGCGCACGGTGTCGATGATCGCCGGCTGCCAGTAGTCCTGGGTGGCATTGGTCTGCGCGCCGGTGCCGTGCACGAAGGCCACGCCGACCACGTCGGCGGCCTGCGCCGGGGCGGTTGCCAGCCCGAGGAGCAGGGCCAGGACGGTACTTCCTGTTGCGGTGCTGCGCATCGCTTCTCTCCCTCTGTCTTCGGATCCCCCCGACCCGGCTGGAACTGGACGGCCCTGGCGCTTGCCGTTGTGCCGATGCTCGCGGGGCAGCGGTGTGAAAGTCCGTGCGCTGCGCCCGGATTCAGGAGACTGACGTCAAACGATGACGCTTTTCATATCGCGACAATGACCATGCCGGGTCTGGCCGTATGACCGATGACCACTGCGTTGTCGTATTCGGGCTGCGATCATGGCGCGATGTTTTTCCTCCGGAGCCCGTCCATGTCGCTGCTTTCCCACCCCGCCCGCCCCCTGCTCGGCCTCGCCGTTGCCGTGGCCCTGGCCGGCTGTGCTGCCACCGCCACCAAGCCGACTGCCGTCGAAGCCAACATCACCACCAAGGCGGTGGGCTATCTGGACAAGAACGCGGTACCGGCCAGTCTCGAGCTGGTGCCGGCACCTCCGGTGGCCGGTTCGGCCGCCCTCGCACTGGACGAGCAGGTCAGCCGTGAAGCCCGGGCGCTGCGTGGCAGCCCGCGCTTCGCCCAGGCCGGTGTGGATGCGGAACTCGGCTTTCCCGAAGGCGCCAACCACTTCTCCTGCGCCGCTGACATCGACGTCGATGCAGTGAAGACCCCGGCGCTGTACCGACTGCTGGAGCGCAGCCGGATCGACGCCAGCGCCGCCACCAAGGCCGCCAAGAACCACTACCAGCGCCCCCGCCCGTTCATGGTCAATGGTGAACCGACCTGCTCGCCGAAGGACGAGGAAGGCCTGCGCGAGAATGGTTCCTACCCCTCCGGCCACACCTCGATCGGCTGGGCCTGGGCCCTGATCCTGTCGGAGATCGCACCGGATCGCGCCGATGCCATCCAGGCCCGCGGCCGCAACTACGGCGAGAGCCGCCTGGTGTGCAACGTGCACTGGCAGAGCGACATCCTCGAGGGCCGCTTCATGGGTGCCGCCGCCGTGGCCCGCCTGCACGACAACGCCGCGTTCAACAAGGACCTGCTGGCCGCACGCAGGGAGATCGCTGCCGCGCGCAAGGCCGGCCTGCACTCCAGCCGCGACTGCACCACCGAGAACGCGGTACTGAAGGTGCGCCCGCAGAGCGCGCTGTAAGCCATGCCTCTGTAGAGCCGAGCCATGCTCGGCTCATGGCAGTCGAGCATGGCTCGACTCTACAGAAAGCAGGAAACAGAAGGGCCGGCATTACGCCGGCCCTTCTTCATTGCATTACCGCAGCCACCGCATCAGAACTTCGCAGTGAACTCCACGCCCCAGGTGCGCGGCTCGTTGAGGAAGCCGGTCAGGTTGTTGAAGTCGATCGCGCCGACCACGCGGGTCTGGTTGGTCAGGTTGCGGCCGAACACGGCCACGTCGTACTGGCCGTAATCCCAGTTGTAGCCCAGGCGCAGGCCGCCTTCCAGCGAACTACGGCCGCGGAATTCCGGCGACTCGTAGATGAAGAAGTTCACCGCGCTGCGGTAGGCCCAGTCGGTGTAGGCATACAGCTCGCTGCCATCGCTGAGCGGAAAGCCGACGCGCAGGGTCGCGTTGTGGATCCACTTCGGCGCCTGCGGCAGCGGGTTGCCGTTCACCAGCGCATAGGTCTGGCCGTTGATCACCGTGGTCGGGTCGGTGATGGTGCAGCCGCCGCCACAGATCGCCACCGCCAGGTTCTTGTCCTTGATCTCGGTGTCGTTGTAGCTGCTGCCGAAGGTCAGCAGGACGTTGTCGGCCAGGTAGGCCTCCAGGTCCAGTTCCACGCCCTGGCCAATGGTCTTGTCGGCGTTGAGCAGGGTGGCGGTGTTGTTGCTGCCACCCACCGCGATCAGCTGCTGGCCGTCGACGTTGTAGCGGAACACGCTCAGGCCCAGGCGTGCGCGACGTTCGAACAGGTCGGCCTTGATGCCGGCTTCGTACGAGATCACCTTCTCCGAATCGGCCTGCGACAGCCCCGGCGCGAAGGCCAGGCGGCCCTGGATCGACGGCGCGCGGAAGCCCTTGGCCACGCGGGCGTAAGCATTGATGTCGTCGGTCAGCTTGTACACGCCGCTCAGGTCCCAGCTGACGTCGTTGACGTCGGTGTTGGCCAGGTACGGGCCACTGACCGGGGTGCCGAACGGAACGGCCTGCAGCACGCTGGCGCTGAAGTCCTTCTTGTCCTGCGTGTAGCGCACGCCGGCGCGCAGCTTGAAGCGGTCGGTGACATCGAAGTCACCCGAAGCGAACACCGCCCACGCCTTGTTGCGCTGGTTCTGCACCACGTGGCCGGTCTGCGGATTGCCCGGGGTCAGCGAGTCGTAGTTGAAGTTGTTGATGGTCACGTCTTCATCGAAGTAGAAGACGCCGGCCTGCCAATCGAAGCGGCCCCACTCGTTGGACTCGATGCGCACTTCCTGCGTCCACTGGCGGTGATGCGGCAGGCCGTCAGCCGACTCCGACGAGAACGGAATCAGGCCCGGGCCGTAGTTGCCGGCACCCAGGAAGGCCGCACCGTAGCCACCGTCGATATCGCCACGGTTGAGCGATTCGGCGGTTTCGTAGCCAGTGATCGAGTGCAGCGTCACCGAGCCGAGGTTCCACTGCAGGCGCGCGCTGCCGCCCCAGGTCTCCAGGTCGGAGAAGTTGACGCCATCGTTGGCCACCTTGTCGCGATCGAAGTTCTCGACCAGCGAATTGCCGCCCTTCTGGATGATGTTGGCGCGGAACAGGCGCGCGGTACCGTTGAGCTTGCGCTTGTGCAGGTTGAACAGCGCTTCGAAGTCGTCGCCTTCGTACAGGAACTGCACGCGGCCGGCGGCTTCGTCATAGCCTTCGAAACCGCTGTTGGGGGCGCCAACGCGGGTGTTGTCCACCCAGTCGTCGCGGCGCTGGTAGATGGCCGAGACACGTGCCGACCAGCGGTCGGTGAGCGGACCGCCGTAGGCGCCCTGTACGTTCCAGCTGTTGTAGCTGCCGTAGCCGACGCGGATGTAGCCATCGGCATCCTGCGACGGACGCGCCGAATCGAACTTGACCACGCCGGCGGGGGTGTTGCGGCCGAACAGCGTGCCCTGCGGGCCACGCAGCACTTCCACGTTGGCCAGGTCGAACAGCGGGAAGCCCTTCAGCAGCGGGCTTTCCTGCACCACGTCGTCATACACCAGCGACACCGGCTGCGACGCATTGAGGTCGAAGTCGGTGTTGCCCAGGCCGCGGATGTAGAAGCGCGGGAAGGCACGGCCGTAGGACGACTCGATGTTGAGGCTGGGCACGCGTGCGGCCAGGAAGCGGATGTCATCGCCGGCCGAGCCGAGCACATCCAGCTTCTCGCCCTGGATCGCGCTCAATGCGACCGGTACGTCCTTGGCGTTCTCGACGCGGCGCTGCGCGGTCACCTGCAGGGCATCGAGGGCAACCGGGTCCTTGGCAGCGGGGGTTTCCTGGGCGGCTGCTACCAGCGGCAGCAGGGCGGAAAGAGCGGCAACGAGAGGGCGCGCGACCGGAAGGCGGCCACGGGAAGTACGGGTCGGGGACATGGCGGTAGGCTGTGTTTGGAGGGGTGGTAAAACGGCGCTACCAGATAATTGTTGCAATACAGCACCTGCCCCGCAAATGCCCGCCGTTCATGGCCACGTCGCCCCGGAGCCGGGTCGCTCGCTAGACTGGTGTTTTCCACCCTCGCGGAGCCGCCGCAATGACCCAGTGGTACTTCCATGCCTCCGCCCAGGCCGAACGCGTCGGCCCGCTCGAAGACGAAGCCGCGCGCCGCTATGCGCAGGCCAACCCGCGCGCGCTGGCCTGGTGCCAGGGCATGAGCGGGTGGACGCCGATCGCCGAGGTGGCCGAGCTGCAGGCGCCGGCCCCGGGCATGCCCAATATCCCGCCGCCGGTCCCGGTCTCCGCCGCCGCCAACGGCCGCGCCGACGACATCGAATTCCGCATCGTCGGCCATGAAATGCAGTTCGTGGAAATCGAGCTCGACCCCGGCGAGAGCGCCATTGCCGAGGCCGGCGCATTGATGTTCAAGGACGCCACCGTGCAGATGGACACGGTGTTCGGCGCCGCCAACGGCGACCAGGGCGGCGGCTTCATGGGCAAGGTGATGGCCGCCGGCAAGCGCGTGCTGACCGGCGAGAGCCTGTTCGCCACCGTCTATACCCAGAGCGGCCACGGCAAGGGCAAGGTCGCCTTCGCCGCGCCCTACCCCGGCACCGTACTGGCAATGAAGCTGGACCAGCATGGCGGCCGCCTGGTCTGCCAGAAGGACAGCTTCCTGGCCGGCGCGCGCGGCGTGCAGATCGGCGTGCAGTTCCAGCGCAAGATCATGACCGGCCTGTTCGGCGGCGAAGGCTTCATCATGCAGAAGCTGGAAGGCGACGGCTGGGTGTTCATCCATGCCGGCGGTTGCGTGGTGGAGCGCGAGCTGGCGGCCGGCGAGCGGCTGGATGTGGATACCGGCTGTGTGGTGGCCTACCACCCGACCGTGGACATGGACGTACGCCGGGTCACCGGCATCAAGAGCATGCTGTTCGGTGGCGAAGGCGTGTTCCTGGCCACGCTCACCGGTCCGGGCAAGGTCTGGCTGCAGTCGCTGCCGTTCTCGCGCCTGGCCGGCCGCATGTGGATGGCCGCGCCGCAGGGCGGCGGCCAGAACCGCGGCGAAGGCTCGGTGCTGGGCGGCCTGGGCCGGATGCTGGACGGCGACAACCGGTTCTGACCGCCTTCGGTCGTGCCGGCCGCTGGCCGGCAGCCCCGTGGACCGTTGCCAGTTTCCCAATGGTTGCCGGCCAGCGGCCGGCACTACCTTTATGAATGGGCGGTGCTTCCCACCCTGCCCGCCCCGCCACGGCTTCGGTATGCTGGCGCCCTTTCCTGAATCCGGCGCCGCGAGCGCACTGCCGATGAGCCTGTTCCGCCCCCGCATGCTGCTGTCCGTCGCCCTGATCGGCCTGCTGGCCGGCTGCGGTGGCGATCCGGTCCGCCCCACGCCGCCGCCTGCGCCGACCGTGGTGCCGCAGGCCAAGCCGGTGAAGATCGGCATCGCCCTCGGTGGTGGCGCAGCCAAGGGCTTCGCCCACATCGGCGTGATCAAGATGCTGGAGGCCAACGGCTTCGAGCCGGCCGTGGTGTCCGGCACCAGCGCCGGCAGCGTGGTTGGTGCGCTGTATGCCAGTGGCATGGACGCGTTCCAGATGCAGAGCAAGGCGGTCGCGCTGGACGAAGCCAGCATCCGCGACGTGCGCCTGTTCTCCGGTGGCCTGGTGCAGGGCCAGAAGCTGCAGGACTACGTCAACGAGCAGGTCGCCAACCGTCCCGCCGAGCGCCTGAAAAAGCCGTTCGCCGCCGTCGCCACCCAGCTGGAAACCGGCGAGCGTGCGATCTTCGTGCGCGGCAACGTCGGCCAGGCGGTGCGCGCGTCGAGCAGCATCCCCGGCGTGTTCGAACCGGTGAAGATCGGCGGCCGCAACTACATCGACGGCGGCGTGGTCAGCCCGGTGCCGGTCGATGCCGCACGCCAGCTCGGCGCCGACTTCGTGATCGCCGTGGACATCTCCAGCAAGGCCAGCGGCAAGGCGCCGACCGACATGCTGGGCATCGTCAACCAGTCCATCTCGATCATGGGCCAGCGCCTGGGCGAGCAGGAACTGGCACGCGCCGACATCGTCATCCGCCCGAAGGTGCTGGACATCGGTGCCGCCGACTTCAGCCAGCGTGGCACCGCGATCCTCGAAGGCGAAAAGGCCGCCATGGCGGCGATGCCGCAGATCCGAGCCAAGATCCAGCAGCTGCAGCGCGCGCGCGCCGCCGCAGCGGCACCGGCCCCGGTGGCCGCGCCGAAGTGCGAGGAAGCCTCGCGCCTGGGCAAGCTGATGGGCCGCAAGGACAAGTGCTGACCTGAGCCAGCGTGGCGCTGCCAGACAGCGACGCGCGTTCTAGCGCGCAGGCCGGTAACCGCTGGCCTGCTGCCGTTCGCGCCTGCGCCTCTGGCGCGCCTGCTCCTGCAGTGTCGCCGTGTGCTGCAGCTGTTCCATGCCATCGGCCGGCACATGCAGCTGGCGTCGCGCACGGGTGAGTGCCAGATAGACCGCACGCACCGGGTTGTGCCAGATGCGCACGCCCTGCCCCGCACTGAAGCAACCGGGTGACAGCGAGACCACGTCGAACTGCAGGTTCTTCGCGTGCTCGGCCAGGCACAGCGCCACACGCCCTTCTGCGGGCGTGTCCTGATCGTCGAGCGCCTGCAGCAGTGACTGCACCCGATCGGCAGACGCGAACAGTTCGACCAGCACGCCCTGCCCGTCGTCGGCCTGCGTGGCGAGGAAGCGCTCCCACGCCGGGTCCGATGCGCTGTCGTGGCGCCGGCGCCACGCATCCAGCGGCCGCTGCAGCACGCTGCGCAGCGCGCGCAGCGATGCCGGATGCAGGTAGGGCCGCAGCCCGAGCGCCTGCAGCTGTGCCGCATCCAAAGCCAGATCGGCGACGTTGCCATGGATGCGCAGGCCCTCGCTCGGCACCTGCGCCCAGTCGCGGTAATGCAGCACACCGGTGGCGCGGTCGGCGGCACCGACGAACGGCGCGCTGTCCTGGCCCAGCCCATCCAGCGCCAGGGTCTGATTGACCAGGCCCTCGACCTGGTTGCCCTGGCGCACCGACTGGTGCATTTCCAGCACCTTCGACGCGGTCCAGCGCGGCACCGTACCCGTCAGGCACTGGTGCGGATCACCCAGGCTGACCACGCCAGGCGCATGGCCGGCCAGCAACTGCTTCCACGACGGGCTCAGGTCATGCGCCTCGTCCACCAGCAACATGCCCATGTCCAGCGGGGGGGTGACGCCGCGCAACGCCAGCCACTTGCCGATGTGCGCCGGGCTCAGGCTCAGCAGCGTGCCCCGCTGCAGTTCGGCGTCGAACATGCAGCGCCAGACGTGCTCGGCGGCCGCCATGTACGGCGACACGTCGAGCATCGCGGCGGGCACTGAACGGTCGAAATGCTGGAACGCCATGCCCGGTGCCGACGACGCGCACCAACGGTTGATGGCCTCGAAAGCGGTCAGCAGCACCTGCTCCGGGCTGCGTCCACCGATGCCCTGCAGGCCGATGCGGCCGGCAATCTCGCGCGGCGTACGGGTGCTGCGCCGATAGCTGGCAACGAAGCCACCGGTCTGGCCGCTGCGCGCGGCGTGCTGGGCCACGCGGTTGGCGAACTCGATCTGGGTCAGCAGGCGCACCGCAGTGCTGGCCGGCACGCGGGCGCGGAAGGCTTCCACCTGCCCACGCGAGGGCGCCACGTAGGTGTAGCGGCCGGGCCGCGCCTCCATCAGCGCCAGCACCAGGTGGCCCTTGCCGGTGCCGGCATAACCATCGAGGTCGATCAGTTCATCGGGGTTGGCGGTGATGGCGCGCAGCACGCGGGCCTGCTCGGACGTGTACAGGCCATGGTGTTCGACCGCCCGCGCATCTTCAGCGGCAACGTCATCCTGCGGGGCCTCGTCATCGTCACTGGAAAAAGTGGCGGGAAACCGGATCTCATGTTCGACCAGGGTTTCCTGGCAGGCCTGCTGCAGGGCCAGGCCCGGGTATTCCCGTGGCGACTGCGCGATGACGTCCTGCAGGATCTCCGCCGGCGCCAGCAGCACGCCGTGGGCGGCCAATGCGCTCAGCCAGGCATCCAGTTCCAGCTGGCCACCGCCACCGGGGCCGGCCAGTTGTGCAGCCGCGCCTTCGTTGCCGGCTAACAGCGCGCAGGCATCATGCAGTAGGCGCTCGATCTCGGCCGCTGGGTGCAGGCGCGTCCGGCACAGCTGCGCGGCCATCAGCCCGGCCTGCTCCAAGGCCGTCTGCGGTGGCGTGCCATGGGCGATGTAGCGCGCCAGCGACTTGCGCTGCAGCGGCAGGAAAGTGGTTGTGGGCAGCGGGTGCTGGAGTTCGGACATGCGTGGAACCGGAAAAGGAACGCTGCGGCGCGCGCAGGGCGGTGATGCTCGGCTACCCGCCCGGTGCCGTCAAATCGTGGCAGCGCGCTTATTCCAGCTGCGACAGCGGCAATGCCTGGAAGCCCTTCACCGTGCGCAGCACGAAGCTGGAATTGGCATCGGCCACGCCGCCGGCATTGAGCAGCCGGTCCAGCAGGAAGTGCGAGAAATGCTCCAGGTCACGCACGTAGACGTGCAGCAGGTAGTCCATGTCGCCGGTCAGTGCATGGCAGGCCACCACTTCATCCCAGCCCTGCACGCTGTCCACGAAGTGCCCGATCGCGGCCTGGTCGTGCTTTTCCAGCTGCACGCGCACGAAGGCCTGCAGGCCCAGGCGCAGCTGGCGCGGCTCCAGCCGCGCGCCATAGCCGACGATCACGCCCTCGCTTTCCAGCCGCTGCAGGCGCCGCAGGCAGGCCGAGGGCGAGAGGTTCACCCGTGTCGCCAGCTCGGCGTTGGTGGCGCGCCCATCCCGCTGGATTTCAGCCAGCAGGCGTATATCCGTGCGATCGAACTGGACTTCTCCGGCCATTGTTGCCCCGCAACATGGTGAGTACGCAAGGATATTGCGCCAAAAAGGCCAATCGACGCAACTTTTGCAACCCTGTTGCGCGCGCCCTGCCCTAGCATCTTGGATATCCCGTCAAGGAGTGCCCCATGGACCCCGTCCAGCCCCGCCGCGTCGAACACCAGCAGACCGACAAGGGCTACGTGCCGGTGTATACCACCGCGCTCGTCGAGCAGCCGTGGGACACCTACAGCGCCGACGACCACGCCACCTGGAA
The DNA here is from genome assembly GCF_020428325.2 of Stenotrophomonas sp. SBJS02. NCBI lineage: Bacteria > Pseudomonadati > Pseudomonadota > Gammaproteobacteria > Lysobacterales > Lysobacteraceae > Stenotrophomonas > Stenotrophomonas sp. SBJS02. The sequence goes on along the minus strand of NZ_CP109812.1, from coordinate 78,175 downwards.
CACGCTGTACCAGCGCCAGCGCGAGCTGCTGGTCGGCCGCGCCTGCCAGGAATTCCTGGATGCACAGGACGAGATGGGCATGAGCGCGCACATGATTCCGCGCTTCGACCAGCTCAACGAAGTACTGGGCGCGGCCACCGGCTGGACCCTGGTCGGCGTCGAAGGCCTGCTGCCGGAACTGGATTTCTTCGACCATCTGGCCAATCGCCGATTCCCGGTGACCTGGTGGATCCGTCGCCCGGACCAGATTGATTACATCGCCGAACCGGACCTGTTCCACGATCTGTTCGGCCATGTGCCGCTGCTGATGAACCCGGTGTTCGCCGACTACATGGAGGCGTACGGCCGTGGCGGCGTCAAGGCCCACGCGATCGGCCCGGATGCACTGCAGAACCTGACCCGCCTGTACTGGTACACGGTGGAATTCGGCCTGATCGATACGCCCGAGGGCCTGCGCATCTACGGCGCCGGCATCGTTTCTTCGAAGGGTGAGTCGCTGTACTCGCTGGAATCGGCCGCGCCCAACCGCATCGGTTTCGACCTGCAGCGGATCATGCGCACGAAGTACCGCATCGACACCTTCCAGAAGACCTACTTCGTCATCGACAGCTTCGAACAGCTGATGCAGGCGACGTCGCCGGACTTCACCCCGATCTACGCGGCGCTGTCTGATCAGGCGCATCTGCCGGCGGGCGATGTGCAGGGCGATGACCGCGTGTTCCAGAAGGGCACCGGTGAAGGCTGGGCCGACGGCGGCGACGTGTAAGCGCACGGCGCACACCGCTTCGCACTGAAAACGGCGCACCTGGATGCGCCGTTTTCATTGATGCCTGGTGCCTGCACCGTCACGGCGGTGCAGGCGAGGGCAGGGCAGTCAGGCGTCCACGGCCCGGCAGGAACCGCGCACCATCAATTGCGGGTGCACGCTGGTTGCGGTCGGCGCATCCGGCACGTCGGCCTGCACCAGCATCGCCGCAGCCACGCGGCCGATATCGGACACATGGCGACGCACCGAGGTCAGCGGCGGCCACAGCCGCGACGCCAGCGGGCTGTCGTCGTAGCTGACGATCGACAACTGCTGTGGCACCGCAATGCCGGCACGCAACGCCACCTGGTACACGCCGGCAGCCATTTCATCGTTGCCGGCAAAGATCGCACTGGGGCGTTGTCCGCCCATCAGCAGACGCTCTGCGGCATGCACGCCGGACTCGAAGGTATCGCCCGCTTCCAGCACACGCTCACCCGGCAGGGTCAGGCCCACCTGGGCCAACCGGTCGAGGAAGCCATGGGTACGCTCGCGTGCGGTGCGGCGATTGCCCGGTCCGGCAATCACCGCGATGTCGCGGTGGCCGAGCGAGAGCAGGTAGCCCGCTGCCGCGGCTGCACCGTCGCGATCGTGGGTGACCACCGCCTGTGTCGCGTCATCCGACACATGCGCGTTGATGCGGACATAGCGGCATTCGATGCCGTCGAGCATCTCCGTCAATGCAGCCGACTCGGAGGCTCGCGGGCCCAGGATCACGCCGTGCAGCTTCTGCTGCTGCACGAAGCGCCGCACGCCGTGCGCGCAGTCCGGAGACTGGCTGTCGCAGGGATGCACGACCAGCTCATAGCCGGTGCCGCGTAGCGCTTCCAGCGCGCCGTGCTGCAGGTCGACGATGCATTGGGCGCCCGGGTCGTCATACACCAGGCCGATCAGGAAGGAGCGGCGGAACGCGAGGCCGCGCGCCAGGGGGTCGGGCACGTAACCGACCTCGCGCATCAACGCCTCGACCTTGTCGCGGGTGTCTTTGCGCACCAGCGGCGAGTTGTTGATGATTCTTGAAACCGTTTTCTTGGAAACTCCCGACAGTCGTGCGATGTCGTTGATCGTGGCAGCCTTGCCCTTCGATGCCGGCAACGCGGCATCGCTGATATTTCGCACTGACATGTATAGAACCAGGTAAGTCGGAGAATTCTAGCCTTGCGCCCGTCGGGCGCGAAGTTGCGGAATGTCGCAGCTGGAGCGGCACACGTCGTGTTCGACACGTTTTACCGCGTGAGGTTCCATTGTGATCGGTCTGCTCCATTTGCATCTGAACCGTTTTTCACGCGCGCTTGCTCTGAATACGGGTGCGACGCGCGCGAACGCCAACATTCCCTTAACCATGCTCCGCTACATTCGGGGCATGGAACTGCAGACTTCTCCGTTTCCGCCATTCCGTGGCCGCGACCGGTTGATCGCCGCGGTCGACGCGGCGATGACCTCCGGTGACCCCGAGCGCATCACCGCCGACCTGCAGCTGGCGCTGCAGGAAGCCATCGCGGACAGCCGCATCGAATTGCCCGAGTGCGTACACCGTCCGGTCAGTGATCATTACGCGCGCCGCCCGCTGTACCACAGCCGCGAACACGGCTACAGCGTGATCGCCATGAGCTGGGGCCCAGGTCAGGGCACGCCGCTGCACGACCACGATGCCATGTGGTGTGTGGAAGGAGTGTGGTCGGGCGAGCTGGAGATCACCCGTTACGAGCTGCTGGAGCGCATAGGAGAACGCTGCCGCTTCCGCCGCCACGCCGCGCTGCGCGGGGGCTGCGGCAGTGCCGGAAGCCTGATCCCGCCGCACGAGTACCACACCCTGCGCAACGCCAGCGATGACGCACTGGCGATCTCGGTGCACGTGTACGAGGCGCAGATGGAGCGCTCGGCCGTGTTCGATCCGCTCGGTGGTGACTGGTACCAGCGTCGCATCCAGGCGTTGCAGGCCGACCCGGCCTGAACCGGGGGCAGGGCGGGGCGCCGCCAGCACCTTGGTGAGCCACGTGGCATCATGCGCCGCTGTGCTGCCGGACCCGGCGGCGATCCGCGATGCCCTGTCGGGCAAGGAGCAAGACCATGTCCAGCGCTGATCCGCGCCTGCGCGCGCTGTTGAAGCTGGCACCGGTGATTCCGGTGTACACCCCCGAAGATGTGAATGAAGCGGTCGAAGTAGCCCAGGCGCTGTTCCGCGGCGGCTTGCCGGTGATCGAAGTGACGCTGCGCACGCCGCAGGCACTGGATGCCATCAAGGCCATGGTCGAGGCCGTGCCCGATGCGGTGATCGGCGCCGGCACCGTGCTCAACGCCGCACAGATGCAGGCGGCAAAGCAGGCCGGTGCGCGTTTTGCCGTTTCCCCCGGTGCCACGCCGGCGCTGTACGCCGCCGCGCGCGATGCCGACCTGCCGTACCTGCCCGGTGCCGCCACCGCCTCGGACCTGATCCTGGGCCTGGAGCACGGCCACGACACCTTCAAGTTCTTCCCGGCGGTACAGGCCGGAGGTGCTGCATTGCTGGCGGCCTGGCACGGTCCGTTCGCCGATGTGCGCTTCTGCCCGACCGGCGGCATCAGCGCGCAGACTGCGCCGCAGTTCCTGCACCTGCCCAACGTGCTGTGCGTGGGCGGGTCGTGGCTGACCACTCCGGCGCTGCTGCAGACGCGTGATTGGGACGCCATCGAGCGCCTCGCCCGCGAGGCATCGGTACTGGCCAGCTGAACCGGCTGCACGAATCTTCAAAGGTTTGATCGTGATCAAAGCGCCGGCCTCGCGCCGGCGTCATTCTGTGGGCAAGCGCACTACGGAGATCCGAACATGAATTCGACCATGAAGGCCGCTGTCGTGCGTGAGTTCGGCAAGCCACTGGTGATCGAGGAAGTCTCTGTACCACGCCCGGGGGCGGGCGAGGTGCTGGTCAAGATCGAGGCCTGTGGCGTCTGCCACACCGACCTGCACGCCGCCGAGGGCGACTGGCCGGTGAAACCGAACCCGCCATTCATCCCCGGTCACGAGGGCGTGGGGCACATCGTGGCCGTGGGAGGCGGGGTAGGGCACGTCAAGGAAGGCGACAGGGTCGGCATCCCCTGGTTGTACTCGGCGTGTGGCCATTGCGAACACTGCCTGGGTGGCTGGGAAACGCTGTGCGAGACACAGCGCAACACCGGTTATTCGGTCAACGGCGGCTTCGCCGAGTACGCACTGGCCGATGCCAACTATGTCGGCCTGCTTCCGAAGGAAGTGGGCTTCGTCGAGATCGCGCCGGTGCTGTGCGCCGGCGTGACCGTCTACAAGGGCCTGAAGGTGACCGACACCAAGCCCGGGGACTGGGTGGTGATTTCCGGCATCGGTGGCCTGGGCCACATGGCCGTGCAGTACGCCCGCGCGATGGGCCTGAACGTGGCTGCGGTGGATGTGGACGACAACAAGCTGGCATTGGCCCGGCAGCTCGGCGCGCAGATCACCGTCAACGCGCGCACCACCGACCCCGCCGCCTTCCTGAAGAAGGAGATCGGCGGTGCGCACGGCGCCCTGGTCACGGCGGTGTCGCCGAAGGCGTTCGAGCAGGCACTGGGCATGGTGCGTCGTGGCGGTACGGTCTCGCTGAACGGCCTGCCGCCCGGCAACTTCCCGCTGGACATCTTCGGCATGGTGCTCAACGGCATCACCGTGCGTGGCTCGATCGTCGGTACCCGGCTGGACCTGCAGGAGTCGCTGCAGTTCGCTGCCGAAGGCAAGGTCGCGGCCACGGTCAGCACCGATCGCCTGGAAAACATCAACGAGGTGTTCGCGCGCATGCATGCGGGCACCATTGAGGGCCGCGTGGTACTCGACTTCGCCGCCTGACCGCCTGTGCATGGCCGTCGTCGCTCCGTCCCCTTCTCCCACGGACGCGGCGGCCATGCCGATCCATCGGTAGTGCCGGCCGCTGGCCGGCAACCCGGGCACTCCGTGGCAGCCGTACAATGCGCGCATGCCTGGCCTGCTCAAGACCCTGTTCCTGTCCCTCGTTGCCCTGATCGGCGGCGTGCTGTCACTCGCGCTGGTCAGCAGCGTCGCCAGCTGGCTGCCGCCGTTGCTGGGCATGACGCCGAACAACAACAGCATGCAGCTGGGCTGGGATCTCGCCTTCAGCGTGCTCGGTGGCATCGCGGGCATTTCCTTCGCCACCTATTACGCGCCGTGCTGGCCGCGTTCACACGGCTTCTCGATCTGGTCGCTGATCGCGCTGGGCTGTGGCTACGCGATGTGGACGGCGGGTGCGGACTTCCCGTTCTGGTTCGTCATTTCGCTGCTGGCATCGCTGCCGTTGCAACTGCTGGTCGGTTGGTGGTTCGGGCGCCGCCCCTCGCGCGACGCAGGGTAACGCCGCCCCTGTAGAGCCGAAGCCATGCTCGGCTTTCATGCACACCGACACAGGCAGCCGAGCATCGGCTCGGCTCTACAGATCCATGCGCGGCAGCGTCTGCTTCAACTGCGCGATGCCCTGCCATGGGTCACTCTTCAGCCGCTGCGCCCTCGCCAGCGCCTTGCCCATGGGAAAGGCGTCGGCAGCACTGATACGCGCCAGTTCCTCCCAGCGCAGCGGCACCGCTACGCCGGCGCCATCGCGCGCGCGCAGCGACCACGAGCACACGCTGGTGGCACCTCGGGTGTTGCGCAACCAGTCGATGAAGATCACGCCACTGCGCTTGGCCTTGCTCATCGTCGCCACGTAGCGATCAGGCTTCTCCAGCGCCATTGCCTGCGCGAATGCCTCGCAGAACGCCTTCGCCTCGTCCCAGCCAGCCTTGGGCTGCAGCGGCACCACCACGTGGACGCCTTTGCCGCCGGACAAGCGCACGAAGCTCTTCAGGCCCACCTGCTGCAGGCGGTCACGCACATCGCGTGCACCTGCTTTCACCTGTGCCCAGCTGACGCCTTCGCCTGGGTCGAGATCGAACACCAGACGATCCGGGTGCTCGGGGTCGGCCACGGTCGCGCCCCAGGGATGCAGTTCCAGGGTATTCATCTGCACCAGTTGCAGCAGACCCCGCGCATCGTCAATGTAGACGTACTCCTCGCGGCCGCTCTTCTGCTGCAGGGGCACCGCATGTACCGCATCGCCCAGGCCGGGACCATGGTGCTTCTGGAAGAAGCAGGCCTTGCCCACGCCGTCCGGGCAGCGCAGCAGTGACAGCGGTCGTCCAGCAATCTCGGGCAGGATCCAGCGTGCCATCTTCCGGTAGTAGTCCGCCACGTCTCCCTTGCTGAGCTTCTGCTTTGGAAACACCACCCGCTCCGGATGAGTGATCTGGACCTCGCCTCCGGTTTCGGCATCTGCGGTGCTCATTCCCAGGTCCTCCTTCTGCTTGTCGCCGCGCAGCCGTTTGAAACTGGCCTGGCGCAGCAGGCCTTCCTTTCCCCAGCCACGGAACGCCACTTCCGCCACCGTCACCGGCTTCACCCAGCGCACGCTGGCTGCGCGGAACGGCACATGCGCCGGCAGCTGCAGCACGGGCGTCTTCACTGCCAGTGGCTGCAGTGCCTTGAGCAGCGCGCGCAGGTTCTCGTCGTCGAAGCCGGTGCCAACGCGGCCCACATAGCGCAATCCGCCCTTGTCCGGCGTCGCCAGCAGCAGCGAGCCGAACCCCACCCGGGAACCCTTCGGCATCGTGTAGCCGACAATCACGAACTCGTCGGTGTCTTCGTGCTTCACCTTCACCCAGCTGCGCGCGCGAGTATTTACATACGGCGCATCCACCTGCTTGCTGACGATGCCTTCAAAGCCGGCCTTGCCACTGGCGTCGAACACCTGCGGGCCATGGTCGATCACGTGCTCGCTGAAGGCCAGGGTGCCGGGCGCTGGCCCGATGAGATCCTTCAGCAGTGCCTTGCGCTCCATCAGCGGTGCACGACTGATGTCCACGCCGGCCACACCGGGAAGATCGAACACGATGTAGCGCAGCGGTTGCTTCGAACTGCCGTCGATCACCCGCTGCAGCGCGGCGAAGTCACTGCGTCCTTCCTTGTCCAGAACCACCAGCTCGCCATCCAGGCGCGCATCGCGCACCGGCAGCGCCTGCACGGCCTGTACCACCTCGGGAAAATCATCGGTCCAGTCCAGGCCGTTGCGGGAGCGGAGTTTCACCTCGCCATCGTGCAGATCGGCCAGCAGACGATAGCCATCCCACTTGATCTCATGCAGCCAGCGCTCTCCATCCGGCGCGCTGCCGCGATGATCGGTCAACTGCGGTTTGAATCCGCGGGGATAGGCCGTATCACGTGCGTTGTGCAGTTGCAGTGCGCGTGCACGCCAGCGCGCATCGGCCTTGCGTGTGGTCGTGCGTGCGACGGGTGCTGCACGCGCCGCCTTCTCTGCGGAACGCTTCTTCGCCACAGGTGCTCGTTTCGGCATCGGTGCCGTCAGCAGGTCATCCGCCTCGGCGTCGCGCGCTTCACCGTCGTCGCGCTTGATCAGCAGCCACTGCACCTGGCGTCCTTTCATCGCGGTGCGCACCAGCTTCCATCCACCGGCCAGGCGTTGTCCGTGCAGTACGAAGTCGATCTTGCCCGCCGCCAGTGCCTGCAGTGGATCGCCTTCACAGGCCCAGGTGCCGTGATCGAAGACTTCCACGTGGCCCGCACCATAGTGACCTTCAGGAATGTCTCCTTCGAAGCCGGCATAGGACAATGGGTGATCTTCCACTTCCACAGCCAGCCGCTTCTCGCCGACGCGAAGCGAAGGACCTTTCGGCACTGCCCAGCTCTTCAGCACGCCGTCCATCTCAAGGCGGAAGTCATAGTGGCGCGAACTGGCGTGGTGCAGCTGGATGACGAAGGTCGGCCGCCGCTTCGGGTCACCGGGGGCACGCGTGTCGTCGGGCTCCGGTGTCTGCCCGGCGCCGCCGCCCAGGCGCCGCTTGCGCCGGTACTGGTGCAGCGACATGGCTCAACCTGCCTTGCGCCGGGGTGCGGTCTTCTTTGCAGCCTTCTTCGGTGTCTTCTTTGCGGCCTTCTTCGCTGGCGACTTGGCGGCTGCTTTGCGCGCTGCCGCCTTCTTCGCCGGCGTGCGCTTGTTCGCATCCAGGCTCTTCTGCAGCAGCGCCATGAAGTCGACCACATTGGTACTGGCGTCCTCGCGCGGTGCCGGCTCATCGTCCACCCGCGTGGTGCCGCCCTTGGACTTGATGCGCTTGTTCAACACCTGCTGCAGGCGCTCGCGGAATTCATCGTGGTACTGCGACGGATCCCAGTCGCCGGCCATCGACTCGATCAACTGTTCGGCCATCGCCGTTTCCTTGCTGGTGATGCGGTAGTCGGACAGCTTGCCGGTGGGCAGCTTGTAGTCCTCCGGATCCACCAGTTCCTGCGGATAGCGCAGGATCATCAGCACCAGCGCGTCCTCATGCGGCATCACCGCGCACAGGTATTCGCGCGTGCGCACCACCACCCGCGCGATGCCCACCTTGCCGGTGCTGCGCAGCGTTTCGCGCAGCAACACGTAGCCCTTTTCGGCCTTCTTGCCGGGTACCAGCAGGTAGGGCTTCTCGTAGTAGCGCGGGTCGATCTGCGCCGCATCCACGAACGATTCCACTTCCACCGCTTCGTGGCTCTCCGGTGCGGCCGAGCGGATGTCGCCTTCCTCCAGCACGACATAGCTGCCCTTGTCGTACTCGTAGGCTTTGACGATGTCCTTCCAGGGCACTTCCTCGCCGGTGTCGGCGTTGACCCGTTCGAAACGGATCGGCTTGCGGTCGCGGGAATCGAGCATGCGGAACTGCAGATCGACCTTGCGTTCGCCGGACATCAGCGACACCGGCACGTTGAGCAGGCCAAACGACAGCGTGCCGGTCCAGATCGGGCGGGCCATGGGCGTACCTTTGGCAGGGCAGGGTATCCAGCTTCGGACGAGCGGTGTAAACCACCCGTGTCGATACCGTGCACGTGGGTTCTACGGAAGACGGTAGTGCCGGCCGCTGGCCGGCAGAGCTCGCGGCCTGAAGTTTCCTGAGGTTGCCGGCCAGCGGCCGGCACTACTGCAGCAACGGCCTCACCGCCGCCGCCGGAATATGGTCCAGCGCGCGCCAGGCGTCCTCCACCACCGGCCGTGCCTGCGACCAGCCCAACCGTGACTGTCCGCGCATCTGTTCCCAGTGCTCGGCCAGTTCCTCGCAGGTATCGGCGGCATCACCGCGTGGCCAATCCGCGGCATGGGTCGTCAGCGCGAAGGCATACACCGGGCACAGATCACGCCAGTTGCGGTGGCTCTGGCCACGCCTCTCCTCATAGTCGCTGAGCATGTACTGCAGGTAATCCTGCGCCACCGCCTGCGGGTCTTCCGGGCGGCGCGTGCGGCGCTGCGCGGTGCGCTGGCCGAGCGGATCGAGCAGGGCGTTGAACACGGACGGTGCGGGTCGTTCAAGACGGGGCATGGCCGGCTCCTGCAGCGGGGGCGGGTGGGCAGGAATACGCGCGGTGCCGTTACCGGGGGGTGAGCGAGATGTTCATGACGCCAGGTTCGCGGTGGCTTTACCTGCGGAGCGGTGTAGTGGAATCCCCCAAGGGCAGGTACCAGACCATGAGCCGAGAGACCTCGCGAGACCCGCTGCGGGAAAACCACCCGCCCATTCCCGGCGAGCAGCGCGGCAAGCGCGATGCCGACAACGCCGACTACCGCGGCACCGGTGCACCGTTCTTCGATGCCGAGCACGACCACCTGCCGGTGAAGCATGAGGCTGAACAGGCGGCGCAGGACCGCAAGGATGGCGGTGACCGCCATCGCGGTGGCCAGGAGAGCCCGCTCAAGCGCCGCGAGCGCAAGCAGCGCGCCAGCGACAACCAGGACGAGGCGCTGGAGGAGACCTTCCCGGCCAGCGACCCGACCTCGCCGTTCGTGCCAGCCAAGGCCCCCGACTGACCGGTCGTGCCGGCCGCCGGCCGGCACTACCCCTTCAGCGCCACGACCATTGCAGGCCGACGTTGGCTCGCCGTCCCGGGCCCGTTCGTAGAAGCGGCCATTGCCGTCATTGACGATCACCGAGCCGATGTAGGCCTGGTCCAGCACGTTGTCCAGCCGGGCGAAGGCGCGCAGCTCGCCACCCGGCAGGGTCCAGCGACGGCCGGCTTCCAGGTTCAGCAACGCATAGCCCGGCGCGCGCTCGGTGGCCAGGTCGTTGACCACGGTATCGCTGCTGGCAGAAGCCTCCAGCGCCCACTGCCAGTCGGCGGGGCTCCACTGCAGCCGGGCGAAGGCCTGCTGGCGTGGCACACCGGGCAGGCGGCTGCCCGCAGCAACCACGCTGTTCGAGGTCACGTACGGCGAGCGCACCTGCGCCTGCAGCCAGGTCCACGCCAGCTGCAGTTCCAGTTGCTCGGCCAGCGGCTGTCGATACTGCAGTTCCACACCCTGACGGCGGGTTCGGCCGATGTTGCGATAGGTGCTGCGCCCACCAATATTGCTGGCAACGGCCAGCTCATCGTCGGTATCTGCACGGAACAGGCTGATATCGAGCTGGGTGCCATCCTGTGCGTGCCACTTGCTGCCAATCTCCAGGCTGCGGCTGAGCGCCGCCGCCAGATCCAGCGCCAATCCCGCCTGGCCGTCGGCGCGATAACCCAGTTCGTTGAAGGTAGGGGTTTCGAAGCCACGTCCCACCGCCGCGTGCAGGCGCCACTGCGGGCTGGCCTCGAAGCTGATCCCGGCCACCGGCGTGGTCGCCTGGTAGCGGCGGCGACCACTGTCATCCGGGTTGCCGACGGTGATGTAGCGATCGTCCGAGTCGAAGCGCACGGTGCTGTGGCGCAGGCCGGCCAGCAACGACCAGCGCGGGCTCCATTGCCACCAGGCCTGGGCGAACTGGTCCACGTTCTGCACGGTGTCGATCTGGTCACGACGCAGGCGCCCCCGCACGCCCAGGGCGCTGCCGATGAAGTTCTCGTAGCCGGTGCGGTGCTGGCGCTGGCGGTCGGCGCTGAGCCCGGCCACCAGATCCAGCGGTCGACCCGCCAGATCGCCGTGCCAGCCCCAGCGCGCGTCCAGCCCGCCGTAGCCGCCCTCCAGATCGATCACGCCGCCGGCATGCAGCGGGCTGTTGTTCTGGGGTGCCGGCGGAATCGGCAGGTACTGGCGTACCGCGCGCTGGCCGGCATAGCCCATCAATTGCCAGCGCTGTGCCCCGGTCTCCCGCGTCCAGCGTAGGCCGGCCTGCTGCTGGCGCACCGATTTTCGCGTGTTGTACTGGTGCGCCACCGCCGTGGCCTGGCGCGGATCCGCCGCCACCTGGGTACGGGTCAGGCCCAGCGGATCCTGCGCATCGGGGGCGTCAAGCGCATTGAGCAGCAGCTCCAGCCGCCCACCGCCCAGCTCGCCACCGATGCGTGCGTTGAGCGATTCACGGCGCGCGCGGCTGTGGTCGCGCCAGCCGTCGGTGCGGAAATGACTGGCGGCGATGTTGTAGTCCAGCCCGTGGCCGGCACCCTTCAGCTGCGCGCCGACACTGAGTGTGTTGTCAGCCCCGGCGTTGAGGCGCAGCCGCCACGGGTCGCCGGCCTGGCCCTGAGCGCTCCAGACCTGCAGCACGCCGCCGGAGGAATTGCCATACAGCGCCGAGAACGGCCCGCGCAGTATCTCGATGCGCTCGGCGCCCAACAGGCTGGCATGCGACAGCTGGCCCTGGCCATCGGGCATGGTCGCGGGGACGCCGTCGATCAGCACCCGCACCCCGCGCACGCCAAAGGTCGAGCGAGCGCCGAAGCCACGGATCGACAGCTGCGTGTCCTGGGCAAAGTTCTGCCGGTCGCGTGCCAGCAGTCCGGGGACCCCAGCCATGGCCTCAGACAGCTGCGCGCCGGTGCCCGCGCGGCTGGCGTCGATCCAGACCGTGTCCTGGCTGGCCGGCAGCGCGAACGGATCGATGCCTGGCACCCGGGCGGCCTGTACCTGCACCGCAGGCAGGGCGGTGGGCGCAGGCTCGGCCACCGCCGTCCAGGGCGACAGCAGCAGGGCGGACAGCGGCAGGCAACGGCGTCGTGCGGCGGGATTCATGATTCAGGTTGATGGATCGGGCGGCAACGCACGCCATGGTACGGGGCTGCGGATGACGATGGCGGCGGCCAGCCTCGGCAGGCTTTGTTACGATGGGCTGTTTCCGGCCGAAAAGCCGCGGACCGCGTAGCGCACTTCCTCCCCCTTTCCGTCTACCGAACGAGTACCGCCGTGTCCTTCTTTGCAAACGTGGAACTGGTCCCAGGCGACCCGATCCTGGGCCTGACCGAGGCGTACAACGCCGACAGCCGCCCGACCAAGGTCAACCTGGGTGTGGGCATCTACTACGACGAGAGCGGCCGCATTCCGCTGCTGCGCGCCGTCAAGCAGATCGAGCAGCAGCTCGCCGCCGAGGCCAAACCGCGCGGCTACCTGCCGATCGATGGCCTGCCGGCGTACACGCAGGCCACGCGCGAGTTGGTGTTCGGCAAGGATTCGCCGCTGCTGGCCGCTGGCCGCGTCACCACCGCGCAGACCGTTGGTGGCAGCGGTGCGCTGCGCGTCGGCGCCGACGTGCTGAAGAAGCTGCTGCCGCACGCCACCGTTGCGCTGAGCAACCCGAGCTGGGAAAACCACCGTGCGGTGTTCAGCGCCGCTGGTTTCGACGTGCTGGATTACACCTACTTCGACCCGAGCACCCATGGCGTCGATTTCGACGGCATGCTGGCCGACCTGGGCAAGCTGGACGCCGGCACCGTGGTGCTGCTGCACGCCTGCTGCCACAACCCCACCGGCGCCGACCTCACGGTCACCCAGTGGAAGCAGGTCGCGCAGCTGCTGAAGGACAAGCAGCTGTTCCCCTTCATCGACATGGCCTACCAGGGCTTCGACAAGGGCATCGAGCAGGACGGCGCCGCCGTGCGCATCATCGCCGAAGCCGGCATCGACAGCTTCATCGTCGCCAACTCGTACTCCAAGTCGTTTTCGCTGTACGGCGAGCGCGTGGGTGCGCTGTCGATGGTGGCACCGACCGCCGCTGACGCCAAGGCGGTGCAGTCGCAGGTCAAGCGCGTGATCCGCACCATCTACTCCAGCCCATCCACCCACGGTGCTGCGCTGGTGGCCGGCGTGCTGACCAACCCGGAACTGCGTGCGATGTGGGAGCAGGAGCTGACCGAGATGCGCGAGCGCATCCACGCCCTGCGCCAGGGCCTGGTCGAGAAGCTGGCTGCCGCTGGCGCGCCGCAGTTCGGTTTCATCAACGAGCAGGCCGGCATGTTCTCCTACTCCGGCCTGAGCCGCGAGCAGGTCGAGCGTCTGCGCGACGAGTTCGGCATCTACGCCGTCGGCACCGGCCGCATCTGCGTGGCCGCGCTGAACCAGAACAACCTGGAATACGTCGCCAAGGCCGTGGCCACCGTCGCCAAGGGCTGAAGCAACACTCCAGTAGCTTGAAGACAAAGGCGCCGAAAGGCGCCTTTGTTTTTTTTGCTTTTGCTCTTGCCTTTGCCATCCCCACCGCGCTCGCGGCGAACCCTGAAGCGCGTGGGAGGGGGAGGCGCTGCAGGACCGTTGGCCGCCATGGATGGCGCCATCGAGCTTACATGGACGTACTTGCAGCGTGTCCTGCATCGCCTCCCCCTCCCACGAGCCTCGACAAAAGGAAGGCGCCACGAGCGCAACGCATCTGGAAACGATTACGCCTTCCCGCGCTCACGCACGCCCCCGCCATACGGGCGACAATAGGCGTTTTCCCGCTGCCGAGACCTGCCCGCTCATGTCCCGTACTTCGTTGACCCGCTTCCTGATCCAGGAACAGCACGCCGGCCGCATCAACGCCGACCTGCGCCAGCTGATCGCGGTCGTCGCCCGCGCCTGCACCAGCATCTCCATCGCCGTCAGCAAGGGAGCCCTCGGTGGCGTGCTGGGCGATGCCGGTACCGGTAACGTGCAGGGCGAGGCGCAGAAGAAGCTGGACGTCATCAGCAACGAGATCCTGCTTGAAGCGAACGCCTGGGGTGGCCACCTCGCCGCGTGCGCCTCGGAGGAAATGGACCACAGCCAGCCCGTGCCGGACATCTATCCGCGCGGTGATTTCCTGCTGCTGTTCGATCCGCTCGATGGTAGCTCCAACATCGACGTCAACGTCTCCGTCGGCACCATCTTCTCCGTGCTGCGCTGCCCGACCAACGTGGAACTGCCGGGCGATGACGCGTTCCTGCAGCCGGGCAGCAAGCAGATTGCCGCCGGTTACTGCATCTACGGGCCCAGCACCCAGCTGGTGCTGACCGTCGGCCACGGTACCCACGCTTTCACCCTGGACCGCGAGAAGGGCGAGTTCGTGCTGACCACCGAGAACATGCAGATCCCGGCGGCCACCCAGGAATTCGCCATCAACATGTCCAACCAGCGCCACTGGGAAGCACCGATGCAGGCCTACGTGGGCGATCTGCTGGCAGGCAAGGAAGGCGCGCGTGGCAAGAACTTCAACATGCGCTGGATCGCCAGCATGGTGGCCGACGTGCATCGCATCCTGACCCGCGGCGGCATCTTCATCTACCCGTGGGACAAGAAGGACCCGTCCAAGGCCGGCAAGCTGCGCCTGATGTACGAAGCCAACCCGATGGGCCTGCTGGTGGAACAGGCCGGCGGCGCCGCCTGGACCGGCCGCGAGCGCATCCTCGACATCCAGCCCGACCAGCTGCACCAGCGCGTACCGGTGTTCCTCGGCTCGCGCGAGGAAGTGGCCGAAGCCGTGCGCTACCACCACGCACACGACAACGCACAGGGCTGACGGCCTATCGCCTGACAGCGGTCATGGCAGAACGATGACATGACCGTGGGGTGACACCGAGGGCGGCAAACGGCACCATCAAGCCGTTGCCGCCTAAGGAATGCACGCATGCACGAGCAGGGCCCGGTCGATTTCATTGAAGTCATCCACAACGCCGTCCCCAGCGAGGTCTGCGCGGCCATCGTTGAACGCCTGCGCGCCACGCGTGGCCTGCAGCCCGGTGCCGTGGGCAGTGGCGTGTTCCCGGAACTCAAGCACAGCAAGGATCTGCGCATCAGTGGCCTGGAGGGCTGGCAGGATGTCGATCAACAGCTGCAGCTTGCGGTGTTCAACGGCCTGCTGACTTATCTACGCCGTTATCCACAGGCGTTGATCGCCCCGCTGATGTTGCAGATCCAGGACAGCAACGGCCAACCGCGACGCCTGTCTGCCGAGGACTTCCCCGACATGCCGCCACAGCAACTGGCGGATCTTGCGCGGACCTGCCTGCGCCCCGGCGCCATCAACCTGCAGTGGTATGCGGCGGGCGAGGGTGGTTACCCCTACTGGCACTGCGAGCTGTACCCGAAGGACGCACAGGCCGAGACCCTGCATCGGCACGTGCTGTGGACGCTGTACCTCAACGACGAGTTCGAAGAGGGGGAAACCGAGTTCCTGTTCCAGGGGCGGAAGATCGCGCCGCGCACCGGCAGTCTGTTGATTGCGCCGACCGCGTTCACCCATACGCATCGTGGCAACCGACCGCAGGGTGGGGACAAGTTCATCGCGACGAGTTGGATCCTGTTCCAGAGTGCGCAGAAGTTGTTCGGGGGGTAGCGTCGTCGTAGCGTCGAGCTTGCTCGACTGAACCTGGAGCGAAGTCGAGCAAGCTCGACGCTACTGACGATGGTGGCGATGTAGTTGCATGCCGGCTGTTCCACCCGGGTATCGGGTGGGCCCCAAGGATCGCCAGAGATTACCGTTGCCGCCTTGCAGGCACTGATCTTCTCGACGGGGAATTCCTTGAGTTGACAGTTGAACTGAAGATGGAAGAGCGCTCTTCATTCCGATCAGGACAGCCGCGACTCCGATCAGGACAGCCGCGACAAGGCACAGAGTTAGTTGGACCAGTGACCTATTGTTCGCAATGCGCGCTATCGGTCGTCTGGCGTCCATGGCGCTGACCAGTGTCCAGTGGAACGATGGGCGCGCAGAGTCCGTCCAGCGACAGGACGACTCACGATCTCCAACTCTACATTAGGGCTTCGGCTTCCTCCATGGTCTGATCAAGGTCTTGTACATGACCCAGGCGATCCAGCCGCAGACCAACCCAACCCCAGCGACAATGATCTCCTCCTCTTCGAACGGAGATCCATTTAGTCCTTGGTACACGACGAAAGCCACTGCTCTCAATGACAACAAAGAAAATATAACTACAGGCGCCCAAAGTAGAATCTTCATCATTCTCTCACTTGCAATCGCACGGATCGGTGCCGGACGACTGGCTGTCTACCATCTCTTTTCCGGCTTTTGCGGCATCATAAGCTCCTTGAAGAGTCGCTTTACCTCGCATAACGTTCCTCAGGCCTTTGAATCCACCGCGAATGGTCGTCCAGTCAGATACGATTCGTCCCGCCTTAGCTCCGTGGTATCCCAAAAGAGCTCCACCAACCTCTTGTAACGCAGGGTCACGCTTCTTTCCGTCAAAAGCACCCCGGATGCCGGCTGCACCATCATACATGGTTGCCAGGCCAAGACCTCCGGCCAACGCGCCTGCAGCCATCGCTTCTTCTGATCCCAATCCAGCGCCAATGATTGCGGTAGCAGCACCACCGGCGAGTTCAATTCTTCCGATGTTGACATCTGCAATTCCAATGGCGAGGTCAAGGTAGTTGATTCCACAGAGCCCATAAGGATCGGTGAAGGAAACGGGGTTCCCACCCACATATGCATAGGTATTCATTCCCCCCGCCAACCCAATCGGATCACTCTGCACATACCGGCCGATGCTCGCGTCATAGTCTCGGAAGCCGTTGTACCAAAGCCCACTTTCTGCATCGTAGTATTGACCCGGGAAGCCAATGTTCAACCCGCCGATCTCATCCTTCTGGACACTACGTCCGTAGGCGTAGTTGTACGCCTTCCAGACGGTCTGCTGGCCTGGGCTGGTGACGAACTCCGGGCGTCCAAGATGATCGGTATGCACGTAATTGTGCTGCCCGCTACGGGCCAGCCCCACCAGTTCGCCTTCGAACCAGAAGTAGTTGGTCCACACGCCATTGTTCAGCTCAGTCATGAGCTGGTTCTGACCGGCGTAGAAGTAGCGACTATTGGTGTTCTGATTGATCTTCGCGACGCGCTGCCCCTGCGCATTCAACACGTAGTCGGTCGCTGCGCCTCCGATGTTGCTTCGGCTCATGCGATTGAAGGCATCGTATTCGTAGGTACTGATCCGGCTACCCGCAGTCTCGCTGATACGATTTCCCAATGCGTCGTATTGGTACTGGCGGCTGCCGTCCTGATTGGTGTAGTTCAGCACCCGGTTGCTCCCCGGGTCGATGCTGTACTGGGTCAGCTGACTACCGGCCTGATAGCGGTCGTGATTGCCGCCGGCGTCGTAGGAAAGATTGTTGGTGACGCCAAACCGAGTCAGCTGGGTCAGTCGGCTCAGTGAGTCGTACCCGATCATCTGCGTCATGTTCGGGTCGACAGCATCGACGATGGCGATGATTTCTCCATCACCACTGTACTGGTAGTCCCAATAGCTGAGCTTGCTGCTGTTGGGTCCCCAGACCGACATTGCCGTCAGCCGTCCCTCCGGATCGTGGTTATAGCCCCGGCCGAGGCCATTGCCATAAGCCAGCCACCCGCGCGCTCCCGTGGCCTTCCAGCTTGCCTGGGAAATGATCGAACGCTGCGTGCCGTCTACGGTTGCCACCAACGCGCTTGGTTTTCCGTGGGAACCATAGGAGTAGGTTGCCTTGTCACCATTGGGATAGGTGATCTCGCTCAGGCGATTGATGCCGTCGTAGCCATACGTCGTACTGTAATCCGTCTTCTGACCAGACAGATCTGTGAAGTCGCGGCGTATCTGCAGCGATCCATTCGCGGTGTAGGCAAAATGTGTTGCTGTTCCCGGCCCCGAGGTGCCGCACAACAGTCCTTTACCATTGCCACACCAGTCGTAGCTGTAGCCCAACGTCCGGTCCTCCGCACTCGCAGAGGTCATGCGACCCAGGCCGTCATAGTCGAAGGAAACAACGCTTCCGTCCGATCTGGTCGTCGATGTCCGTAGACCTGCAGCGTCGTACTGGTGCTGTGTCGTTCCCGTATCCGGGCTCACCTGCTTCCACATCTGGCCGAAGCCATCAAACTCATAGGTGGTGACCAGATTGCGGGGATCGCTCACTCGGATTGGACGATCTGCATGATCGTACGCAATCTGCGTCTTCCCTCCAGCAGCATCGATTGATTGGATCAAGCGACCGCGAGCGTCGTAGCTCATGCGGGTAACCCGATTCTGCGAGTCGGTGACCTGGGTGACGCGTCCCTCCGCGTCATAGGCATAACGCACGTTCTGTACGCCGTTTCCGCGCTCGACAATCACGCGACCCAGCTCGTCGTACTCATATGTATTGACGGAGACAACAGCGTTCAGCCCGATCAGGGCAAGCGTCAGTGCTGGCATATGGATAGTCCTTTCTTACCGAGGCCGTTCGCACGTGACGCGACCACAGCTTCCCTTGTTGTTCTCTACAGACAATGTCGCCCTCCCCTCCGGGCCCCACGCAGTACCGCCAGAGGCCATCTGCGCCTTGTAGATGAAGGTGACGTTGCCATTGCCGGTGTTCTTCGGACCAACGCTTCTGCTGAAGGTTGCAACTGCTCCAGGAGGCACCGGTCCAGCTAGGCCCATGCTTTCATTGAGCTGAAGAATTCCGAATGCCAGATAGGTGTCACCAGGATTCCACACGACGTTGCCGGTATTTCGGAACTGGAACGTCAGATTCGACGAGCCACCATTGAATATCTGGCGGGGTGATGCCGATGCGCTGACCAGTTCCGCATTTCGGACGACGGCAGGTATGGTGAAGGCTCCTGATCGATTGAGCAGCAGATGAGCCTGGCCCGAGGGCGAGATGCCGTGGACGTAGATGGGCTTTCCGCCATGTGCGTTGCGCATATTGGAATCCAACGTGAAGCCAAACCAATACGCCCCTTGCGATTGGCATGCGGCCTTTACGTCGTCGTTCGGAACCAGCGTGCCGGTAACGCTCCCAAGATACGTACCAGCGCCTGCCGGCCCTCCCGCATAGATGTGTACGGTGGTGGCCGCGTTGACGCCCACGGAGCATGCCCATCCTTGTACGGAGAAGTTCCAGTTCGCGTCGTTCGTAACCCCTGCGACGTCTCCGATGATCGTTGCCGTGGGAATGGCGAAGTTGCCGGAGTTGCCCAGCGCTTGGTTGTGCTGTGCTCCCTTCGGAGATACACCGTAGATGGAGAACTTGCGGCCACCCAGCTGCTGCCTCTGGGCCAGCGATATCGGCAGCTGGTATCTATAGCCATTGCCTGAGGCTTGGCAGGCGGCAGCAACCCCTGGCTCGCTGGCGAGGTTTGCCTGGGTGCTTCCCAGGTAGACGTTGCCTTCGGCGTAGCCATCCACCTGGATGGATCCGGCCGATCCGGTGGAGCAGGCCCAGCCTCGAGCGAACCAGTTCCACTGCCCGTCATGGGTGATTTCGTCAATCATTCCCTTGACTGCCGTATCGATCGGATAGTCGGTCTGTGAAACCTCGGTACGCGTGCGGTTGGAAGCGTTGTTGTAGCTATGACGGGTCCACGCCCACGTACCGTCTCCCAGCGAGCGGACTTCATGCGTCAGGCGGCGTCCTGCATCGTAGCCGTAGCGTACCGTCACGCCATCGGGCTGGGTGAGCGAGGCGATGTCGCCTGCGGAGGTGTAGCCAATGGCTGTGGTCGCCCAGCCGGTTCCCGAGCTGGTTCTGTCGGACACAACGCGGCCACGACCGTCATACGTCAGCTCCCGCACACCACCGTTCGCATTGACGATACGTCCCGGCAATCCCAAGCCGTTGAAGTTGGAATAGCTGATCGTATGACCGAGAGCGTTGGTGGTGCTGGTCAGATCGCCCTGGTTGTTGAAGGTCGAGGTGACGTCATCCTGCGGAAGCGGGCCATCGATCTTGATCGAGGCCTTCAATCCATTGGCGTGATAGCTATAGGTGGTGCGGGTTACCCGCGTCTGGCTGGGCACCCCACGTGCCGTCAGATTGCGCTCAGTCACGCTGGCCACGTTTCCGCGATCGTCATAGGTGTAGGCGACTTCAAGATCACCCACCACCGTTGTCTTGAGCAGCCGGTTACGCGCGGTATCCCACTCCTGCAACGTCGTACGTTCGGCCGTGCTGCCGACCGCTTCCACCCGCTTCAGCAGGTAGCCCTGTGCGCTGTAGTCGAAGTTGGTCAGATTGTCCTGGAAATCATGGACCAGATCAGGGTACCCATTGGCGTCGTAGCTCTGCTCCTTGTAGCTGGCAGGGCAGTTCGGCGACGGATCACCCTTGGTCGACACCATCTTTCCGTCCTTGAACGTGTAGGTGGTGCTGCGGCCAAGAGGGTTGATCACAGTGACATCGATATCGACGGGCCGCGTAAGGCTCGGCGCAGCGGCGGCGGTCATGCCGAGAGCGCTCTCCATCGGCAGGGAATCGACAGGCAGCGAGCGCGGCTGGTAGCAGATGCGTGAGCCTCCGGGGCGCTGTTCGCACCATCCACGCTCTTCGTCGGCGCGGACACCGCCCGGTCGAGCCGGGGCGGGGGGCGGAAGCACCGGTTCGGTGCTGCGCACGGCGTAGCTGAAGCGGAATCGTTCGATGCCGCCATTGTGCTCGGTGCTGATGGCGCGCCGCTCCGCGTCGTAGGCAAACGTGGAATAGCGCACGCCGTCAAAGGACTTGCCGGTCAGGGCACCCGGGAAGCGGGCATCTTCGTAGTGGTAGCTGATCGTCGTTGCAGGTGTGCCTGGTAGCGTCGCACTGGCGAGCCGGCCACGCCCGTTCCCGAACACGTTGGGGGTATAGGTGTAGCGGTAGATGTTGCCGGCCGGGTCGGTCACCTGGGAGACCTGTCCATTGGTCCAGCCAAAGCTGATACTGCGTCCCGAGGAGTGGGTGACCTTCTGCAGGTAGCGATCGGTATAGGAGAACGTCCAGCTCACACCTTGCTCATTGCTGAGCCGGGTGATGTAGCCCTCGGCGTTGTAGATTTCCGTCCCGTTGTTTTCGTTTCGAAGCGTGAACGTGCCGTCTCCGTTCGCGGCGAGATACGCGATGGGCTGGGCCTTGTCCTCGTACCAGCGCCCGCTGGCTGGATCCTTGAGATACTTGATGCGGCGACCGTCGGGCCGTTGTACCCACGCCAGCTGGTTTGCATCGGTGAACGCGAGCGAATAGTCGAAGTTGCTCAGCCAGTGATTGCCGAACAGGCCGGTCGCGCTCCAGTAATGATTGTAGTTGCGCTGCAGGAACAAGCCCATTTCGCCCTGGCTGGCGAAATCGAGTTCCGGCTCGACCTTGTTGCCGCTGTAGAGCACGACAGGATTGCCCTTGCGGCCATTGCAGTCCTTCTCCTTGTCGTCGGTCGGCTGCTCCTTGGCGGTTTCCGTGGGGATTGCGCCACCACCACCACCGTTATCCATCTGTGCTTCGGACAGATGGATTTCACTACCACCACCGAATCCAAAGCCACCCACGCCACCACCGCCAGTTCCAGGCAGCCGCTTCTTGGTGACGTATACGGTTCCCTCAGTGCTTGCTGCAGTCGCCGGGGTCATGGGCAACGAAAGGAATGGCAGCAGAAGGAGTGGGGACTTCAGAATGTTCCGTGTAGCAAAGTGCATCATGCGCTTTTGTAGCTCCTCATCCGAGACCGAGTCATTCAGTCACCGGGAATTCACGTTTGTAAATATTCTAGGTCGGTGTGCCGCCGATGTGCAACGCACACGGTGCGAATCTTCTGTGCCTTCTTGATCTGTGTTGGTCAACTCATGCCGACAATGGCGTCAGAACAAACTGCCCTGCGGTGACTCTTTCTTCGGCGGCAGCGGCTTCAGGAACCGGCTGCAATCCAGCTTCGGCCAATGGCTGTTCTGCGCATTGAAGCCGAGACGCTTTCGCGCCAGCTTGAAGCGGTTGTTCAACAGATCGGCATACACGCCTTGGCCACGCATGCGCGTGCCGAACTGACTGTCGTAGTCCTTGCCGCCGCGCAGCTGCTGGATGGTGCTCATCACGTGTGCAGCGCGATCGGGATGATGGGTATCCAGCCAGTCGCGGAACAGTGGCGCCACTTCCAGTGGCAGGCGCAGCAGCACGTAGCCGGCGGTGCTCGCACCTGCGTCGTGCGCGGCCTCCAGCACGGCTTCCAGCTCGCTGTCGTTGATCCACGGAATCACCGGCGCCACCATCACACCGACCGGAATGCCGGCGTCATGGAGGCGCTTCATCGCGCGCAGCCGTGCATGCGGCGCCGACGCGCGCGGCTCAAGCTTCGCGGAAAGATGCGGGTCCAGCGAGGTCACCGAGAAATGCACGCTGACCAGGTTCTCCGCCGCCAGCGGTGCGAGCAGATCGATGTCACGCTCGACCAGTGCGTTCTTGGTGATCAGCGAGAACGGATGCCTGGTTTCCAGCATCACTTCGATCAGCTGGCGGGTGAGCTTGAACTTGCGTTCGATCGGCTGGTACGCATCGGTGTTGATGCCCAGTGCGATCGGCTGCGGTACGTAGCCCGGCTTCGACAGTTCCTTGCGCAGCAACTGTGGTGCATTGGTCTTGGCGAACAGTTTGGTCTCGAAGTCCAGGCCTGGCGACAGGTTCAGATAGGCGTGCGAGGGGCGCGCGAAGCAGTACGAGCAGCAACACTATATGTGTTTGAGGGGAAGTGTTCAGCGCAACCCCTATCGAACTGGTGCTCTGTCAAGGCTAACGCGGCTCAGGATAGAAATTCCCCCCTAGCCCATGGCAATGAAGGGGAGGTTAGCGTTCCGACTAATGCGGCGAGGACTCAGGGGCACTGTATTGGCCCCGTTGAGCGCCCGACGGCCCGTGAGTGGCCGGGCTAAAACATCGTTTGGTCAGCGTACGCTTCCGGCCAAAAGCGGACACCGCCAAACGCCTGAACTAAGCCGAGCCATCAGGCGGCTTCGGCTTGGAATCGTTAGATGCCGTCACCCGTTCCCTCCGTGACGGCCGCTTTGAGAAGGGGCTTGAGCAGGTTCGCAAAGGTGATCAACGCCGCAAGGGTACTGACGAGCACTTGCTTCGGCGCGCAGCTTGGTGGGAACAGGATCGGTTGGACCTCATTTTCAGCATTGAGCGCATGTTTCATTGTCATTGGCTCAATGTAGGTATCAACTATCTGTTGGGCAATGCGGAAATCTCCCCACTCATGCGCGCATTGATTGCGCAGCTTGTTGAGAAGGCGAGTATCAATGAATTGTTAGACATCAGTGCAAAGCACATGCGCCTTATAGATGGCATGCTGCCTTTCAGCGCCTGCTGCAAAGTGAGGTAGTTCAGCCAACAAGCGATCCACGAGAGGTGCCGGTTCTGGTAGAGGCCGAAACCCAATACCCTCCCACGCCCGCATGCTTGAAGGTGCCATAGCCTGAAGCTGGAACTCCAATGAAGTGAGGTTTGCGAAGTATGGCTCTGGCAGATAGCTACGAGGTATGGATACGTAGCTCGCCCCACAGTGCTTACGAATAAAGGCGTTTCTCAGCTTCTTTGCTGCGTCCGCATCTGTGGCGGACTGCTCGCGAGCGGCAGCTGGGTGATCAAGCTTCTTGCAGTAACGCCACATACGGCCGGTGCAATACGCTTGCGTGAACTTGTGGCTGCGACCTTCGCTGCCAGTGGCGTGCTTGCTGTAAATCCTGGTGCGGAATCCCTCGGTGGCTTTTGGTGTGCTACCGATGTACCGGATTTGTCGTTCATGGTCCCAAAGAGCGTAGATACCGAACTCTTCTGGGAGGTCTGCGAGATTGATTGGCACGGATCGTGTCAGTCTTTCAAAGATACTTCGGCTGTCCACCATCTCCCCCTGCTGCCTAACTACCTTGTAGCCGGATCCCTGGGTCCGGTTACACGACTTATCCACATACCACCATATGGTGGGCTATCCCCGCTGACAGCGGCTCGATCTTAGGGCTGCTGGGTCCGGCTGACAAGCCGAGGCATAGCCGGACCCAGCAAGCAGACCAGGCCGCATTTCAAGAGCAGTGGACAAGCACTGATGGATGTCCGCTTTGGGTCAGTTGCTGCCATGTCGAGCCCACGACAGCTTCCCGCCAGCAGCAGACAGAGAATTCACCGAACTACAGTCCAAAGAATATTCGCCGGTCACTCTCTTTATGCAAGTTGTGCTTAGCTATGTGATAGTGCGCCGGTGCTACACAGTCAGATCTTAATCTGAACGGAAGCTCGTCGATGCATATCTCTGCCACAAGCGCACTGAAATCCTTCTCGTAGCAGGCTTGAAGGACCTTCAGGTTGGTGGACGGGAAGCTGTTTTTGAACTCAATGTTGTACTCGGGAGAGAAGTACCGGATAAGTGATGCCTCATAGAGAGTGATTCGTTCTTGCTCACTAGTCTCGTATAGCTTCTCCAGCCCCGCGCGAATGCGCGTCCCATCATTATCTTTGTTCTTGGCGAATGGATTGAAGAACGTGAAGAGCTGACTGTTGGGAACAACTGTCAACAGCAGCAGGGTTAGCTTGTGCGTCTCAGGAATGCCTTTCAAGGCAATTTTCTGAAGCGTCTCGTGCTTCAGCAGTCTGTCTAAGGCATTGCGTGATCCATCTTTTCCGTAGGCCTGCCCGATGTACTTCACGTCGAAATCTATCGCCTGCGATATGGAGCTTAGTCGTGCCTGTAGGTCCTGAGGACTTGGCCATCCCAAGCGTCCCGATGCATCAACAACGTGATATATGTCATCGACCAGCTGCAACCGACACCCTTCTGGGCACGGGTACTTGACCTCGTAAGTCTGTCCTAGAGCACTCATAAAAATGCTCAGCTTGTCGTTCTCTAGTTTTGCATTCTCAAGGACAATCCTGGGTACGAGCCCAATAAGGTAGATATGGCAATCTTTGACTACGCTCATGACTGAAGCCAACGCATCTTTGTCATAGATTGCTTCTGCTGGAATGGTGCAGTAGCCAGAAGCGTACATTCCTAAAGCGTGCTCGACATCAAACACGGCTTCTTTGAGCTTTTCCTTCATGTCTTGCTTCATCACGTCCCCGTCCGCTGCCCAGAATGATTGCGCCGTGCTAAATGAACAATGGTCGGCTCCTCGAGTCGGGCTATACGAAGTACCCGCAGCCCGTGATTTGAGGACTAGACCCTTGATACGGCCTCATTTTAGGACGGCTGTGGTTCACTTAACAGTCCGATGTGTAGTGAGAGCTACCAGGGTGCAGAGCGTGCGCTCACGCTGATGTCCGCTCTGGATCGAAAGGTGCCATGCCCATGCCACGATAAACAACCTTAATCCACTGCCTTGGCGATGTCCGCTTTCGGCCATAAGCAGACATCCACCCCATCCCTGATAAACATCCCTAGGCCGCAGCAGACCTCGAGCCTGCTGCGGTCAATTGGTTTTGGGGCAGACTACGCCGATGGCCTAAATTCCCCTAGGTCAGTGAGTCTAGCCCGTCCCTTCTAGACGCCTTAGGCCACTTCAAGTTGATGTATCGTCCGCACAGAAGATCCCATGCATCGCGCCCAGCAGTGCTGCAACGCGCGGGTCTGCCATGCGGTAGACGATCGACCGCGATTCCCGTCGGGTCGCTACAAGCTTTCGTTGGCGGAGTTCGGCCAGTTGCTGGGAGAGCGCCGGCTGTCGGATGCCGGTGGCGTCCTCCAGTCCGCTCACCGTCATTTCACCTTGGGCGAGCTGGCACAGCAGCAACAGGCGGGAGGGAGTGGCCATGAAGCGCAGCAACTCGGCCACTTCGGGCACGCGCTCCTTCATCGTGGCTAGGTCTGACGGGCTGAATGGGGGGCTGGTCACGGGTAAGGGCAACTTGGCCGGGTGATGTGATGCAAACACCATGGGGAAGGCGCCCAGTCTAGCATGCTTCTATAGTTGCACACTTTATGTAACTATGTAAGTATTAAGCAACCAATCCCCCCGGAGCCAGTCGTGAACCAATCCGTAGCGGTAGACGCCCCCTTGGAGCAGGCTGTCCGCGTCGTCAACGATGCCCGTGCCGGCCTGCTCCCCTCGCCTCATGTAAAGACCTTCTTCGATCCTGCCACTTTCACTGCCAGTCACGTCGTACGCGATCCATCTTCTTCAGCGTGCGCCATCATCGACAGCGTCCTTGACTTCGACATGGCCGCAGCCCGCACCTCCACTGCCTCCGCATCGGCGTTGGTGGACTACGTGCGGACCGAGCGCCTACAGGTGCAATGGTTGCTGGAAACCCACGCGCATGCCGACCACCTCTCAGCAGCACCATGGCTGCAGGGCCAGGTGGGAGGTACGCTGGCCATCGGCGAGCGCATCACCACTGTCCAGGAAACCTTCGGCAAAGTCTTCAATGCCGGCACTGCATTCAAGCGGGATGGCAGCCAGTTTGATCGGCTGTTCGCCGATGGTGCCTCCTTCCGCATCGGTAATCTCCAGGCGATGTCGCTGCACGTGCCGGGCCACACCCCCGCTTGTATGGCGTACGTGATCGGCGACGCCGTATTTCCTGGAGACACGCTGTTCATGCCGGACTACGGCACCGCCCGCTGCGATTTTCCAGGTGGTTCCGCTCGCCAGTTGTATCGCTCGATCCAGCGCCTTATGTCCCTGCCCGACGCCACCCGCGTCTTCTTGTGCCATGACTACAAGGCCACCGGTCGAAACCATTTCGTATGGGAGACAACCATCCGTGCCGAAAGGACAACCAACCTGCATGTGCACGAGGGCGTGACCGAAGCCATGTTCGTGGAAATGCGGGAAGCCCGTGACGCGACGCTCCCGATGCCGCGACTGATCCTGCCTTCAGTGCAGGTCAACATGTGCGCCGGCCATCTGCCCGAACCCGAGGACAACGGCGTGCGCTACCTCAAGCTGCCGGTGGACCTGCTATGACGCTCTCTCATTTGGCTTGGTACTGGCCACTCGCTGGCGGTGCCATGATTGGAACAGCCGCCGGTGCCTATCTGGTCCTTCTCGGCCGCGTTGCCGGCATCTCGGGTCTACTTGCCAAGACACTGGGCATGCCGGGTGACGGCGGACGCGGGAGTGCAGCCCTATTCCTGGCGGGACTTGCCCTGGCGTCAGGCTTGGCATTGGCGGCCAGGCCCATACTATTGCCGGCGCTCTCCGCAAACGGAGCAGTGGTATTGGTGATTGCCGGACTGCTGGTGGGTTACGGAACTCGCCTTGGCGCTGGCTGTACCAGTGGGCACGGTGTCTGCGGCCTGGGCAGGGGATCGTCGCGGTCGGTGGTGGCTACCTGCGTGTTCATGCTCATGGGCATGGCCACGGCGACCCTGGTACGGATTGTGGCGGGGGGCACGGCATGATCCGTCTCGCCGCGTTCCTGTGCGGCGCACTCTTCGGACTGGGACTGGTCGTATCCGGTATGGCCAACCCAGCCCGCGTGCTTGCTTTCCTTGATGTGAGCGACGCCTGGGACCCCTCCCTGGCGCTGGTCATGCTGGGCGCACTGATCCCTTCCGGCGCAGCCTACCTGTGGATACGCGCCCGCAGAACGCCGCTGCTTGCCGTATCGCTGCACATTCCCACCCATCGCATCATCGATCGGCGCCTGGTGATCGGTGCGGCGATATTCGGCCTGGGTTGGGGTCTGGCCGGACTATGTCCCGGCCCAGCCATCGCGTTGCTGGGAACCGGCCAGCCCTTCGCGATCATCTTCGCCACGGCAATGATCGCTGGCGTGCTCCTGCATGGCCTCATTCACCGCCCCACTGCAACTACGGGAGAACCATGAACCTCAAGCCACTCTCCGCCAGCCTCAAGGTGTCCGGCCAGCTCCTGCCAAAGGACATTGAAGCCCTGAAGGAGCAGGGCTTTGCGAGCGTGATCTGCAACCGCCCCGACGATGAACAGCCGGAGCAGCCCAGTCACCATGCGCTGCAGGCCGCCTGCCACCAGGCGGGCATGCAGTTTGCCTATCTTCCTGCGCTGCCTGGCGTTATTACCGATGATCAGGTGCATACCTTTGCCAAGTTGATCGAAGCGCTGCCAAGCCCTGTTGCCGCGTACTGCAGAACCGGCACCCGTGCTGCGATGCTTTGGGCGCTGTCGGAAGTCGTTCACAATGGAGCGGCGTTTGACCACGTCCTGTCTGTTGCTTCGGATGCAGGCTATGACCTTTCTTCCATCGCAACACGGCTGCAGCAAGGCCCGGCGTCCGGCGACTGACATATGGAAGCGCTATCTCTGCTGCAGTTGGTTCTGGGCGGCCTGTCTGGCGTCCTGGTCGGCTTCGTCCTGGGCGTGGTCGGTGGGGGCGGATCCATCCTGGCGGTGCCACTGATGCTCTACGTGGTCGGAGTGGGAGATCCGCATGTGGCTATCGGCACCAGCGCCCTGGCAGTAGCGGTCAATGCGGTGTCGAATCTGGTGATACATGCCCGTAGAGGGAACGTTCGCTGGCCTTGTGCCTCGGTCTTCGCTCTGGCGGGGATCGCGGGCGCATACCTGGGTTCCAGCTTGGGCAAGGCGTTCGACGGCAGGAGCCTGTTGGCGCTGTTTGCTGTGGCTATGATCGTTGTCGGCATCGCCATGCTTCGCAGGCGCAACACGCCTGGACTCACGGACGCTCGGCTCGGCAGAGGCAACGCGCCCGCGCTGATTGGGCTGGGCGCCACCGCCGGCGGGCTTTCTGGCTTCTTTGGCATTGGCGGAGGCTTTCTCATCGTGCCCGCACTGGTGGCCGCGACGGGCATGCCGATGATCGCCGCAGTCGGAAGCTCGCTCGTCGCCGTCGCCGCATTTGGCATGACCACCGCACTGAACTACGCGCGTACAGGTCTGGTCAACTGGAAGCTCGCGGCAGTTTTCGTCGTTGCCGGCGTGGCTGGCGGTATTGCAGGTGCAGCAACTTCGACGAAGCTGGCCAACTATCGTGGAGCTCTGAACACGGTATTTGCAGTACTGATCTTCATTACTGCCGCATACATGCTGTGGAAGGTGAGCTGACCGGATGTGCTCCAGACCACAGCCGAGCACTGATAGCCAGCGCAGCGCTTCAAAGGCTTTGATAGGAAGATACTACGAACGGTGGTCCACATCTTCCAGAGTCAAATAAGATGCGACGGCTCGAAGCGCCTCGCGATCAGCTTCGAAATCCATGGCCAATAGGCCGCGCTCCAACGCGATGCGGGCATGCGCCTGTGATGCGACTCTTGTCGCTTCATTCGAGGACCCTGCCAACGCTGCGAAGGCCTTCTGCAGCCGGATACTGACCTCCAGGGACGCGGCGGCATCCCTGGCAATCGGAGTGAACGCGTCCTCAAACATGTCGCGTACGTCGAGACACTGCACGTGCACGCGCGGATACAGCACCTCGCCTGTCGCAGCGTCCCCTGCGTGGCTGGACCATGCACAGAGCAGCCTGACACATGTCCCGATGACGTCGATGCAGGTCCCAGGGTCGTTCACCGCAGGTGACATGGCTCGCTGCGCAATTTCCGCAAGCACGACCAGCCCGAACCGTGGGTCATTTTCGATGGAGCGCGCGTCGCTAAAGGAAATGGCTGAGATCACTTCACTCTGTACTTCAGGAAGTAGATTTCCCTCGATGGCTATCAACGGACGGGTTGGGGTTGCGAACGTACCCGGCTGGCAGAGCAGATGAACGCGTAGATCATGTTCCTGCGCAATGGCGTTGATCCGCCCGACATCCACGTGTTCAACGTAGGCCACCTGATCGCCGACCAGCTGCACCGCCCCCTCTCCTACCCGAACCGCACTGGCTCCGCCGAGCGAAGGCTCCTCGGCGCGGCGCTTCATTGCCACTTGGGTCGCCCGCTCCACCAGATCGATGGTTTCGCCGACGCGGCCAAAGCGTGAGAACTGCTCGATAGCCCGGAGCAACGTCACTGTGATGACGATGATGACCGCGATGGTTGCCCCGAACAGTACAAGCCGGCCGCTATCTCCGTAGATGCCAGTGCTGAGCGCGATGAGGCCCACGATCGAGAACAGGAAGGCACCAATGAAGGTGGCCAGCGCACCTTGGGCCCGGGTGTCTTCGATCAGCAGGCGGGCCGCGCGCGGGGTGGCGCTGTTGGACGCGGACCCGTATGCCGAGACCATGGTGGACAGCGAGAAGGTGGTTACCGTCAGCATCGACGCGGCAAGAATGCCAAGAATGTTGCCGACGGAATCTGCGCCGATCCGTGCGGCAAGGCCGACGGGAATGAGGAACTTCAGGAACGCGCCCGCCAACGCCGTGATGATGCCTAGGGCGCCATACAGGGTCGAGCGGAACCACATCCGCTTTGTAACTTTGCTGGCTGCAAGCCTCAATCTGGTGAGCATGGGCTACTTCCTGGGAAGTTCGACCATCAATAGCACGGCCGGGCGCCGAGGCCACGTCAACGCAGGGTCATGCCCGACCCAAGGCAGATGCCGCTACTCCGGGCGGCATCTGTGTGCAGATTCTACGAGCGCACCTTGTCCAGGAACTGACGGTGGCGCTCGTATTGATCGAGCACATCGTGGATGAGTTGAACCTTGGTCCATCCCATGACGTCGTAGTCCTGCCCGCCCTCCCGCAGATAGACCTCCGCACGGTAATGACGGGTACCCTCGCTGACCGGCCGACGAGGATCCTGCAGGGCGAACGTCGGCGGCTCATAGGGCTGGGGCCGTACCGAGTAGAAGAAGTCCATCTCCTCGCCATGGCCAACCTGCAGCCACGCACGACCATCCTCCCCCTTGGAGACTTGGACCGGCAGATCCTGCTTGCGCAGCTCAGCCGCAACCTCTTCCAATGCCGGGATGACACGCTGCTCGATGAAGCCGGTCACCTCGATCTTCAACGGATTGTGCGCCAGCAGGCGCAGGCGCGCCCGCCAATCCTCGCTGGTACCCGGCAAGATACGTGCCTCGCGCAGGATCGAGCGCTTGGTTGCATCCAGATGCATGGCCTTCAGCAGTCCCCAGCACATCAGGATCATGACGATCGTAAATGGCAACGCACTGGCAATGGTGGCCGCCTGCAATGATTCCAAGCCGCCGGCCACCAGCAGGGCAATCGCAAGGCCGCCGACCAGCAGCGCCCAGAAGATCCGCTGCCAGACCGGCGATTCCTCCTCACCCTTCGAGGTAAGCATGTCGATTACCAGGGCACCGGAGTCCGCTGAGGTTACGAAGAACAGCGCAACCAGGATGACCGCCAGCGAAGAGGTCAGCATGGTCAGCGGCAGGTGCTCCAGGAACTCGAAGAGCGCCATCGAGCTGTCGGTTGAGACCGCCTGCACCAACTGCTGGATGCCCTCCGTCCGCACCATGTGCAACGCGGTGTTGCCGTAGATGGTCATCCACAGGAATGTGAAGCCAAGCGGTACGAGCAGCACCCCTACCACGAACTCACGGACGGTGCGTCCACGTGAGATGCGCGCGATGAACATGCCAACGAAGGGCGACCACGCAATCCACCAGCCCCAGTAGAACAGCGTCCAGCCACCCAGCCAACCCGTGGGTTCGTAGGCATAAAGGTTGAAGGTCATCGAGAACAGTTGGGAAACGTACATGCCGGTGTTCTGCACCAGCGCCTGCATCAGGTGAACGGTGGGTCCACAGACCAGCACGAAGGCCAGCAGCGCCGCCGCCAGGATCATGTTGAGCTCGGACAACCTGCGTACGCCGCTGTCCAGGCCAGCCACGACCGATCCGGTGGCCACCAGTGTGATGACGGTGATCAAGCCAACCTGGGCGAGCGTACTGACCTCCAGGCCGAACAGGTAGTTCAGGCCGGCGTTGATCTGCATGACGCCCAGTCCCAGCGAGGTGGCCAGGCCGAAGATGGTACCCAGTGCGGCAAACGTGTCTACGGCATGTCCCAACGGGCCGTGGATACGGTCGCCGATGAGCGGATACAGCGCGGAGCGGACACGCAGCGGGAGATTGTGTCGGTACGCAAAGTACGCCAGCGACAGCGCTACCACCGCGTAGATCGCCCATGCGTGGATGCCCCAGTGGAAGAAGGTGATGCGCATTGCCTGGCGGGCAGCGGCGGCGGACTCAGGCGAACCAACCGGCGGCGTGGCGTAGTGCATGATGGGCTCGGCAACGCCGAAGAACATCAGACCGATGCCCATGCCCGCAGCGAACAACATTGCGAACCAGGAGCCGTAGCTGTAGTCCGGCGTACTGTGGTCAGGGCCGAGCTTGATGCGGCCGTAACTGCTGATGGCGACGCCGACGACGAAGACCAGGAAGCCGGCTACTGCAAGGATGGTGAACCAACCTGCATCATTGGCGGCCCATGACTTGGCCGCGGTGAACCACCGCGTGGCCATTTCGGGCGCGAAGGCGGCAAGCGCCAGCAGCGCGATGACGATGGCTGCCGTGGGAATGAACACCTGCGAAAGGATCCGCTGGCGAACGGGGGGATGTTGCGGAGCCGTGCTCTGCATGGATACCTCCGTGTTATTGGGTGGAAAAATCTGCGGCTTGCGCGAGGCCGATCAGAAGTAGAAGCCGATATTGAGGTTCAGCCGCGAATGCCAGCTGGAAAGGCCTCCTTCGTCGATGCCGATACCATCACCACCGGCAAACCACATGTTGCGGCCAGCGATCCAGTCGACATAGGTGAGCATGATGCCTTTCTGCAGGCTGCAACCGGTCACGTTCTGCCACGAATCACGAAGGCCCGCGCGGTGCCCGACCGGGCGGGTCATGCTGAGGTTGTTATAGCAGGTGATGTCATCCAGCCAGCCCTTCTGGCCGAACGAATAGGCGATGTTGGCGCTTGGCACATCCGCCTGCGCTGCAACCTGGAAGGGGGATTGGAACGCCGACATTGCGATGCGATCTCCGGGCACGTCATACCGGTACCGCGCCCACTGCAACTGCGCGGTCCAACCATCGCGCTGCCACTGTGCGTGGAGGGCCGCGCCCTGATGACCGTATTGACGCCGTGTCTGAGTGTTCTGCACTTTGCCAGCAAACGCTGATGCGCCCAGCAACAGTTCGCCGCCGCCCCAGTCGTGCGCGCTCTCCACGCGTGCATGCAGTCGTTGCCGCTCGCGATACGGCAATGCCTCGGTCTGCGCGACATCAAAGGAGTAGCGATCGTAGCGAGCCCCGGACCCGTATTCGTCTCCGGAGAACCAGCCAAGATGCCAAGTTGTGCTGCCGCTGCGGTGAATCACCACAAGGCCCGGATCGTAATCATCCTCGATGCCCAGGTAGTAGCCGGAGCCGAACCAGAAACTCTGCGAAACGGTGGGGAGCAGCCCGAACGGGACTTGCTGGATACCTGCCTTGAGCTGGGTAGCATCGGAGAACTGCCAGCCCGCGTAGGCGTGATGCACGGCGTCGAAGCCATCGTACCAGCGGTATTGGGCAGAGAAGGAAAACGGTCCGGTTCCAGCGTCAAGGTCTGCACGCAGCAGTTCAAGCTGCAGGCGGCTGGACGGCCCGTAGTCGAGCCAGCCATAGTTGAACCTGACGGCGCCTCCTGGATCAAAGTAAGGATCTCTATGTAGGTTATCCTCAGAAGCATCTGCAGCCAGCGAAGTTCCCGCCAACGCGGCAGCGACAATGAAGGGAATTGATCTCACGGTTATGCGCCTTGCCTCCCTGATCTGCTACGGAAAGCGCTTGAGTCTAACGTCGATTCATCCAATGCCTCAAACTGGCGATCTCAAAGAACTCTTGGCGACGCCACAGCAATCACTCACGGCGCGTCTTTAGTCCTCAGGTCCATATGCCACGTGAAAATCATGTGTAGTGAGAGAGTAGCTAACACGATCCACTTTTTAGTAGTCGATCCTGAGATTGAGCGACTCATAGTGGACATGGAGTGACACGCAATGTCATTTGAGAATAGGCTAGGGCCTCGACATCGGGGAAGAATTCATGACTATTGATATCAGCGGCCTTTCTGCCAAGGAACTTCGCTCACTGATTGCTCAGGCGGAGAAGCAGCAGTCCAAGGTGCTGTCACGCCCTAAGGCCACAGCGATGCGCGCCAAGATCAACAAGTACGTCAAGGATCATGGATACACGATAGAGGAACTCTACGGCGCTTCAGTGATCGTGCCCTCCGAAACCGCCAAGAAGCGAGGTGATCGGAGGCCTGCCAAATCGACAGGGTCCAAGATCGCTCCCAAGTACCGCAATCCTGCAGTGCGCGGCCAGACGTGGTCCGGTCGAGGGCGGCAACCGCGATGGATAGCCGAGCTGGTAGCAAGTGGAAAATCACTGAATGACTTCCTGATCAAGTAGTGATAGCGAGGTAGCCGCACACCGGTACCGCAGCAAGTCCTGAGAATCATTAGTCATCAGGAGGTAGCCGCACACCGGTACCGCAGCAAGTCCTGAGAATCATTAGTCATCAGATCGAACAGGATGCTGGTGCGCGGAATGCCCTTCCAGGTAGGCGATCAAAGATTTCAGCTAGTCGCAGTTGATGTGACAGCGGGCGAACAGCAGGCGCTCCCCCTTGCCTTTGGAGAGTGGGCTCAGGCAGCAATGATTGCAGTATCCACTTCTGGCCGACAGCTGCCCTCCGATCTGGCAGGATCCGCTTCCTAGCGGGGATTCGACGCTGCCCGGTCTCGCCGCGCTCGCAGATCCGGGTCATCATCGAACATTCCAACCGCATGGCGGCGCGCGTAGCCGAACTGGTGCAGCGCCAACGCGACCTGACCCATGCGATTTACCTGCCCAGGCGGCCAGCAGGCCAAGCCAGCCGGCGCGGGCCAAGCCCAGCAACACCCCAACCTGGCTGCTGGCTGGGCCTGGAAGCAACTGGCACAAGGCCACCAGATCCGAGTAGCTACGGTCCGTCAGCCACCGGCGGCGCTCGACAAACTCGAGGCGGAAGTAGCTCAGATGGGCAATCGGGCCACCGAACGAGGTCAGTCCCAGTCATAGGAACACCAGAAAGTCACGCCACGCACTTTCGCTTTTTGCGGGATGGAGCGTCGGCATGGGGCAGGATCTCCTGTTGTTCTCAAAGGCGGCCAGCCCGGCCCAGCACCCAGATTAGGTCGCCGGGCCTCCCCTGTGCTCGGCCACCAACTCTCCATCTTCCTTCCGGAATGGTCCGGGAAGCTTCGGCAGGATATCCAGCACCAGTTCGGAAGGCCGGCACAGGCGCGTGCCATTATCGGTTTGCACGAAAGGACGATTGATGAGTATTGGGTGCGCCAGCATGGCATCAAGCAACGCGTCGTCGCTCAGTGCCGCATCGCCCAGTGCTAGCTCGTCATAAGGAGTGCCCTTCTGCCGGATGGCGTCGCGCACGCTCAAGCCCGCGGCCCTAATGAGGTCGACCAGGCGCGCGCGGCTGGGCGGGTGGGCCAGGTAGTCGATCACTTCCGGCTCGATCCCGGCGAAGCGGATCATCGCCAGAGTGTTGCGCGAGGTGCCGCACTTGGGGTTGTGGTAGATGACCGCGTTCACGCACTTTCCTCCTCGTTAAAAACAGTTTCCACCACCCCTGCAGCGGCCGCCAGCGCCGCCGCCTCGATGGCCCCCTTGCGCTCGCTGTAACGGTCCACCAGGTAGTCGCTGCGCCCACGCACCAGCAGGGTGAACTTGACCAGTTCCTCCATGACGTCCACCACGCGATCGTAGTACGCCGAAGGCTTCATTCGACCTTCGTCGTCGAACTCCTGCCAGGCCTTGGCGACCGAGGACTGGTTGGGGATCGTCACCATCCGCATCCACCGGCCGAGCACACGCAGCGCGTTGACGACGTTGAACGACTGCGAACCGCCGCAGACCTGCATCACGGCCAGCGTGCGGCCTTGGGTGGGGCGCACGCTGCCCTCTTCCAGTGGCAGCCAGTCGATCTGGTTCTTGAATACCGCGGTAAGGGTGCCATGGCGTTCCGGGCTGACCCACACGTGGCCCTCCGACCACAGCGAGGCCTGGCGCAGCTCCTGCACCTTTGGGTGGGTGGCTGGCACCGAGTCAAGCATCGGCAGCTCGTGTGGATCGAACAGGCGGGTTTCCGCCCCGAGCTGTTCCAGCAGCCGCTGCGCCTCCAGCGCCAGCTTGCGGCTGAACGACTGAGGCCGCAGCGAGCCGTACAGGATCAGGATGCGCGGGCGGTGCGGCTGCGCGGCCGGGTCGTTGAGCTTGGTGGCCGTCGGAATGTCCAAGGCACCTGGGACCAAGTTGGGGATCTGCTGCACGGGGTTGTCCTACGGAATCGATTCTATTATTCTAGAATCATGGAACATAAAACTGCAACCCACGCTCTTGCTGCCTTGGGCCACGCCACCCGCCTGTCGATCTTCCGCCTGCTTGTACAGGCCGGCAGCGGCGGCAAGCTGGCCGGTGACATTGCCCAGACGCTCTGCTTGCCTGGCGCCACGCTCTCCTTCCACCTGAAGGAACTGTTGGCTGCGGGCCTGATCAGCGCCGAGCAACGTGGTCGGACGATCTGCTACCGGGCCGAGTTCGAGGCGATGACCGCATTGGTGGCCTATCTCACGGAGAACTGTTGTGCCGACGAACAGGCCTGCGAACGACCCGTTGGCTGCTGACCAACCCACCTTAGAGATCGCTCAGATGACCCGTCGCGTCCTGTTCTTGTGTACCGGTAATTCCGCTCGCAGCGTGTTGGCCGAATCGACCCTGAAGAAGTGGGGCCAAGGCCGCTACGAGTCCTTCAGCGCCGGCAGCCAGCCGGCCGGCCGTGTCAACCCGTTTGCCATTGCTCAGTTGAAGCGCGAGGGTTTCCCGGTGGACGGCCTTCGCAGCAAGTCGTGGGACGAGTTCGCCGAAGCGGATGCCGCGCCGATGGATCTGATCGTCACCGTCTGCGACAGCGCGGCGGTCGAGGCATGCCCGGTAGTGTTCGGCGACTTTGTACGGGTGCACTGGGGCCTGTTCGATCCGGCCGGCGTTGAAGGCTCGGACGGAGAGAAAGCCGAAGCCTTCGATCGCGCGCACCAGATCATCAAGGCGCGCCTGAGGGCCTTCCTGGAGATCTCCGACAGCGTCTGGGATGACAGCGAGGCCCTCAAGGCCCGGCTCGACCCGATCGCACAGATCAACTGACCGTCCTTCCGGAAATCCCCATGACCACTGATACCTCCCGCCTGTCCTTCCTGGACCGGTATCTCACGCTCTGGATCTTCGCCGCCATGGCGCTCGGCGTCGGCATGGGGGCGTTGTTCGAGGGTGTGCCCAGCGCGTTGAACAGCCTCTCCATAGGGTCGACCAACATCCCGATCGCGATTGGTCTGATCCTGATGATGTATCCGCCGCTGGCCAAGGTGAAGTACGAGGAACTGCCGCGGGTCTTCGCCGACAAACGGGTACTGATGCTCTCGCTGCTGCAGAACTGGATCGTCGGTCCGTTCCTGATGTTCGGCCTGGCCGTGCTGTTCCTGCGCGATTACCCCGAGTACATGACCGGCCTGATCCTGATCGGGCTGGCACGCTGCATCGCCATGGTGCTGGTCTGGAATCAGCTTGCCCGCGGTGACGGCCAGTACGTCGCTGGGCTGGTGGCATTCAACTCGATCTTCCAGATTGCGCTGTTCA
Source organism: Stenotrophomonas sp. SBJS02 (assembly GCF_020428325.2). Lineage (NCBI taxonomy): Bacteria > Pseudomonadati > Pseudomonadota > Gammaproteobacteria > Lysobacterales > Lysobacteraceae > Stenotrophomonas > Stenotrophomonas sp. SBJS02. Next base: position 40,848 of record NZ_CP109812.1, on the reverse strand, counting down.
GCGTCTACGCGTGGTTCTTCCTGTCCTGGTTGCCGCCGGTGTTCGGTCTGCAGGGCAGCGTCATCGATGTCAGTTTCTGGACCATCGCCGAGGCTGTTCTGATCTACCTTGGTATCCCGTTCCTGGCGGGCTTCCTCACCCGCCGATGGTTGAAGGCGCGCAAGGGCGTGCAATGGTATGAAGAGACGTTCCTGCCCGCCATCAGCCCGGTAACCCTCGCCGCACTGCTGTTTACCATCGTGGCGATGTTCAGCCTGAAGGGAGGCGATGTGCTGAGGATTCCGATGGACGCGGTACGCATCGCGATCCCGCTGACGTTGTACTTCATCATCCAGTTCGTCATCAGTTTCTTCATGGGCAACCTGATCGCCAAAGACTACCCCCGCACCACCGCGATCGCGTTCACCGCAGCAGGCAACAACTTCGAACTGGCCATCGCCGTGGCGATCGCGGCGTTCGGGCTGGCTTCCCCGGTAGCCTTCGCGGCTGTTATCGGCCCGCTGGTGGAAGTGCCCGTGCTGATTCTGCTGGTCCACGTCGCCCTGCGCCTGGGCAAAAGCTACTTTCCTGCCGATGCACGGAGCCGCTGAACCGCCTAGGTGCTGCAGCATGAGGAAGTCCCGATGGACAGCGTCGATGTCGTGGTGATCGGAGGTGGCCAGGCGGGTCTTTCGGCTGGCTACTTCCTGCGTCGCAGCGGGCTGTCCTATGTGATTCTTGATGCCGAAACGTCACCTGGCGGGGCGTGGCAGCATGCGTGGAAATCCCTGCATCTGTTCTCGCCGGCGGGCTGGAGCTCGATTCCCGGTTGGCCGATGCCTGCTACCCGGGAACCGTGCCCGTCGCAGGCGGAAGTGCTCGACTACCTCGCGCGCTACGAGCATAAGTATGCGCTGCCTGTCATCCGTCCCGTGCAGGTAAAACGCATCAGCCGCTCGGGGAGCCGGCTGCGGGTGGAAGCAGATGACGGCCGGCAGTGGCAGACACATGCAGTGATCAGCGCCACGGGTACGTGGCGGCATCCCTGCACGCCCGGATATGAAGGTCTGAACGCTTTCGGCGGCGTGCAGCTGCACTCGGCCCACTACAGCCATCCCGAACCCTTCGCCGGAATGCGCGTGGCCATCATCGGCAGCGGCAACTCAGGCGCACAGATTCTGGCCGAGGTCTCCAAGGTGGCCAAGACCACGTGGATCACCCAGCGGGTGCCAGCCTTCCTGGCCGACGATGTCGACGGGCGCATTCTGTTCGCACGCGCAACCGAGAAGTGGAGGGCTCAGCAGGAAGGACGCGAGCCGGATATTCAGCGGGATGGTTTTGGCGACATCGTGATGGTGCCGCCGGTGGTGGACGCACGGCGCCGCGGCGTACTGGTCTCCATGCCGCCACCCGTCCGTTTCACCGCCACCGGCATGCAGTGGGCAGATGGCAGCGAACGCAACTTCGACGCGGTGATATGGTGCACCGGCTTCCGGCCGGTATTGTCGCACCTGGAAGGACTGGGCATTGTCAACGCTCGTGGTCGGATCGACGTGGATGACACCCAGGTTCGGTCGGTCGCAGCGCCATCGATTTGGCTGCTTGGCTATGGCGACTGGAATGGCGCAGCATCGGCCACGCTGATCGGGGTGACCCGATACGCGCGCGAGGCAGTTAGGCAGATCAGCGACTACATCGGGGAGGCTTCTCCGGTGTTATCTGGCGCGTGAGCCTCGGCGCCATTGCCCAGCGCCCGCACCTGCGATTGCAGGGCCATGCGGTCCAGCGCTTCAGGCTTAAGCGCCAACAGCAATCCGAGACGGTGCTGGAGCTGGTGAAGCGTGCTCAGGAACGCCTTATGGACCTGATCAGCACTGCCCTGCACTGCGGCCGGGTCGGGGATGCCCCAGTGGGCGGTAGCCGGGTGGCCTGGCCACACGGGACACGCTTCACCCGCGGCACGATCGCACACCGTTACGATGAGATCCATCTGCGGTGCTTCCGGACCTGCGAATGCATCCCACGGCTTGCTCGACAGCCCGGCAACGTCGAAGCCAATCTCCGAGAGCACCTGCAGGGCCACCGGATGAACTACGCCCTTGGGATGACTGCCCGCACTGTAAGCGCGGATACGTTCACGCCCTAAATGGCTGGCCAGTGCTTCGGCAAGAATGCTGCGCGCCGAGTTGCCTGTGCAAAGGAACAGAACATTCAGGGGACGCATGTCATCGCAACCATTTATCTAGAATAATCGAAGTATTGCCTTGCCATATGTCAACTCGATGACTGCCGAAAAGGAAGCGGGCACCCCTCGGTGCCCGCTTCGCTCATCTGTTCAATGACCCGACGACCGTGTGGCGCCTGGCGTACGATGCTTTCCCAAGCGGTCTACCAAGGTCTCACTTGCATCGTTGAGACCGAACACCTCAACGGTCGCGCCGTGCTCGCGCAGCTTCATCACTACCCGGTCGAGCGCATCAACGGCGGTCAGGTCCCAGAAGTGGGCGTCCTTCAGATCGATGATGACCTCCTTGGGGACATCCAGATAGTTGAAGCTACTCACGAACTGTCCGGCAGACGCAAAGAACACCTGCCCCTTCACAACGTAGACGCGCGAGTCGGTCTCGACCTGGGTGTCGTCGATGATCAGCATCTTGCCGACCTTGCGGGTGAAGAACACCGCCGACAGGATCACGCCTGTCAACACGCCTTTGGCGAGGTCGTGGGTAGCCACGGTCACGATGACCGTGCCAATCATCACGACCGAAGAGCTCTTGGGATGAATGGCCAGCTCGCGCAGCGAGCGCCAGCTGAAGGTGCCGATGCTGACCATGATCATCACCGCGACCAGTGCGGCCATTGGAATCTGACTCACCAGGTTTGACCCATAAACAACCAGAAGGAGCAAAACCACGCCGGCCACAAGGCACGAGAGACGGCCCCGGCCACCGGAAGTGATGTTGATCACCGACTGGCCGATCATTGCACAGCCTGCCATGCCCCCAAAGAAGCCCGTTACGGTGTTAGCCAAGCCTTGGCCAGCACATTCGCGATTCTTCTGGCTCGGGGTATCGGTCATGTCTTCGACGATCTGCGCGGTCATCAGCGATTCCAACAAGCCAACGACCGCCAAAGTCGCCGAAACCGGCAGCAGGATCTGGAGTGTTTCCCAGGTGAATGGCACATCCGGAATCAGGAACGACGGCAGGCTGTCAGGCAGCGCCCCCATGTCGCCTACGGTCCGTACCTGGAAGCCGAAATACATGGAAGCGGCCGTGAGAACCACGATCGCCACCAATGCCGAAGGAACGGCTTTGGTCAGCAGCGGCAGCAGGTAGATGATTGCCAGACCCACAGCACAGATCGCATACACCATCCACGGCATGCCGATGAGCTCGGGAAGCTGCGCCATGAAAATGAGAATCGCCAGTGCATTCACAAATCCGGTCACCACCGAGCGCGACACAAAGCGCATCAGCGAGCCCAACCGCAGGGCGCCGGCCAGCATCTGCAGGACGCCGGCCAGGATGGTGGCGGCAAACAGATACTGAATGCCGTGCTCGCGCACCAGCGTGACCATCACCAACGCCATGGCGCCGGTCGCAGCCGAGATCATGCCAGGGCGGCCACCGGCGATGGCGGTGATGACGGCGATGCAGAACGAGGCATACAAACCTACCTTTGGGTCGACGCCGGCGATGATGGAAAACGCGATTGCCTCAGGAATCAGGGCTAGCGCAACGACAATGCCCGACAGCAGGTCACCACGGATGTTACCGAGCCATTGCTGGCGCAGGGGATAAATTGCAGGCATAGAAAATGATCTCCGCGCACAGCAGTGCGCGCCAAACGAAAGAAACAGGCACCCTTCCAGACCTAAGTGTCTGGGTCGCTTCTTCAATCAAGCGTCAGGGTGGAGTCATCGCTAGCCGATCCGTTGGGTATTTGACGGTATATTGTAGACTGGCATAGCGCCTGAGGGGAAATCCGGCCGGCATCGCGGTCGCCTCGGTGCACTCTCAAGGGTAGCTTCCCAGATCCCAAGATCATTTCGCAGGCGAAGTCGACAAGCTGGTAGGCAGTTGATCAGATTGAATTGAGCTCTGACCGAATCGCCAAAGAAGAGGTGGACATTCGCCGCGGGGCCTGTGTCCGCTATCGGCCAAAAGCGGACATTCAGATTGGAAGTTGCTGTCTACAGCCATTGGGGCGAATCACCTGCCCGCCGACAACTCACCATTCTGCCATAGGCGAAAGCTGACGCCGCCCGGAACCGAGTTGCGCGCGCTCCTGAAGGCAGCTTTGGTGGTCCTCCCGTCAACTAGCATCCAAGTGAGCATGGTTTGGCAAAACTGAGAGGCTGTCGCGCCATGAACCGAGTGGAACGGCGCTGCAAAGGTTTTACAGATGGTGAACCGCGAAAAGGTCTTTCCGAAATCTGCATAACCTGTTTTGCAACAGAGAGAGATAAATGATTTTGGCTTGGCACCACGATCCTTTAGGGCATCATCTTATGTTGGAAGATTGACGTCACCATCCACGCCAAAGCCAATACAGTCCCTGTTTCCATGCCCGATGAGGATAACGTGCGTGTAAGCTCTATGGTTCTTGATCCAGAACGCTTTCAACTCAGCAACGCTTCGGACTTTCACCGCGATAACCTGGTCGTCTGGAACGAGCAGGCGGCAAAACTGAAGCACTGACTTCGCGAGTGGGTCAAGTAACGCGGCCTCGCTAACGAAGTCGCCGATATTGATGATGAGAATGCCCACATCCGAGTGGAGCCGGCCTACTCCAATGGGCCCTGAAACAGCACCACGTGGTACCTCTACAGTTGCAGACCTAGCGTTGATGGATGAAATCTTTGTCCTGTAAAGCGCGGTGTCCTGATCCTCAAGGTCGGGCACAAGAAGGCACGGAACGTATACCCGATCTCCGACCGCAAAAGCTGGCATGTTTTTCCCCTGAATGGGCCAACCAGGAATGGACCGCTTAGAGCGGCATTGCGCGAAGTGTCGCCAATCCGGTTTCAACTTGGAATAGGAAAAATCCTACACCCATTCAACAGGCTGGTCCCCGGAAAAGCAGCCGTGCTGGGCAAGTTCTGGCGGCCCAATCCGGCGTCGATGCTACTTTTGGTGCTTTTGTGTCGTATCACACCGACGTTACGGCACGCCCTAACCCTCTCCGTGATACCACACGCTCATGCTCCCACCAAACCCGAGATCGATCGCGTATGCGAGGATCCAGAAAAGGGCCCTATGCGCGTGGCCGAGCGTCTCCGGCTAGAGGCGGCACACGACTCCGAGCTGATCCGGCCAATTTGACAATCGCTTGCCCGCATCCCAGCCCCTAACCACTTGTTCAGTAGACTCGGCAAACCTAAGATCGAAGACAGGAGACGCAGACTCACTGTCTTCCGACACGAGGATCGCAGTCTGCCTCCAGGGAGGCCGACCAGCCTAACGCCGGTCGGCCATACATTGGCGAACGAAGGGGGATAAATACGCAATGGCAGAGGTTTCTTACTTCTATGTATACAAGGACGTTGCGGGACAGTGGCGATGGCGGTTCACGGCAAAGAATGGAAGAATCATTGCGGTGAGCTCGGAGAGCTACATTAACCTTTCTGACTGCGAGCACTCGGTTATGCTATTGAAGCAGGAGTCTCAGTTCGCACCTGTGATAGGTGACGAGCATTTCGATCGCCTGCGGAAATAGCGCCCCTTTGGGCCGGGGTCGGGTAATACAGAACGATCCCGGCCACTCTAGCGAGAGCCTTGCGTCTCGCTAAGTCCCATTATTCAGCCTGGCGACCGACAGCATTTCCATCGTCCTGCAACGCCTCCACTTAACGCCGAGGTCAAGCACCTCCCGCTGGAGTATTCTGATTTCTGCATCCCTCTGAGCGATTTGCAATCCCGCCGGATTCTGCGGAAATATCGAAGCCATAAACTATGGCTTAGGCAGAGGTGGTCGTGGGCATGAATCGGTGCACCATGAGTTCAAGATCGAGGCGATCCAGCAGATCGTTGAGTACGGCCGCCTGGTAGCGGAGGCCGCCTAGCGGCTGGGCGCATCAATCGACAGTCTTTTCGGCCAGAAGCGGCAGCAAGGCAAAGGCGAGCTTGGCCGGCGCGTGGAGCAGGACCAGAGCGCGGCAGCGCCTCAAGGCTGAGCTATGCACAGCCAGTGGAGCAGCGATCCTGATGTCCGCTTCCGGCCAGAAGCTGCCATTCGACATCTATCAGGACCCGAGCATATCAGCCGTCCAGAGCTGCTTGATCAATCATTACCACCCCGGGGTGATGGCCTTAGACGAAGAGCGGGCTCTCCAGTTCAGATGCCCAGTGCAGACTCCAACTGCTCCCCTGATCACTGATGGGGCGCTGACGGAAGGCCGCCAGCACCAGGTCATATCGGAACTGGAGATGTATCCGCTCACGCCAAGCGGCCACCCCATGTGCGCAGAGGCGAAGCCAGCAAGTCCCGCCTGCGCCATCAAACCGCTCGGCAACTCGTCTGCGTGTTAAGCGAGCTAACTCCCTTTCGCTTGCAGGAAAACGTCGATGCCGTTCTCGCCCGCTATGAGCATCACCGCTGGTAGTCCGTGCGCACCCAGCCTTGTGCAGAGATGTGACAGAAGTTCCTGATCCTGGATGCTTGGAACTGCCTTCACACCCTGGGGATGCGAGTGCCAAGCACCTATCCAAAGCACCATACCGGCTGTTCGACGCTGGGCCTCAGTAATGTCTTCCTGCACGCCGCAGCTACCGCACTGGAAGTCCGCCTCAGTTGACACACTGTCCTTTGGTGCGGAACGGCCGTCCACGAGATGGATTGTGTTGAGCTTGAAATCGACGACGCCCAGAAGGATTCCTCCGGTTTCGAGTGGAAGCGAGTTGGCTCGTTCCCCTAGGAGTTGTTCGCAGAGACCTTCGTCCCAGATAATCTCCCAGTCTCCTACCTTTTTCGAAAAGGTTCGTCTGGCTGCCACCTCAATGTGACGAATGCTGCCGTCGCTCGAAGACTCCCATACATCGATACTTGCACCGGAAAGCATTGACCTATTCCTGATCTGCCCTGCAAGTAATGATGCACTTCGCAACACCTGGTCGTAGCCTAGGACTACAGAGACATCGCGACAGCCCGCCCCACTTCGAAGTGGGCGACCCTTTGCTTCGAGGTGCACTGCTCCCCAATCTTGCTGGATGATCGCCCTGTAGTACTGGGCCTCAAGCGATGCGCCTCTGATTTCCCGCGAGCTGTCCTCAGCAAGAAGCACGCAGCCATCTCCCGACGGCGTCAAGAAGGTTGCCATACCTCGAGGTAGGTCCGCTCCAGACCACGACCTAGTTACCTGGATGGTTGTTGATGCATCGATGAGGAGATCGCCACGCTTCAGGCACGCATGTACCGCCTCTGTATCAAGGTCCGAGGCCCGGTTCTGCAACGCTTTCACATCTGGGTCGGCAAACCCGAGCGTCCGCCGCGCATGGCGTTTGGCTACTTCGACTTTTGGCAACCCAACCTGATCTTGGGTGCCGACATGCCGGACGACGTTGTGCTGAGCTAGAACGTCGGGATCGATGTAGTCCCAGTGACCCCATGCGGAGCGTGACCATATATCGATAAGGGCACTTCCCAGGGCGCCCACTCCTGCAATTACGCCGCGGAACTCACCGTCTTCAATTCCCGACCATCGCTTCGCCTCGTCTCGATCCAGACTGCGGCTGACGTCGATGTGCAGCACTTCGATATCTTGCCAACCCTTCTCTGGCCACCTCGGTCCTTCTCCAAGTATAAGGACTGGCTGGACTGTATCGTTCTCTCCGTACCGGCCAAGTGCCTGTATTTTTAATCCTAGCGCGACCAGGTCACAGTCGATTCTGAAGCCCATCGAGTCGATGCTCACCACTTCACCGTCTCGTAGCCGCGGAAGACGAACGATCAAGATGATTCGCCCCTGACCCGGCTGGATGTTGGCGTTGCAGCATCGCCGGAAAGCCTCTTGAACTGATTTGGCCAGTCCCGGCATCAGCGAGCTTCCCTTAGCTACAAGCAGCTCTTCAAGGCTGCCAAGCGATGACGGCGGCGAGGAGAGTGGCAGGTGCGCGATTGGGGCGGCATCCATGATGAGTATGCGATGCGGCGCCCGTGCCGGAGAAGCAGACGCGACAATGCGCGTGCGATATGTCACTCCGCGTTCCCACTCCCACGCGTCCACAAAAGCGAGCTCCTTGGACGGATCGCTCAAAGCCTCCGCAAAGTCCGGCGGAAGCATTAGGCACTGCCCAAGGCTGTAGAAGACGGGTTCCAAGCCGCGGTCGGCCCCATGAATCGTCCCATCTGCCGTCTTTTCCAGCCAAGCTAGAAGGGTCTCGAGTAGCGCTTCTGGCGTGAACCTATGTTCCGCAAGCTCCCAGTCTCCCTCCATAATGCAGAGCGACGGCGGTCCTTGGTCACCCGTAGAGTACTGATGCAGCGCTCTCGGGAAGCTCTTCCTGAGAGGTCGAGCTTCGAATGGGAATCGGGCACCAGTTCGGTAGAGAAGTGCAATTCGTTCGATGCGGTGAATCCCTGCGTCGTTCCCAGGGGACACGGCGCCATCACCAACATCGGCCACTATGATCTCTGCAACGAATGGGTGTTCAAGCCGTCTCAGCTCCACAACATTGATATCCGCGTGTGCATTGCAGGCCCTGAGGAGGGCCCGCATGCGGCCATCGCGGAATGGATCAGGCTCATCTTTGGGGATGCTGACCCCCCAGTCGAGAAAATCTGAAGTCACTGAGGGCTGCCCGCGCGCGGCGCGGCAGCCAGTGCCGCTACCGTAGAAGAGCCTGCGCCTGCCTTCCTGACTCGGACACCTCCGAATGAAACCTGGAGATCCAGCGGAGCCTGCTCCCAATGGTGCGGATACTCTCCGGTGCACATGAATTTTCCGCCCACAGTAGCCAGGATGCTCTCGTACTCCGTCTTAGCGCGAATACACGGCGGATCATTCTTGTCATCCAGGATCCGCTTTGAGCTAGCCACAATCACCGCACCTGTCTTCGCCTGACCTAGGGCAGCTCGCGCTTCAGGTGACACTTGGGCCTTTTCGCCCTTTTCGGACCAGCTATCCCATGACAGCGAATGCCACGAGCAATGGTGCGGTGCCTGAAGAAGGTCGTACTGCAGCTCTCCACTCTTGCCATACTCAGCCCAGAGAAGCTCCCATACGTAAACTTCCGCATCACCGCCAGACAAGAATTTGCAGCGCGGCCGTCCGGCCTCGACAGAGTCCAAGGCGAAGTTGATGACGATGCTGGAATTGTTCTTCTTCAGCTCCTCAACAATGTCCGGGTCATCGCAGAGGATTGGCGCGAGCAGCGTTGCCTCAAAGTAGGAGCTACTAGCCCCATTGATACGGTTGAAGGTAGTACCAGGCTGGATGACGATCGGGGCGAGATCATCCGTCTTGCCGTCAACGTCCTCACCCATCAGAAGTACGCGCTCGCCGTCCTTGTTCCCTAGACCATGGCGGAACTGCGTTACCCGCCGCTTAGCCTCGCGATTAAAAGCCAATGCGTCGTCGCAGAGAACATGGTCCTTTGAACGACGGCGGAAAACCAACGGAGACGACCAGATTTCCCGGATGACTATCCGCTTGTCGTTGTCCGCCTTGTTGTCATCAGGATAGTTCTCGATTGGGCCCAGGTAGAAGTGACGGGCCAGACCGAGACAATGGTCTTGATCAGGGTGACTCAACATGAAGACGTCGACATAGGGCCGGCCAAATCCATCCCGCTGCAGCCTGCCCCGCAGGTCCGAAGCCACATCACGTACAGAAGTGTCGTCAGCATCGTCCGCCGCCGCGCGGATGTTAACGTCAATAAGGATAGAACTGACCGCAGCATCCGCGAGGCGGATCAGGGTCATGTCACCGCAGTCGACCGGGAAGAACGTGATGTTGCTCATTCGAGTTGCGCCTCATCGTGTTGACCACCCCGTGGCCTTCAGACGCACTATACTACGAAAAACTATGAGGTCATAAAAAGTAGTGGATATTTTTGGAAGATTCTCACATGCCTAACAAATTCAATGACTTAAAGGATGTGTCCGCCCGCAAAGAGCGCTGGGGTCAGGCACGCCGGCTAGAATTCATTGACTCTCGGCTCTTGTGGGCAGGTAAGGTCAATCGTTCTGACCTAGTGGAGTTCTTCAAGATCTCACCCCCTCAGGCGACTCTGGACTTTGCTGAATACGCCGCACGCGCCCCGCTGAATGCGAAGTACGACGCCAAGGAGCGTGCCTATGTGGCGATGCCGACATATGCGCCGATCTTCACCGAAGGATCGAGCGCCCGCTATCTGGCGGAACTGCATGCGATCACTACCGGCTTGCTGAGTCCCGATTTGAGCTTCTTGGGTAACCCGCCGCCTTCAGAGATCGTGAGCTTCCCTAGCCGCCGGGTCGATGTCTCGCTACTACGGGAGACCTTGTCTGCAATTCAGTCCGGCAGAGCTCTGGAGATCACCTACCAGACCATGGCACGTGCTGAGCCAGATGTAAGGTGCGTCTCACCCTTGGCATTGGCCTACGACGGATTCCGATGGCACATCCGAGCCTACTGTCACTTGCGCAACGACTACCGTGACTTCCTCTTTGCGCGAATCTTGCTGGCGAAGCCATCTGGAGACGCTCAAGCCACGATCAGTGGCGACGTACAATGGAACCGCGTGATCGATATTGAGATAGCACCAAACCCTGCTCTCTCGGAGGGCGCGCGGCGAGTGATTGAACTTGACTACGGCATGTCAGAAGGCAAATTGAAGCTGAAGTGCAGACAAGCAATGGGCTATTACTTGTTGGCACGCTTGGGTCTTAAAGAACAAGAGAACGAAGCGGCAAGATCGCAGCAGATTGTCCTTGCAAACCGCACCGAACTAGCTGCCTACCTTCCCTCAATTGTGCGGCCGGATTTCTAGTAAAGGGCCAGTCATGCCGAACCGGGAGCAGCGGAACCTGGCTGCGCGCCCTCTATCGCCAGAACAGTTCGAACCAGACGTACGCCCGCTACGCGCGCGACGACACTTGCGCCAAGGTATTGCAGGCAGAAGATTGCGGCCACGGGGCCTCGTGCGAAGCCGAGATCGAAGAACGTGAGCGCGATGGGGGCCACCACGGTAACCGGGAGTGACACTACTGCCAGATCCCGAAAAGTGAGAAAGCGACGATTGGCATCAAGAACTGCCTCGTCATTGCGATGGTCGCGGTAAATTTTGTACCACAGGCGCTGCTGTTCATCCGGGTCTGACGGAAGAGGACCCCGCCGCGCCGCAACTGCTTCACCGTCTATTCTCGAGTCTTCTCTTAGGTGCCTGGAGAATGCCGAATAGCCAGGCAAGTGATGCTTGGTTCTCCAGAAGACGAGTGCAGCCTTCATGTCTGGCGAGAGAATTGAGGTCATCATGTAGAGCATTGGAGGGGAAAGTACTGTCGTTAGCCCACCTATGATCATCTTCGGGTCGGCAGCACCCCAACGCCAATCGGGAATCAAGACGTAGGTTAGCAGCGCCATATCGAAAGCTATGAAGGCTCCGAGCCATCTCAGCAGTCCTCCTTTTGCAGACACTTCCTTCTCCCCGGTCAACTAGATTGGCAGGCGGTTGATATTTACCTCTCCCGCCAGATTATGCCTTCCCGAAGGCACATTTAGGTAGGGCGCACGAGCTTTTGGGCCTAAGGGCACGGCCCAAGCGTTCGGTGTCAGCCCGGATCTTACCTGTCAGCCTTCCGTGGGGAGATCGGTCAAGGAGCGGCGATGGGTGGCGCTAGCTCTGGGCCAGGAAGGCCCTGCACTTCTCTGCCGAGATCTCCCATCGCCGGAATGGGAGCGTCCTAGGCCGCAGGGACCATGACCTTGGATAGCTAACCAGTATCTGCCAACATTCTTCCTATAGACAGGGAGAGCCTCCAATGGAACGAGTGATCAATATCTACCATGATGGTCAGCTGGTGCGTCTGGTAGACGAGGCTAAAGTCAGCCCAAGGGATAACACATATACAGTTGTTGTGGGAGAGAACGGAGTTGGAAAAAGCCGGCTGTTGTCGGATATTGCGCGGCTTCGGATTAGCGAGTATTACGGCCCAATCGGCACTGGGCAATTTAGTCATCCCCCACATCCTGTGGTCGTTGCGGCTTCAACGAGTCCCTTCGACAAGTTTCCAGCGCCGCCAAGGCGGAGCGCAAAGGCGCAGAAGAACTACCGCTACGTTGGGATGCGTGGAGAGGGCATGTACGGCTCATCATCAGCCGTGTCGCTGCTGTCCTCCGCAGCTCGGGGATTGCTATCGAAGCTGGCTGAGACCCCGCCTAGCTTGAACCTACTAGGTGTCCTGGAATCGCTGAATTTCTCTCCAGTGTTCACCTTTGTACTGAAGCCTCAGTTTGAACGTTCAAGGGTGGACGGTTCATCGAACCGTCATAGCGTCGAAAAGTCATCCTTCAGGTCTGGGCAATTTAGGTACAGCTTCGATCGCCGCGTCGCGTCCATTATTGAGGCCACCGATGGTCTATCGGCAGTCTTGAAAGACCTCGACATTGCTTCTGATTTGATGGATACGCCTGGCGCATTGCGTCTGGAGGTGGACTTTCGCAGCAACGTCGCGACCCTTGGCGGCACTCGGCTAGGGCGTAAGCGCCTTGGGGCATATCTGCGGCTGTTCGACGATAACTTGCTTCGATTGATGGATATTGAGGTAGAGAAGCTTGGACACCCGCCTTTCAGCCTTAAGCGCGCAAGTTCTGGCGAGCAGTGCTTGCTTGTACTCATGCTAGGTATCGCAGGGCACATTCAAGACAACTCTCTGGTTCTGATCGACGAGCCCGAGATTAGTCTCCATCCGGAATGGCAAGAGCGCTTCATGGCCCTCCTGCAGTCTGCTTTTTCGCCTTATAGCGGCTGCCAGTTTGTGATCGCCACGCACTCCCCCCAAATCATCGCGAGGCTGAATGGTCCCGGATCCTTCATCTATCACCTGCGCAAGGGGAAGCTCTATCCTGCGTCGCAGTTCCAGCGCCGCTCTGCAGACTTCCAGCTAGCGGAACTCTTCGACGCGCCTGGCATGATGAATGAGTACATCTCAAGGGTGTGCTTCAACCTGATCGCCCAGGTGCGCGTTGGTCGCCCGCTTACCCGCGAAATGAAGGGGGAGATGGAATGGCTTTTCCAAGTGCGCAACAAGCTTGACCCCAGTGACAAGCTTATCTCGTTGATCGACTCACTCTCAGCGCTTCTCAAGGAGGAGCGGGCATGATTGACGAACCCGTCGTCTTTAGCGCGGATGCGCTCAATAGAATAGATGCCATACGTGCGCACCCCCAGTACGATCACACGAAGTGGTCCGATGCCAGCCTTGAGCCGGTTCGTGTCGATGTGCGAGATCATTACCGACGCGTACAGCGCTTCGTGTGTCCGTATTGCCTGAACCTCCTGTCGGTCAGGTCGGCTGCGGGCTCTACCGTCGAGCACATCGCTCCCAAGGCGACGTACGTAGGGTACATGTTTGAGCCACTCAACCTGTGCGTCTGCTGCCCTGATTGTAATGAGTACAAGAGAAACAGGGAGGTCCATGTCGACCCACCGGTCAAGGGTTATGTGCCGGTGAATTACCCCAGTGATCCTAAAAAGTTTAGGATCGTACATCCGCACTTTGATGAGTACTCAAAGCACATTAGGCGGGCGGGCATCCTGTACATACCATTGAGCGAGAAGGGCAGCTATACCTTCTATGTCTGCCATCTCGGCCGCTATATCAGTGAGTTTGGTGTGACCGACGCGATGTTCAACGACTTGAATGCCGTTATGCAACGTCACAGGTTTCACGAGGGATAGCGCATCCCCTGCGTTACATCAAATTGGGCGATCGGGCTGTCTCGCAAACTCTAGGGACGAAGCTGGATGATTGGCGACGAGCAATCTTGTTCCTATCTGGCTTCCCGCTCCTCAGTATTGAGAGCGCGGGTTGGGCTCAGCTCGGTGCAAGCATGCTTTCAGGGACACATGCCAATCATGTATCGGTACGGTGCCATCTTGGCCAGAATATCCTCCCAAGCGGAGTTGGTGTCGGGTCGCGGTGCATTGCGGCTAGCTCAGGCTTTGGCCTGGGCGACCAGACCAGCTCAGGATGAATTCTTCCTGCTCCATTGTCTCCACCGCGCCGGGCCGCACTGAGCGCACTTTAGCAATTGCATCGATGCCGTCTGAAGCGCAGCCTGTTTCAATGAGGAGCATCGACGCCACTGTGCCGGCCCGACCCAAACCGCCTTTGCAGTGCACCACGATCCTGGTTCCGGACAAGAGCTTGGCCGCGAACTGTGGCCCTAGGGATCGCCATGGCTCAAGCAGTCGCGCATCAGGTACCGCACCATCCGTAATTGGCAGGCCGTGCCACATCAAGCCGTGCGCTCTGGCACGTTCCGCCAAAGAGGTGATTTGCAGCTCCTCGAACTCCCACGGCTCAATCAACGTGATCAGATGCTGTGCTCCCCACGCGACGATCGAAGCTAGATCGACGTCCAGGTCCCGAGCCCAAGACCCAGTCATTGCAACGTCCTGATGCTTTCCTGGTGCAAAGGTGACGCCGATCCCACCGCCGTTCGTACCGACGGGCAAGGTAGCAATCTGCAGTGGATGGGAGATACTTGTCCTGCTCACCTGCTCTCTCCAAAATCAATAGCCCTCAGGGGCGAGAAGCAAATCAGTCACGGTTGAGACGGCGCGTTGCGCAGAGGCTGGATCCGAGAAATCCGCTTCAATGCCTTCAAACACGATGTCTGCACGACGCAGGGCGGTGAAGACGCGAGCACCGTCTACTGAGAACCTTTGTGCGATCGTCAATCCAATGCCAGAGCGGCCGCCAGTAACTAATGCAACCTTTACCTTCATGGACACGGTAAGCGCTTCCCTGTTGTGTTAGAGCTGACAATCAAAGCATCTACGTGCTGAACATGGTGTATTGGGAACCTAGTTGCGTAGGATCCTGGAGGATGCCTACTACAAGCCGAAACAGAACGTCGAGGATAGAGTAGCGAACGCGACCCTTATCAGCTTCTGGAGTTTGGTAGTCGCTGTTTTCAGCAGACCCTGAGATGACGGATTCCACCCAGCTGATTCGGCGGCGCATGTGGCGTAGGCTATGTACTGGCTACGACGAATCATCGGAAAGCAGCATGAGCAGACCCTACTCAGTAGAGGACAAAGCGTTGGCCGCTCTTGACCGTCTGGTGAAGCGACGCCCAACCAATGAATTGTTGAAAGCAAAGATGGCCGCAGGTCACCGGATCATCACGCCAACCTCGGTCGCGGCGGAGGCGGGCGTAAATAGAGGAAGCTTTGGATCAAGGCACGCTCGACTGGGGCATGTCTGGCTCAAAATTCAAGAACTAGCTGAGGAGGAGAAGCGCGGCTCAGTGACTGAAGAGCTCGCCAAGCTCAGAGCCGAGAATGCAAGGTTGAAGGCTCTGGTGTACAAGACAAATATCCACAACGCTTCCCTTCAGCTCGCAGTGTCCCGGCTTCAGAAGAGAAGTGCCAACAGGGATGAAGCGGCCAATGTCGTCAACTTCCGCCGGAACGATCGGAGGCGTCCCCGGTAGCCTTAGATATCATCTTCAGAACTGCTCGACTCTGAACGATACGACTCATGGCAATCTTTGATCGCTGGTCTTTAGAGTTGATCCGATCTGCTTGGACAATGGTCTGATTCTTCAGAAGTCGATCCTCCCAGAAGTCCCGATGCTCTGGGAGGATGATGCAGCACTTGCACCCCGCACACAGGCCGGGCGATCGTACGCCGAAGTCTGGCGAGGCGCGGACGGTGAGCAGGCTTGCGTGTGGATTGCAGCTGGAGCGATCAGGCACCATATCGATCAGACAACTCGCGTACGTCCCTGTCCATATCCGCAGGTCGGTGAGCTTCACGTATGCTACGGCCTTATCAATCAGTGTTTCTCCGTCCATCACTGACAGTGCCTTGGCCATTGATTCGGCATGCTGCATGAGAAGCCGCTGTGCCGGTCCCCCCCCGATCGGCTTGCCAAGAGTGATTTGAACGAGGAACCTGGAGGTCTCCATGACTCTCTCTCCTTCCAGATTCTCGAGCAGCGCTGCGTCGTTGCCGATGTACCCTTGATCCGTGATCTGCTCGCTCATGTGACGGAAGTGGGTCCGAAGTGCAGGCATAAGCTCCGGCTTGGATCGGAAGACGTAGTGCGCAAAGGTGATCCTCCATCGCTGTGGGCGGAGGGATCTCACCTCGTAGATAGCTTGCGTCATCTCGATTCCACGCTTCTTAGTGAGGGCCTCCACGGCGAACTCGCGCTGCAGGAGAGAGTTTCGGTTGGCTGTCATTCGGCCAACTCCATCAGCACCGGATGGAAGGGACTTGGCGTGGGAGAAGCTGAGCATCAGCGTGCTGCTGCCAGAAAGAGCTCTCCAAGGCTCCATTAGCCGAACCAACACTTCGATGGACTTCAGAACAATCGGCATGTGCTTTGTACCCAGCGGACGCAGTCCGGCTGTCCACTCATGGCGAGTCGCTTCCCTTTTGGCTGAAATGCCGCAGATGGAGAAGACCTCCATCAGTCCGTCTAGAGAAGTCACTGACTTGATCACACCGTGCTGCAGCGTCGGATCGTGGTCCAAGGATAGGCCTATCAGCTCATGAGCTCGAATCCCAGTGCATGCCTGCAGCAACGTACTACATGCGCTTTGAGTCATCAGGATTAGGCGTCTGAGGGCCTGAGTTCCGCTAATTTCGCGCTCGTCCCCAGCGTCATCAATCCGATCCGTTGCGAGCAGCGGCTCATGCCAAGGCGTTAGTGTTCCAGGGATCGGACTCATCTGGAACTCCTCGATGTGCCGTTTGATCTCACGAAGACATATGATTCGTCTTGGTCCCTTCGCGCTCCTTGCGTCGATGAGCATCGGGATGATCTCGGCCTGAAGTCTGATCACATCTTCCGAGCCGTGTTCGATCCATTCATATGCGTAGGTGAGGATTGGCACCGAGATCTCGTCCGGGATAGGCAGCAATCCACCCGTTCGAGCGAGCCCAAGCGGCCCGGTCACAACGTCATAGGTTTTTCTTCCATCAAACGGTGCTTCGCAGGGTGCTTGTCCACCTCTGGCGCGCAAGCTGTCCGCGAGCTCGTAGATCTGTGTAAGTGGGTGAATAAGCTTGTAGGCAGTGGAATGCGTCCACGCTCTATCTCGACCGACATCACCTCCGGCCATGATGTATTGCTCTTCGAGACCTTCGACATACTCCCAACTCACAGCTGTGGATATGTCGAAAAGCGTGCGGATTTCCCGCTCCCCCATGAACTTCACCAGCTCCCTCACGCCCATGTAGGTAGAAGGAATAGATCCAACCGTCATGCGTACCGTGTCATCGACGATGGAGGTCTTGAGGTAGCACTTCAGTTCATCCAGCAGTCCCCTGTGTTTGTAGTCTGTGAGTAATTCCCCGCGCGCAACCGGGATTGCCCAATCAACGGTGACGAACTCCCTCTGTTGGCCGACAGTGGTTTGAGCGAACGTCCAGACATTACTGTCATAGTCCACCTGGAATGAAGGGTGCAGGGTTGCCGCCTGCGCTGATCTGATCTTTCTTACTGCAGGCATAGCCTTACCTCTAGAGTGGACGCTCTGCTAACGCTGCGGTCCGAACTATTCAAGTGTGGGGAGCGACGTCAGCATGATCATCGCCGCTGCTTGTCGATTCGCATTTGTGCTCACAGCGGGAATCCATGAGTCGCGGATCGCTAGGTAAGCGTTCTCGAACTTTCGCCGCCATATCTCGCTGCCAAGCTCTGCCCTAGCTTCTTCGTATAGCTCCTGCAGTTGAAGGAAGCGGGCGAGCGCGTAGGCTTCGTTTGAGTCAGCTACTGCGAGCGGGCACGCAGGGCAAGCTCCATAGCTGGTGCAGAGTTTGCCCGGGCGCTGACCCGGTTGCGGACTTTGGAATGGATCTGCGCAGCAGAAGCCCTGCGTGGCTGCCGTATGCTCACGGTCACTCCGGGTTGAGCGCGTATCAATATTTCCATTTGAAGTCACCCAGCGCTCCTGGGCCGCCATGGCTCCTGCCATCTGTTCCTTTTGCCGACGCTGCATCGTGGTTGTCTGATAGCTGTCTTGACCAGTTGACAGCAGCCGATGGCCCAGCATTGCTCGGAGCTCGAAGGCGTCGCCGTCGGTCAGTCCATCAACCACTTCAGAGAACGCAAGCCTATTTGCGCGTGAGCCGGAGTACTTGAGCCCCCTTCGTTTGCAGAACAGCGTGATGTAACCGGTCACGCGCGTGTTTACATCGTCGGTTCTGCATGAGTAGGAATCGATGAGCATTCCTCGGCGCTTGTGGCGCCCACCTTCGGATACTGCGTGCAGGAAGAAGTCATTGGCAAGCTCGCCATCAGCGTAGTCTCTGATTCGTCTGGTCCAAGCTATGACGAAACGTATCAATCTTTCCGGGGCTAGCGGGTGATCGCTGGCGGGGAAGGCCGCTCGCTGTGGTGCCCCCTGATCGCTCTCCCCAGCCCTGTGCTTGGATGACTTGATCACCGTACGTTTCCGTCCAAGCGGGTAGTGCTCAGATATGCCATCCAGAGTGAGTGTTCTAAGTGGCTGCTCGTTGAACCCCGAGTGCATGGCCAGTACCAGGAAGAATGGGATGAGATCACCACCGATGGGGTGCGCAAGCCTCCTCAGGCGGAAGTACTCACTTTCACTGATCTTTCCTACCCCAGGGAGCTGGCGAACCTCCGCTTGGCGAGGAAAGTGACCGTCAAAGTTTGCCAGGATCTGCGCAATTGCCTCCGCCGGGTCGCTTAGCGATACAGCGTCGCCCTTACTCTTCTTAGCAATAGCACTGTGTACCCTGTCCAGAAGCGGCCATACTTCATCCATTGTAGAGATGCATTCTTCAACAGCGGCCTTCATGACGTTGGCCCAAGCCGCACGGTCAAGCTCTTTAGGATTGCTCTTACGTGGCAGGCCTGCGAACGGCTTTGTGGGAATACGGATCACCTGCCAGCATGGGTCCATCTCGTGCAGCGCAAGGACGACCTTCTTGAAGGTCCCGTAGTAGTGACGCTGTGTCTGCACCGCGAGCGTGATCGGGTGCGTGGCATCCTTTCCTTTCAGATAGGTTAGGAACGATTCGCCCAGGTCCATCGGAACGTCATCTGGACCGTTTATCTCCACTCTTGTTGCGGCTAGGTACTGCCCCAGGCCACTCACCATGTTGTTAGCTGAAGAGGATCTACTTGTCTCTCTGCTATTTTTGTGGGCTCTGCAGAACGCTTCGGCGAAGATCGGTGCGGCTGCACCTATGCTCTTCCACCGGCTGAGGTTGACGATGTTGTCGCGTTGGTCGCCGGCGCGTCTGAACGCCGCTTCCAGGCGATCAGCGGTCTCGCGTACATCCCATTTCTTCGTTGCGCTGACCTTGTCCTCATCTCCCAAGGCGTGCCGGAGTTGAGCGGTCCTTCTTCCTGCCACGTTTTGCTCTCCTCCGTATTCGATTCTTTCTGCGTGGGTTGGTCGTTTGCGTGTGAGGTCATGCTCGTCCATTAACGGGGGAACTCTGCGCTCAAGCCGATCCGCCCGCTACGCCTAGTTGCATAAACGATTGACCTTCAATGTGCAGCCTGATGGACTCCCTGATTTCGCTCTCGAAGGCATTCGCGCTTCTCAGGTAGATGGACTCGGTCGTCTCCCTGAGGCTGTGCCCTAGTACTGACTGAACATACTTGATCGCATCCATGTCGCCGTTTGCGCGCTTCTCCATGTACGTGTACAGGGCGAATGTGTGCCGAAGCGCGTGGATGGTTATCCGCTCTCGCTGCGTTGATTCATAGCGCGCCAGGTCGGGCTCTTTGGAAAGGCGCTTAAGCAACCTGTCTTTGGCGAGAGCGAAATGGCGATCGAACGTCTGGGGAGTTATCGGACTACCCGCATGCCTGCGGTCGTTTACGTCGAGAACGAATAGTGCGCCGTGATCCTCCAGCTTGCGGTACCGCAGTCGGAGGTCAATGAGGGCCTGCCGAGTACCCTTGGCATAGCATTTCAGCGCCTCTAGGAGCCAAACTGGTACGGGAACATTGCGCTTCTTGTTGCCCTTTCCGACCACTGGGATGGCAACTGCGGAAAGCGGATCGCGCCCTTCGGTGCGCGTCTTAAGGACGGTGATCGCATGCAGATCGCACACTTCAGACCGCCTCAACCCGGCGTGGTAGCACAGCTCAGCCATCAATCGCTGCGCCGTGGTCGCGAGCGCCAGTTCAACGAGACCGTTTCTTTCGACCACGGGTTTAGGGCCTAGTTCGTCGAGAACGCCTACGACCGTCTCGGGATGCAGCGCAGTAATGAGCTCGTCAGCGTCGTTCAGCCCGGGCAGATTCACGTCAACATCGAGAACTTGAACAGTTCCTCGCTTTGTCTGCTTGCTCAGCAGCGCTGGCGGCTTCCTTAGATAGCCCCGTTTCACACAGAAGGCGACTAGCTTAGTCACGGTCGACCATCTTCGGTGGATGGTCGCGGCGGCAAATTTCTCGAGGGTCACCGCGGAGTCCAGGTCCGTCAATGTGTCCGCGTAGGCTTTGAGGAGCTGCTCGTCTACATCCGAGACGCGCTTTTTCCTTGCGTCCAAAAAGTGATGGAAGTCGGTGAGGTCAGCCGCTATTGCTGCCGTCGTATTCTTGCTGCATGCAAGCTTTGGATTCCGGTCAATGGTGAGATGAGAATCTGCAAAGAACTCAAAAGCAGGCTGAACGAGTGATCCGTCCGACCTGCTGATTAGAAAGCAGAAGCCCTCGGGCAAGGGCACGCCTTGCTCACCCGTTGTCACCGTCGCTGGTGAAGTGATCGCATGCGCGGTGCAGATTTCGACGTCGTAGGCCATGGCGCCGAAAGCTATCAGGTACGCGAAAAATTTTCTGGCGCGTGAGCCTTACGGTACATTAACAAATGGAATGAGAATCAGATCTGTTTTTTACTGTCATTGATTCAGTGGTTTACGCCTGATCGTGAGCCTTCTGGTACGCTTGATGTGAAGGACAGCCCAAACTTTAGCGGGGGCGAAGTGCGCAAAAGCCCAGCGGATTCGGTCATCGCGTACTCGAGATTTTCGCTTTCGCTACCAACTTGGGGGTCCGCTTGACCCTGCAGTCGATAGCACGCGGTCTATGGCTACCGAAGCGCGCTGGCAGTGAGTTGGCATGAGCAGATCGGAGACGACGCGCCTGCTACTGCGCATCCTTCGGCGAATCGTATCGGCTGGAACGACGTGTGCGTGCGGCGCTTCCACATTAGTTTCTGACGGCGCAGATAGGGGTGCCGTAGAAGGCCTGCAGCACCTCCACTGAGAGCGGCCTCTCGATTGCCGTCTCCGGCGTCTCCAAGACGAACCCTATGGAAGACCTACTTGAGGCTTGTTCGCATGGTGGTCCGTATCTGTTCCATTTTTGGAAGAGAACCATCCGTACATGTGTGCTCTTGCGAAGCGCCATCGAGACGACGCTGTCATTGAAGCTAGCCTTCGGTCCTGCGGGCCGGGTTGAATGCACTCTCCAGTTGCATGATGCGATCAGTCAGGCGTGCAGTTGCGATCTGCAACCCGTCGTCGTCCGCCGAGTACGGAGAGCCAAACAACGGTATCTCAACCCATAGGCTCTCTTGGCCGTCATGCACGTATGGGCCGTGGTCATCCAGCAGAAGGGCGTCGCCCAAGTGGGGGGAGACATAGGAGAGATCCTTTGTCTTTCCAGACCAATGGATGTAGCGAAGTCCGGAAAACCATACCGGTACACTGCCTTCCGTAGCCAGCAGTCCCGCAATGCTTCGGGCGAGTGCTTCGGGAACCGTGGTGAACAGCACAAGTTCCTCGAACTGAGATCGGACGTCCTCAAGGAACCTATATAGGCCTGGGCGAGGGATCTGACTGACTGCGTTCGAGATGAGCGTACCTTCGAGGTCCAACGCCAGGATGGTTGGCTTCATAAGGAGTTCCTGTTGGGATCTTTCGACCCAGAGTAATCGTGTCGTTAGGTGACTGCCTACTGCGTAGAGCGAATTATGCTGGTTCGGTTTACGCATCCTGGAGCATTCCGCGACCACTCACTTCCGCTGGATTGCTTCTGAGACTTCTATAGCCCAACGAGAGGTGTGGATAATCCGGGCCTCCTGTAGCTGCTCTTGGAGGATCTGGCGCTTGGTGAGCTGAGACACCTCCTCCCATTCGTTCCTGAAGATGTAGGTGGCGTTGCCTGTCTCCGGGCTCTCGAACACGTACCGACTCTTTCGCGTGAACCCGAAGACGATGTACTCACTGAAACCGCCTAGTCCTACTGCCATAAAGTCTGGCTCGTGACGAGTAATGGTCCGGATGCGCTGTCTAGCGGCTGCGCGATCGCTTTCGGTAAGCTGCTCCAGATAGTTATCCAGCACCTGCATCGCTCGATCGAACGGGAACTTCCCAGGAGGAAGAATGCGCCAGGTGACCTTCTCGACCCTGACTGGCACCGCAAGGTTCGGGTCAACGATTTCAAAGTGTGGGAAGCATTCCAGGTAGAGGTTGAGGAGATTTGCAATGCTCTCTTCTGGCTCCGTCCGATCAATGATCCTCGTAGCCATTGCGATACCACCGTCTGTCTCCACGGCGGTGAGGAATTCACCAGGTGGTGCAATGTGTTCCCGGGGATAGGTTTCGTAAGATCTCGTCTGAGTGCCGTGGTGGGTTTGCCCGTGCCAGTCCTTCCACGACGTGTTGATCGATCGAGACTTGGTGATCATCGGAAGGTCCTTTCTGACGATCTCTTTGCCCCGGGCATTGAAGAACGTCGCGGGTCCTTCGGCGCTTGGCACAATGGAAGCACCCGCTAGCGGAACGCCGTCAAATCCCAGCATCGCCGCCTGGTCCTCTGTGAGTGGGCTGCTAAGGAGACGAAATTGTGGCAATCGCTCAATCGTACTTCGGTAGACTGATAAACCTCTCACTTGCTTGGGCATACGCTAGTCCTTGTCATGAGGAAGCGGGATAACCAAATACGTTTAGAGAGCCGTCTGAGCTTACTACGCAGGAAGGGCTAGTTCAGTTTCGGGGAGATGGTATCAGCACTCGGGAGCCTGTTACTCCTTGTCCCTGTAAGCACCGCTCCGACTGGATCCTTCGCTCGTAACTGCTGCTACCACGCTTTCCGTCTGGTTAGAAAAGTTGACCTTGTGGCGACTTCTCCTGGGGAGGTTGAAACAGATGAGTGGCTAGTGCAGGCAGCCTTGTGAAACCGAGCTCACGATACTTTTTTTCAAATCGCTTACGGATCAAGTCCGCCACCGGTCCAGTTCCGGACATTCTGGTGCCGAAGCTGGCGTCGTACTCCTTCCCGCCATGCATCTGTCGCATCAAGCTAAGCACGTGCGCGGCCCGATCAGGGTAGTGCAGCTCGAGCCATTCTCTCCAGATCTCTTTGATCTCGTTAGGTAACCGGAGAAGCACGTAGCCAGCGGCCCGGGCACCGTGTTCGTGAGCGGCCTGAAGGATAGCTTCTAGGTCATGGTCCGTGATCATGGGTATGACAGGCGCGATCAGAACCCCAACCGGGACCCCTGCATCGTGCAGCTGATTCATTGCTCGCAGCCTGGCGTGGGGAGCGGCAGCTCGCGGTTCCAGCTTTGCCGATAGCTTCCTGTCGAGCGTAGTGACCGAGAAGTAGACCGTAACCAACCTGTCCTTGGCCATCGACGCCAGCAGTTCGATGTCCTTGGTGATCAGCGCGCTCTTGGTGACGAAGCTCACCGGATGCTTGGCATCAGCAAGCACCTCAAGGCATTGGCGTGTAATTTGGTAGTTCCTTTCAATCGGCTGATAGCCGTCTGTGTTTATTCCCAGAGCAATTGGGGCGCACTTGTAGTTCGACTTGCTAATTTCCGCTCTGAGCCGCTCCGGGGCATTCGTCTTTGCAAATAGGCGCGTCTCGAAGTCCAAGCCCGGTGAAAGGCTCAAGTAGGAATGGGAGGGGCGGGCAAAGCAGTAAACGCACCCATGCTCGCAGCCGCGGTACGGATTTACCGACGCGCTGAAGCCAACGTCGGGGGATGTGTTGCGGCTGATCACCGTTCGCGCTCGCTCTTCCTGTACCTGAGTTCTCAACTGCGGCGCGTCTTCCATCTCCTGGTAGACCGATTCCCAGCCATCGTCGATTCCCACTGTTGCAGTGGTATCGAAACGGCTCGCGACACGCGATGCTGCCCCTCTACCTTTGAGGGGAACTTGGGCCTTTCGAGCATCCTGTTCCATGGCAACAACTTGGGAAGATTAGGTTGTTAGTATTATTGCTAACCACAACCACCGCAACACCCTGGAATTCAGCTAGCTGTAGGCCATTGGGTAATCTGGCGAGAAAGTTTTACCCAAACTTATCCACAACTTCGGCTTGTGCAGTCTTTGTCAGCTACGTTGGCCGTGGAGCGCTTTGGCTTCGGCCAAGAAGGTTT
Organism: Stenotrophomonas sp. SBJS02; assembly: GCF_020428325.2. Taxonomy (NCBI): domain Bacteria; kingdom Pseudomonadati; phylum Pseudomonadota; class Gammaproteobacteria; order Lysobacterales; family Lysobacteraceae; genus Stenotrophomonas; species Stenotrophomonas sp. SBJS02. Next base: position 16,327 of record NZ_CP109812.1, on the reverse strand, counting down.
GCATCAATGCACGCGATCGACGTGTTGCTGCAGGCAGTTGAATACCCAACTGCGCGCAGAGCGAAGTCGCGTACGCCATCTGTGCACCCGTGGGTGGCTTGATGTCCCAATCTGTGAGTTGCGGGATGAGCTTTGACAGCTCTTCTGCCAAGCGGCATTCGAAGCCCCTGGCTTGCCCTTCCTCCTCCTGCATCCGACGCACCTGCATTGCAACTTGCTCCCTGCCCATGGGCGAGAAGGGAACCTCAAGCGTGAACTCCAGTTCCGGACATACGAGGTAAAAGTTCATGAGATGGGCAATTAGTACTTATAAGTAGACTACCTTTAGAGGCGTAGTCTTTAAAGTACCGGGACCACAAGCTGCTTCGTATGGTCGAGCATACGAATCAAGCGAAACTTGCAGATGTGATCCGCGCGCATCGTATTGCTCTGGGTGTCAGCCAGGAAGTCTTTGCTGACCACATCGAAATGCACCGCGCCTACTACAGCAAGATCGAACGTGGCGAAAAGAACGTCACTCTCGCTACCTTGGAGCGCGTGGCTGATGGTCTGGGCACGTCGATGTCAGCCTTGCTACGCGCCGCAGGTCTCTAACTTTCTTCGCAGCTAAAAAGCGAGGGCCAGCTCGTCCGAGAGGGGCGAGCTCGCCGTTGCTGCGCGCGCTCCTGCCAAGCCGATGTGTTTACTGATACTCCGCTAAACTATTGATCTATATCCATTTGTCTGGTGAACAATCAGGGGGTATTGATACCGTGCTCGCAGCCACGATAGGGATTCACCGATTGACTGAAGCCGACGTCGGGCGAGGTGTTGCGGGTGATGATGCTGCGCGCGGTTTCGACGCGCACTTCGGTGCGCAGGCGCGGGGCAAGGAACTCATCGCTCTCGTCGACCGCCCAGCCGTCGTCCACCGCCTCGCTGACGGTGCTTTCAAAGCGCCCGGCAAGGTGGGACGTGGAACCTCGGCCCTTGATCGCAATACCCATTGCGTCAAGGTACGCCAAGGCTGTCTCAATGGCTGCGACGGTCGCCTGAAGGGTTCAGGGCGGTGCTGAGCCGAGCATGGGCTCGGCTCTACAGTTGATGCAGAGACTTTGTAGAGCCGAGCCGACGCTCGGCTGCAATGCATCAAAGCAACGCCAGATACCCGCGCACCGTGGCATCCAGTCCGTCATACAGCGCCTCGCCGATCAGCGCGTGGCCGATCGACACCTCCAGCACCTCCGGCACGTGGGCCAGGAAGTCACGCAGGTTGTCCTGCGACAGGTCATGGCCGGCGTTGACCCCCAGTCCCACTGCCTGCGCACGGCGCGCGGCGGTGGCGAACAGCGCCAGCATCGCGTCGGCATCGCCGGCCGCGTGGGCTTCCGCATAGGGGCCGGTATACAGCTCGATGCGATCGGCGCCGACTTCGGCCGCCTGCTCCAGCAGTGGGTTGCCCGCGTCGACAAACAGGCTGACGCGACAGCCCAGTGCTTTCAGTTCCGCAACCAGCGGGCGCAGTCGCTCGGCATCGCGCTCGAAGTCAAAACCGTGATCGGACGTGATCTGCCCATCGCCATCCGGCACCAGGGTGGCCTGCGCCGGGCGGGTCTGTTCGCACAGCGGCAGCAGGCCTGGGTAGCCCTCGCGCGGTGGCGCGAACGGGTTGCCTTCGATGTTGAACTCGACACCCCGCACGCGGGTCAGCATGGACAGCGCCAGCACGTCCTCGGCGGTGATATGGCGGCGGTCCGGCCGCGGGTGCACGGTGATGCCATGCGCACCGGCATCCAGGCAGGCCTGGGCGGCACGCACCACGTCCGGTTCGGCACCGCCGCGCGAATTGCGCAGGACGGCGATCTTGTTGACGTTGACGCTGAGCTGGGTCATGGAACGGAACTACTTGGAAAGAGGGGACGGATCGTGATCGTTGGCGTCTTCGTTGCGGCGGGCCTGGGCCTGCTCGCGCAGGCGGCGCAGCTCCTCGGCATCGACCAGGGTGGCGGGGTCGCGCTGAAGGTCGCCGAAGCGGGCCACGTAGCGGCCGCGCACCCAGGCCAGCAGGAAGGCGAGGGCGGCCAGCAGGCACAGGCTCATCAGCCCCGCGCTGGGCGTCTTCAGGGCGAAGGCAAAGCAGCCCAGCGCCAGCAGCAGGTACAACCAGTACATAGTCGGGCTCCCCGGGTGATCGCCGCAGTGTAGCGCTGCGTCAGAGCAGCGGCGAGGCCAGCCGGGCGAAGGCCTCGGGCAAGCGGTGCAGCCACAACGAGCGGCCGGCCTGGTCGTGCACCCGCGTGGAACGGTCGAATTCGCCCTGCAGCAGTTCGGCCAGCGCGGCGACGCGGTCACGGTCGCTGATCATCATCGACAGCTCGAAGTTCAGCCGGAAGCTGCGGTGGTCGAAGTTGGCGCTGCCGACGATGCAGACATCGTCATCGGCGATGAAGGCCTTGGTATGCAGCATGCGTGGGCCGTACTCGTAGATCTTTACCCCGGCGTGCAGCAGCTCGTCGAAATAGGAGCGTGCGGCCTGGGTGACGAACCAGGAGTCGCTCATCTTCGGCACCAGCAGGCGCACGTCCAGGCCGCCCAGCGCGGCCGAAGTCAGGGCCATCCGCGCCGCTTCGCCGGGCACGAAGTAGGGCGTCACCAGCCACACGCGCTCGTGTGCTTCCTGGATGGCTGCCACGTGCAGGCGGTGGATGGTTTCCCAGCCCGAGTCCGGGCCGGATACCAGCACCTGGGCGTTGATCGCACCGTCGCCGCGCAGCGGCATGTCGGCTGGCCACAGGCGGGCGATGTCCATGCGCGAGGGATCCTGCCCGCTGGCGTAGAGCCAGTCCTCGGCAAATACCAGCTGCAGGCTGCGCACTACATGGCCGCGGATGCGCATGTGCAGGTCGCGGTAGGCGTCCGACTTGCGGCTTTCGTCCTCGTCGTCGGTGATGTTGATGCCACCGGTAAACGCCAGCCGGCCATCGACGATCACCAGCTTGCGGTGGGTGCGCAGGTTCAACCAGGGCGCTTGAAGGGCTTCAGCAGCTGCCGTGGGTGGAACCAGATCGCTTCACCACCGGCGTCGAGCAGCGGCTGCAGGAAGCGGCGGGGCAGGGCGGAAGAGCCCACGGCATCGAGCAGCAGGCGCACCTGCACGCCGGCCTGTGCGCGCTCGACCAGGGCGTCACGCAGGGCGGTGCCGGCATGGTCCGGGTTGAAGATGTAGTACTCCAGATGCACGTGGTCGCGTGCCTGCGCGACGGCCTCAAGCAGCGCCGCGTAGGTCGCCGCGCCGTCCACCAGCCAGGTCACTTCGGTGGCGCTGCTCGGCGCAAGCCCTGTCGTGGCCTGGGCGATCTTGGCCAGCTCGGTGCAGTCGGCATCGGGCGGGCAGACGTCGCTGTAGTGCTCCATGCCCGACCGCGCGCGGCCACGGCGCAGGCGCTGCCGCTTCACCTTCTGCGGGCCCAGCAGGTAGTAGATGAAGAGACCCAGGTAGGGCAGCAGCGCCAGTGACAGGATCCAGCTCAGCGTGGCCACCGGTTCGCGCTTCTGCAGCATGATCCAGCCTGCCAGCGCGAACAGGTACAGCAGGTAGGCCACCGCCAGGATCGTGCCGAGATGGGCGATGCCGTCAAGCCAGTGGCGTAGGGAGTCGAAGAGGGCGAGCATCCGCCGATCATAGCGGCCCCGGCCATCCGGCATGAAAAACGCCCCTGTTTCCAGGGGCGTCTGCAGTCGCGTCATGACTGTTGTGTTGCGGTGTAGCGATTACTGCTGCACAAAACCGATCTTCTTCATCTGAGCATTCTTCGCGGCGGCCAGAACCTTGGCCATCACGTCGTACTCGGAATCCGGGCTGGCGTCGATGCGCAGTTCCGGCTGGTTGGTCGGGTCACGCTGGACCTCCTGCTCCATCCGCTGCTGCAGCTCGCTGGTATTGATCGGGCTGTTGTTCCACGAGACTTGGTTGCTGGCGTCGATCTTCAGTTCGATCGGCGGCGGCGGTTCGACCAGCTGCGGCGGTGGATTGAGCACGCGCTGCGGCAGGTCCACGGCGATCGGGTACGTCATGATCGGCGCGGTCACGATGAAGATGATCAGCAGAACCAGCATCACGTCCACGAGGGGCGTGACGTTGATGTCTGCCATGGGGCCCTTGCCACCACCACTACTGAATGCCATGGCTTATTGCCCCTTTTCTTTGGTCGCGACGAAGCCGACGTCCAGCATGCCCTGCTCCTGCGCGACCTTGGTCAGGTCGTTGATGACGCGCATCTTGGTGGTGCGGTCACCACGCAGGTTCAGCGGCGGCTGCGGGGTCTGCTGGGCGGCGGTCGCCAAGCGCGACTCGAGAGTCTGCTTGTTGATTTCTTCGTCGTTCCAGTAGATCGAGCCGTCTTCCTTGACTGCCAGGGTGATCGGTCCGGAACGCTTTTCAGCGTCTTCCGGCTTCTGGATCAGGTTGGCTTCCGGCAGATCCACCTTGACCTTGTGGGACATCAGGGGCGCCGTGATGATGAAGATGATCAGCAGCACCAGCATCACGTCCACGAGGGGCGTAACGTTGATGTCGGCCATGGGGCCGCCGCTGTTACCACTACTGAAAGCCATAACGGGCTCCGTCTAGATCTTGGTGACTACTTACGTTCGTCGCAGGGTGACGCGCGCCGCAATTAGCGGACGCGCGAGCCGGTGGCGAAGAAGTCGTGCAGGTCGTGCGCGAAGGTATCGAACTTGCTGATGGTCGCGCTGTTGATCTTGCTGAAGAAGTTGAAGGCGAACACAGCCGGGATCGCGACGAACAGACCGATCGCGGTCATGATCAGCGCTTCACCCACCGGGCCGGCAACGGCGTCGATCGAAGCGGAGCCGGTGGCACCGATCTTGATCAGCGCGCCGTAGATGCCCCACACGGTACCCAGCAGACCGACGAACGGAGCGGTTGCACCGACGGTGGCCAGCAGGGTCATGCCCGACTGCAGCTTGTTGCTTTCGCGGGTGACGGCCTGACGCAGAGCGCGGTCGACGAACTCCGAACGGCTCAGGTTCTCACCCACGCCGCCGGTGGCGCCGCCTTCAGCGCGCTGGTGGTGGGCAGCAGCCTGGGCAGCGTCCAGGGCGATCTTGGAGAACGGCTCGGAAGCCGGCTGCTCTTCCATCGCACGGATGGCGTCCTGCGCGTTCGGGGTATCCCAGAACAGGCTGACGACGCGATCGGCGGCACTCTTCAGGCGGGTGGCACGGAAGATGTTGATGACGGTCCAGTACCAGGACATGGCCGACATGGCGATCAGGGTCAGCAGCACGACCCAGGAAACCGCGAAATCACCCGGCTTGGTGGTCATTTCGTGGATCAGGTGCTCGAAGCCCATCTGCGACAGGGCGTTGGACGGATTGCCCCCGGCAGCAGCGGCGATGAAAATTTCCTGCAGCATGACGCTTACCTTTGTTGTGTGTGGTGATAAAGGGTGTAGCTAAGCTAAACAATCGAACCGGGAGCGGGGGTGGCCAGGCGGCCACCCGGACGCATCAGTTCAGCGCAAAGTTGACCGGGACGCGAACGCGACCTGCCGCCTTCTTACCGCCAGATTCAGCGGCGTTGAAGCGCCACTTGCGAGCCGCTTCCATCGCAGCACGGTCCAGGTCGCGGTTACGGCTGGACTTTTCCACCGTGACATTGGTGACGTTGCCGCTGGCATCGACATCAATGATCAGGATCACTTCGCCCTGGATACCAGCGCGGAAGGCTGCCGGCGGGTAGCGCGGCGGATTCATGGCCTTCGACGAGATGTCCACGCTGGCCTCGATCGAGGTCGCAGGTGCCGGCGGCGCGGGCGGCGACGGCGGGGTGACGATATCGCTCGGGCGCGGTTCCGGCACGTCCACGACCGGCGCCTGCGGCGGCGGCGGGACCGGCGACGGCTTCGGCGGCGACAGATTCTTCACCGGCGGCGGCGGAGTATCTGTCGGCGGCGGCGGCGGCGGCGGCGGGGGCGGCGGCGGCGGTGCGTCGACGATGGTCACCATGACGTTACGCTCCTTCTCAGCCACGGCCTTGGGGGCCACGGCGGGGATCAGGAGCATCATGAAGGCGGCCAGATGCAGGGCGATTACAAACGCGATGCCGACGATGCGAGGCCAGCTCAGCCCCTTGTCATCGGGTTGTTCGTACCGGTGAACGACTAGTTGTTCCGTCATGCGCCAAGAGCTCAATAGTGGGGCCGGGATGCCGGGGGCGGAATCCCTGATCAGCGGTGCATGACACCGCAGGAACCTCCAAGCTTATACCAATCCTGAGCGCCTGCGCATCAACTGGGCAGGCATTCAGGCGTTATTCCTACTTACTTCAGGTTGATGATTTTTTTGGCATCAGCCTGGTTCTTCACACCCTTCGCCAGCGCCTGCTGGGCGGCCTGCTTGGCCTCCGGGATGCGACCTTCGGCATGCAGGACGCGTGCCAGGTTCAGGTAGGTCTCACCGTCCTTGGACAGCGGGGCAGCCTTCTGCCACGCATCGATCGCCTGCGGCACCTGGTCGGAGTAGTAGTAGGACTGGGCCAGCGCCAGGTAGACCTGGTAGTCCGGCTTCAGGATGCCCTTCTGCAACCCTTCGTTGATGACCGCGATGACGTCCTTTTCCTTGTGTTCGGTGTTGGCATAGATCGAGTACAGCTGCTTGTACTCGCGCTCTTCGGTGAGCTGGCCGCTGCTGCGCAGCTTGTCCATCACCGCAGCCGCCTTGTCCATCTGGTCGGCCTGCATGTACATGCTGGCCAGGTTCAGCTGGGCCTTCTTGTCGTTGGGGTTCTTGGCAGCCAGGGCCTCGGCTTCCTTGACCGCTTCACCGGACTGGCCGGCTTCGGACAGGGCCGCCATCAGCAGCTGGTTCCAGTTGTCCTTCGGTTCGGTCGAGCCAGCGATGGCCTGCTTCAGCACCGGAATCGCTTCCTGGTAGCGCTCCAGCTGGTACAGCGCCTGGCCCTTGGCGATCAGCTCTTCCGGCTTGGTCGACTTGCTCTCGGCGAAGTACTTGTCGAGAGTGGCCAGGCCTTCGGCGGTCTTGTCTTCCTGCAGTTCCAGCTGGCCCAGCATCAGCATCGACTGGAAGTGGCCGTTGTTGTCCAGGCCGTTGAACTGCAGGACCTGCTTCAGGTAGGCGATCGCCGCTGCGGTGTCGTCGGTCTGGTAGGCGGCCTGCGAGGCCAGCTGTGCGGCCAGCGACTTGTCGTACTCGTTCGCGGCACTGTCAGCCAGGATGGCGTCGGCCTGCGTGCGGGTCTCCGGGAACTTTTCCTTGTTGTAGCTGTCGATCATTTTCTGCAGCTTGCTGCCCAGCTTGGCCGAAGCCTTGACCGTCGGCTCCTGGCGGGTCGCGTTCGGGTACAGCACCTCGGCCTTGGCCTGCTTGCCGCCGCGGTTGCCGCGCTCGGAGGAGCGCGAGGACTGCGCGAAGGCATCGGTGACCACGGCGCCGGTCAGGGCGGTCGCGACGAGGACGGAAAGCACAGCTTTGTGGTTACGGAAAATCATCGTTCACCTCGATCGAACCGCCGGTTAGCGGCAAAGTCGGACTGTCAGAAAAATCTGAGCCGCCAAACGTATCAGAAACAGATGGCGTGAGAAATCGTTTTATGTGCTGCAATACAGCATAAAACTGCGCACTCATCCGCACTTTGGCCGCAGTCCGGCCGCCTGCGCCTGCTGATAGACCGGCGTCAGAGCCGGTGCATCGCGCCGCAGTTCCTGGATCCGGTTGGCCGGGTCAGGGTGCGTGGAGAGCCATTGTGGGCTGCGACCGCCACTGGCGGCCATCATGTTCTGCCACAGATCGACCGCCTGGGCCGGGTTGAAGCCGGCCTGGGCCATCAGTCGCTGGCCGATCACATCGGCCTCGCTCTCCTGGGTGCGCGAGCCGGGCAGCAGGAAGGCGGTCTGCGCGCCCATCCCGCCAAGCTGGTTCACGGTGCTGGCGGCACCCTCGCCGTAGGCGGCCCCGGCGAGCGCGCCGAGCACGGCCAGGCCGGTCTGCGCGCCCATCTGCCGGGTGATGCGCTCTTCGTGGTGGCGAGCGATGACATGGCCGATTTCGTGGCCGATTACGGCAGCCAGCTGGTCCTGGTTCTTGGCGACGGTGAAGATGCCGGTGTTCACGCCCACCTTGCCGCCGGGGAGGGCGAAGGCATTGGGCTCCTTGTCGACGAACACCGCGGTCTCCCACCGTACGCCACGGTACTGGGCAGGCAGCTGCGCGACCAGCGCGTTGACCACACACTGCACGTAGCCGTTCTGGCGGCCGTCGGTGCTGATCTTTTCCTTCTGCTTGGTTTCGGCGAACGCCTGTGCACCCAGCTGGTCCAGCTGCGCCTGTGATACGCCGCCCACCATCTGCCGGCGCCCGGTCGGCGACGTCGTGGTCGCGCAGGCGCTGACCAGGGTGGTGATGACAAGGGCCAGCAGCAGTTGTTTCATGGAAGCTCCCCCGCGTTCATATGCGCAGTGTGTAGCGTAGCGGCTTAATCTTTCGTCAAGCGGACACGGCGTTACGTTGACCCCAGGAACACCATCGCGGCAAGCGCGACAGCATTGTTCAGCGCATGCGCGGTGATCGCCGCCCACAGCGTACCGGTGCGCTGGTAGAGCCAGCAGAACGCGGCGCCCATGCCGCCATAGACCAGCCACAACTGGGCCATCCCCAGCAGCGAATTCTTGCTCAGGCCGGGCACTTCATGCACCAGCGCGAAGGCCAGGCTGCTGAGGATGATGCCCAGCCAGGGGCGGCCCGCCTGCCACAGGCGCCCGAACAACACGCGGCGGAACAGCAGCTCCTCGTAAGCCGGGGCAAGCACCACGGCAAACAGCACCAGGAACAGCGGGAAACGCGCGATCGCGTTCTGCATCAGTTCCACGTTGGTCGGCACCGGCTCGATGCCGAACTGCCTGGCCAGGAACGCGATGCCGTTGCTGCCGAGCACGATCAGCGTGGCCACCAGCAGTGTCCAGCCCCAGGTCGAGGGCCGCCGCAGTGCCTGGCGGGAGGCGAGGCGTTCGTCCGCATTGGCGGGACGGCGCCAGAAGTACAACAGCAGTGCGGCGCCTCCGGTGGCAATCAACGCCATCAGGATCTGCGCCAGCGCACCCGGCTGGCCAACCGCCGCGCCGATTGCATCAGGCGACAGCACGCCGCCATTGGCCTCCGCGTTGGCACGACTGACCATGATCGCGCGGTAGAACCCCCACAAAAGCCCGGTGATCATGCTCAGGCCGAACAGGGTGACGGCGGCAATGCCCAGGTCAATGAAGAAGCCCGCCAACGGGGAACCGGCACGCGGCGCGACCGAAGCCGGCGGAATCGGGGGCGGGGCGGAAACCGGGGCGGATGCGGACATCAGGTACCTGCGTTCAAGGGTCGAAGGCCGGCGCGCCTCCCCGCGCACCGGCCGTGTCCCGATTGTGTCAGATATCCAGGTTTGCGACCTTCAGCGCGTTGTCTTCGATGAAGTCGCGACGCGGTTCGACGACATCGCCCATCAGGGTGCTGAAGATCTGGTCGGCAGCGACAGCGTCTTCGATGCGTACCTGCAGCAGTCGACGGGTTTCCGGATTCACCGTGGTGTCCCACAGCTGCTCCGGATTCATTTCACCCAGGCCCTTGAATCGCTGGATCTGGCGGCCGCGCTTGGCCTCCTCGAGCAGCCAGTTCTGCGCCTTGGCGAAGCTGTCGACTTCGATCGACTTGGCGCCGCGGGAAATGGTCGCGCCCTCGCGCACCAGACCGTGCAGCAGCTTCGACGCCTGGTGGATCGCGCGCAGTTCGCCGCTTTCGAAGGCCGACATCGGCAGCACCTGGATATGCTGTTCGCCCATGTGGCGACGGGTCACCAGCACGGCGGCCGGGCGCTCATCGTTCGGTTCCTGCAGTTCCAGGCTGAAGCGCGGGCTGCCCAGGCTGCCCTGGTTGAGGCGCTTGGCCAAGGCATCCAGGCCTTCGCCTTCGCCGGCATTGCGCAGGCTGTCCAGATCCATCGGCACGAAATCGACCAGCGCTTCGAGCAGGTTGCGGTCGTAGCGATGCGCGTTGCGTTCGATCGAATCCAGCGCGGCGGCGTAGGTCAGCAGCAGCTTTTCCAGGGCCAGGCCTTCAATGCCCGGCTCGCCGGTGGCCGGTACCAGCGCAGCGTTTTCCACTGCGCTGCTGGCCAGGTAGCTGTCCAGCGCCGGGTCGTCCTTCAGGTACAGCTCCTGCTTGCCCTGCTTGATCTTGTACAGCGGCGGCAGGCCGATGTAGACGTAACCCCGCTCGATCAGCTCCGGCATCTGACGATAGAAGAACGTCAGCAGCAGGGTGCGGATGTGGGCGCCGTCGACGTCGGCGTCGGTCATGATGATGATCTTGTGGTAACGCAGCTTGTCCGGGTTGTACTCGTCACGGCCGATGCCGGTGCCCAGCGCGGTGATCAGCGTACCGACCTGGTCGGAGGACAGCATGCGGTCGAAACGTGCGCGTTCCACGTTGAGAATCTTGCCGCGCAGCGGCAGCACGGCCTGGTTCTTGCGGTTGCGGCCCTGCTTGGCCGAGCCACCTGCCGAGTCGCCCTCGACGATGAACAGTTCGGACAGCGCCGGATCCTTTTCCTGGCAGTCGGCCAGCTTGCCCGGCAGGCCGGCGATATCCAGCGCGCCCTTGCGGCGGGTCAGGTCGCGGGCCTTGCGCGCCGCTTCACGTGCACGCGCGGCGTCAACGATCTTGCCGGCGATCGCCTTGGCTTCGTTCGGGTTCTCCTGCAGGAACTCTTCCAGGCGCGCACCGAAGGCGTTTTCCACCGCCGGGCGCACGTCGGAGCTGACCAGCTTTTCCTTGGTCTGGCTGGAGAAGCTCGGATCCGGCACCTTCACCGACAGCACCGCGATCATGCCTTCGCGCATGTCATCGCCGGTGAGGTTGATCTTGGCCTGCTTGGCGATGCCGTTCTGCTCGATGTAGTTGTTGAGCACACGGGTCAGGGCACCGCGGAAACCGGCCAGGTGGGTACCACCGTCCTTCTGCGGAATGTTGTTGGTGAAGCAGTACATCGTCTCCTGATAGGAGTCGGTCCACTGCAGCGCTACATCCACAACGATGCCGTTGTGCTCGCCGGTGACCGAGATGACGTTCGGGTGCAGCGGGGTCTTCAACTGGGCCAGATGCTCCACGAAGCTGCGGATGCCGCCTTCGTAGTGGAAATCGTCGCGACGGCCTTCGCCGCGCTCATCGGCCAGCACGATCTTGACGCCGGAATTGAGGAAGGACAGTTCGCGCAGGCGGCGGGCGAGGATGTCGTAGTGGAACTCCACGTTGTCGTGGAAGGCGACGGTCGACGGCCAGAAGCGCACGGTGGTACCGCGCTTGGTGGTGGTTTCCAGCTTGGCCAGCGCGGTCACTGCGGCGCCGTTGCTGAATTCCTGCTGGTAGTGGAAGCCGTTCTGGAACACGTCCACCAGCAGCTTCTGCGACAGCGCATTGACCACGCTGACGCCTACGCCGTGCAGGCCGCCGGAAACCTTGTAGCTGTTGTCGTCGAACTTGCCGCCTGCGTGCAGGACAGTCATCACCACTTCGGCGGCAGACACTTCGCGACCGAGCTTGGCGCTCATCTGCTCGTGCTTGCCGGTCGGGATGCCACGGCCGTTGTCGGACACCGAGACCGAGCCATCGGCGTGGATCGTCACGGCTACGTGGTCGGCGTGGCCGGCCAGCGCTTCGTCGATCGAGTTGTCGACGACCTCGAACACCATGTGGTGCAGACCGGTGCCGTCATGCACGTCGCCGATGTACATGCCGGGACGCTTGCGGACAGCCTCCAGGCCTTCCAGGGCGGTAATGCTGTTGGCGTCGTAATTGCCGTTGTTTGCCGGGGTGTTCTGTTCGTCGCTCATTGCGCTTGCCGTAGGCTCCGCAGGTCGGCCACCGCGTGGAGCGATGTGCCGAGAATGAAAGGGTTCCAACCCGAATTATACCAGCCGGGGTCTAACGGCCCTGATGTGCCCACTATGGCACAGCCACGATCTGTGCATGTTCCACGTGGAACCGGGCGATGTGGGTCAGGTCCTGCAGCGCCGCCGGAGTTTCAGTGGCAGTGATGAAGATCTGTGCCGGCCCACTGAGCAGGCGCTCCAGTACCCGCGCCTGGTGGGTGCGATCCAGCTCCGAGGCCAGATCGTCCAGAGCGATCACCGGCCATTCGCCGCGCTGTTCCGCATAGTCTTCGGCCTGTGCCAGCAGGCAAGCCAATGCCGTCAGCTTGGCCTGACCGCGGGACAGCGCATCACGTCCCGGAATGCTATGGAAATCCACACTCCAGTCCGCCCGATGTGGACCGACCGAGGTGTATCCGGCCTGCCGGTCACGTTCCCGGGCCAAAAGCAGGGCATCGGCCAAGGGAAGCTCATGCCGCCGCCAACCGGGGCTCAGTTCCAGTCCCTGGATGCCGAGTTGCGGAGCCAGGCTGGCGGCCAACGCCACCGTGCGCTGTTGAAGACGCTCCAGATAGTGCTGACGGCGGCTGGTCAACGGTTCTCCGGCCTCGGCCAACTCATGGTCCCAGGTATCGAGCATCCGCGACGGCCCGCCCTGCTTGAGCAGGGCATTGCGCTGCTTCAGCGCACGGGAGTAGCGGCGCCACAGCGATAGAAAATCCGGTTCCACGTGGAACAAGCCCCAATCGAGGAAGCGGCGGCGGGGTTCTCCGCCCCCGCTGACCAGTGCGTGGCTCCCGGGCTCGAACGTCACCACCGCCAGCGCTGCGCAGAGATTACCCAGCTGCGCGACATCTTCGCCATCCAATCGCCCCTTCCAGTCCTGGCCGCTGTGACGCAGCCCGGCCTTTCGGCGGTGGGGCGGGTGATCGGCACGCTGTTCGTCCCATTCCACGAAGATTTCCAGCGCTTCCTGACCCTGGCGCACCAGACCGTCGCGCACCCGGCCACGGAAGCTGCGCCCGTAGGCCATCAGGTGCAGGGCTTCGAGCACGCTGGTCTTTCCGGCACCATTGTCGCCGGTCAGCAGGTTCAATCCCGGCTGGGGCGACAGGTCCACCGCACTGAAGCGACGCAGTTGGTGCAAGGCGAGGCGGCGGATAAGCATGGGGCGCGAAAGACCATCCGCACGAGGCGGTAGTGGGGCAGGGAATCCATCAGCTTACTGCATCGGTCAAGCCAGCCGTGGCGCGCCAGACATCGCCACTGTGCTGAAGCCTCCGCCTGGCAGCCCTACGCGTGTTCCACGTGGTGGCGCTCCCTCACCTGTGCTCGCCTGGGTCTGGATATGCCCCGGAATCCTTGAATTCTGAGCGGCGGCGCAGGGTGCAGGCCCTCAGATTTCAGTGATTTCAGCCTCATTCCGCAAGCATCGCCAGGTGCCCCGACGGTGGGTTGCGCGAACACCGCGCAGATTTCTTGAAATCTACGATGCGATGCCGTGGAGGGTTCCACAGATTTCAAAGAATTCAGCCCATTCGTTTCACGCTGTCCACAGCGGGCCTGTATGACTTATACACAAGGTATGGGCAAACTGTGGATAAAAAAAGCCCTTTTGCCCGACCTGCGAAACTATCCACAGGTTCCCCCCCAGCCTGAGGGGCCTCTATACAGGGGGTTTCATCTGCATAAATCTCTTAAAAATCAATTGGATAATGCATTTTTCCACGAAATCTGGGCCTACCATCACCACCATGCTTTAGATTTATACCCAGATTTAGAAGCTAGGCCAGCCCTGATCAGGCCCAACCAGGCCTGTGGACAGTGACGTCTGCAGATGAAGCAACCACTGCGATAGCGGTTGCGATCCGCTTCATCCATCCGACCAGATCGAGTCACCTGCGATCAGGCTGAAGACCCGGAACTGCTTACTCGATCGAAGTTGGCTGGGCAGCGCCCAAGTCAGCAACCTGGATTCCTACCGCGCAGGGCCGATTGCATCGGAGGGGCAACCAAGAACAATCGCCAAGCAGCAATCTCGAGCAAGGCATTCGCCCAGACCTAGAGATTCCGCGATCCCCGATGCTCCACGTGGAACCTGCAAAAAAAAACGCCCGGGAAAATCCCGGGCGTCCTTCGGTTCCACGTGGAACAGGCTGCAGTCAGAGACGCAGCGGCATCACCACGTGGCGCGACTTCTCGCTGCTGGATTCACGCACCAGCGCCGAGGAGTTGGAGTCGCGCAGCTGGATGATCACTTCCTCGTCGCGCAGGGCGGAGAGGGCATCCAGCAGGTAGTTCACGTTGAAGCCAATGGCCAGATCGCTGACCGTGGTGTCGGCTTCGATCTCTTCCTGGGCTTCTTCCTGCTCCGGGTTGTGCGCGCTGATCTTCAGGTTGCCCGGCGAGACTTCCACGCGGATACCGCGGTACTTCTCGTTGGACAGGATCGCAGCACGCTGCAGCGAGGCACGCAGTGCTTCACGATCAACCTTCACTTCGCGGTCGGCACCGATCGGGATCACCGCTTCGTAATCCGGGAAACGGCCGTCGATCAGCTTGGAGGTGAAGGTGACATCGTCGCGCTTGACGCGCACGTGGCTGCGGCCGACTTCCAGCTCGATCTCGCGATCGCCGCTCTCCAGCAGGCGCTGAAGTTCGGTCACGCCCTTGCGCGGCACGATGATCTGGCGCTTGGAACCGCTGGGCTTGGCCAGGTCGGTTTCACAAAGAGCCAGGCGGTGGCCGTCGGTGGCAACGGTACGCAGTGCATCACCGCGCAGGTCGAACAGCAGACCGTTGAGGTAGTAGCGCACGTCCTGCTGGGCCATTGCGAACGCGGTGCGCTCGATCAGCTCCTTCAGGGTCGCTTCGCCGATGGCCACGCGCTCGGTGGCTTCCACTTCGTCAACCGAAGGGAAATCATTGGAGGGCAGGGTGGCCAAGGTGAAACGGCTGCGACCGGCCTGCACGGTGATCTTGTCACCTGTCTGCGAGACGGTGATCCGGCTGCCATCGGGCAGGGCGCGGATGATCTCGAACAGCTTGCGGGCGGGAATGGTGGTTTCGCCGTCCTGGGCATCTTCAACCGCGATCCGCGACACCATCTCCACTTCCAGGTCGGTACCGGTCAGCGACAGCTGGCCGTTCTGCACCTGGACCAGGAAATTGGCCAGAACCGGAAGGGTCTGGCGGCGTTCGACCACGTTGACGACCTGTGCCAACGGCTTGAGAAAGGCTTCGCGCTGCAGTGTGAAACGCATGTGGTTCCGTGCCCCTATGCTTTAAAAAATGTGGAATAAATCAAAAGCTTGGTGGTGCTGGTAGAGACAGAATCGCTGGAAAACAACGCTAAGTCTTTGTAAATAAAAGGATTTCAGACCTCGAAACCCTCTGTATTACCGACCCCCAGAGGGTGGGGAAAGCTGTGGATAAATCCGACGCGATTTCAGACGTCTTTTTTTATCCACAACGTGTCCCGCGCTTGCTACCGGATTCTGCACCGTTTTGTGCGATGACGCCTCATCGGCATCCGTGCATCATTCGCTCAGCTTCCGGATCAGCTTGTCCCAGTCCTCGCGGAGCTTGCCGTCGGCTTCCATCAGGGTCCGGATCTGGCGGCAGGCATGCAGCACCGTGGTGTGATCGCGACCGGCAAAGGCGTCGCCGATCTCGGGCAGGCTGTGCTCGGTCAGTTCCTTGGTCAGCGCCATGGCGACCTGGCGGGGGCGGGCCAGCGAGCGGGTCCGACGCTTCGACAGCAGATCCTTGATCTGCAGGCCGTAGTAGTCGGCAACGGTTTTCTGGATGTTGGGAATGCTGATCGCCTGCTGCTGGGCGCGCAGCAGGTCGCGCAGGGTTTCCTGGGCGAATTCGGTGGTGATCGCGCGGCCGGTGAAGTTGGCGCGGGCGGTCAGGGTATTGAGCGCACCCTCGAGGTCGCGCACGTTGGAGCGCATCTTCTTGGCGATCAGGAACGCAACATCATCGGGAATCTCCGCACCACGTTCGCGTGCCTTGGCCAGCACGATCGCGGCGCGGGTCTCGAAGTCCGGCGGTTCGATCGCGACCGACAGGCCCCAGGCAAGACGCGACTTCAGGCGCGCTTCCAGACCTTCGACTTCGCGCGGATAGCGGTCGCAGGTCAGGATGATCTGCTGCTTGCCATCGAACAACGCGTTGAAGGTGTGGAAGAACTCTTCCTGCGTGCGGTCCTTGCCGGCGAAGAACTGGATGTCATCGATCAGCAGCGCGTCCACCTGCTGGAACTGGCGCTTGAACTGATCCATGGTCTTTTCCTGCAGGGCCCGGATCATCGCGCTGAAGAACTGTTCCGAACGCAGGTACAGCACCTTCGCGCCCGGATTGGCCTGGCGCATCGCGTTGCCGGCGGC